>CAZGGN010000014.1:25983-31273 GCA_964525195.1 uncultured Congregibacter sp.
TTGTTTGCAATTGGCGAGATGCTGCGTGATACGCAGCGGCAAATCCATACGCGCACACTGAAGGAGAAATTTCTCGGCGATGTCATCCTGGCCCCCACCGCCGTTGAGGATCTTCTGGAGTGGTTAGTGGGCCAGCTATCTGACAGCGCCCTGATTTCCGGGTCCTCCGTTTTCAGGGAAAACGTGGGACAGATGATCGCCTCGAGTCAACTGAATATACGCAGTCGCTTTGATGCCCCCGGCAGGGCGCCGTATACCTCAGATGCTTTTATTGCGCAGCCTATAACCCTGATTGACAGCGGCAGGTTGACCACCCTTCTGCCGAGTTTTTACGGCAGCCGCAAAACCGGCATAGCGCACCGTCCGGTCAGTGCCGGCTGGTCTATTGACAGGGGAGAGACTTCCCGGGAAGAACTGCTTAGCGACATCACGCGTGGCGCCCTGGTGAACCGTCTGTCCATGGGGGTTCCCTCGGCCAACGGCGATTTTTCCGGGGTCATTAAAAACAGTTTCCTGATCGATCGAGGACTCAAAGCTGATGCACTGGCAGAGACAATGATCTCGGGAAATATGGCGAGCATGCTCAAGGACATCGTCAGTATTTCCAGCGAACATCTGGATCTGGGTGGCACTGATTTTCCCTGGATACGGATCGCGAACCTACATTTCTCCTGAGCTCGGCTGATTGCAGAAGTCTATCGACTGAGAAGCGTTTGAACTGGTCGAACTATTGACTTACGGTAGCGGCATTCTCTATTTCAATTGCGAAGGGTGTGTCCTTGTGAACGTACTGCAAAAAGTTCTTCTGGCAGCCGTCCTGCCTGCCTTGCTGCTAATGTCCCTGCAAACCCAGGCCCAGTCGACTGTAGGCTACGAAAGCGAACTCTTCGATGCGATGGCCTACCGACTCGTGGGCCCCTATCGCGGAGGGCGCTCCGGCACGGTGACAGGTATCCCCGGGGATCGCGACACCTATTACTTCGGTTCCGTCGGTGGCGGACTCTGGAAAACCCGCGACGGGGGCAGTAAATGGGAGAACGTCTCTGACGGCTACTTTGGCGGTTCCGTGGGCTCAGTTGCAGTCTCCGAGTCGGATCCGAATGTCATCTATGTAGGACTTGGCGAAAAAACTATCCGCGGCAATGTGTCCTCAAACTTCGGCGTCTGGAAGTCTACCGATGCCGGCAAGAGCTGGACGTTTGTGGGTCTGAAAGACACCCGGCATATTGGCCGAATCCGCATCCATCCTACGGATCCCGACACCGTTTACGTCGCGGCCATGGGCGATCTCTGGCAAGCGAGCAACGCAAGAGGCGTCTACAAGAGCACCGATGGCGGAGCCAGCTGGGACAAGGTGCTTTTTGCCAATGAAGACGCCGGCGCCGTGGATCTCACCTTTGATCCGGGCAACCCGCGCATCCTTTACGCAAGCACCTGGAACGTGCATCGCACCCCCTACAGTCTATCCAGCGGCGGCCCCGGCTCTGACCTGTGGAAGAGCACCGACTCCGGCGAGACCTGGAAAAAACTTACGGACCTGCCCAATATGCCCGCGGCCCCGCGGGGCATTATCGGGGTGACCGTGTCTCCCGCAAATCCCGAGCGCGTATGGGCGATTATCGAAGCGGAAGACGGCGGCGTCTTTCGTTCTGATGACGCCGGCGAGAGCTGGGAAAAGGTGAACAGTGACCGCGCGCTGCGCTCTCGGGCCTGGTACTACAGCCGCATCATCGCGGACTCCCAGGACGAGAATAAGGTGTATGTCATGAACGTGTCCTACGCCAGATCCACCGACGGCGGAAAGACCTTCAGCCTGCACCGTGCTCCCCACGGTGACCATCACGACCTGTGGATCGACCCTGAAGACAACGATCGCATGATCATCGCTGATGACGGTGGCGCGCAGATTTCCACCGATGCAGGCGATAGCTGGACCACCTACCACAACCAGCCCACGGCACAGTTTTACCGTATCGCGACCGATGATCACTTTCCCTACCGCATTTATGGTGCGCAGCAGGACAACAGCTCTATCCGGATTCTCCATCGTACTGACGGTGTGGCAATTACCGAGCGCGACTGGGAAGTGACGGCCGGCGGAGAGAGCGCCTATCACGCCATTGATCCGGACAATAATGACATTGTTTATGGCGGCACCTATAAAGGCTACATGAACCGCCTCAACCACGAAAACAATCAAGAGCGTGCAATCAACGTCTGGCCATTGAATCCTGCAGGGTCCGGTGTGGAAGTGATGAAATACCGCTTCAACTGGAATTTTCCGACGTTCTTTTCGCATCACGATTCCGACAAGTTATATGCCTTTTCACATCGGGTGCACGTAACGAGCAATGAGGGGCAGAGCTGGCAGACGATCAGTCCCGATCTGACCCGCGCCATTCCCGAAACGCTGGTTTCCTCCGGCGGGCCGATCACCCAGGACAACACCGGGGTGGAGTTTTACGCCAACATCCTGACGGCCAATGAGAGTCCCTACGAGAAGGGCGTGCTCTGGACCGGTTCAGACGATGGTCTTATCCATATGACCCGTGACGGCGGCGAAAACTGGGAGGACGTGACGCCACCCGACGCACCAGAAATGTTGATGTGGAACTCCATTGACATACACCCCACTCAACCAGGCGGTGCCTATGTAGCAGGCACCATGTACAAATCGGGCGACTTTGCACCGTACCTTTACAAGACCACAAACTACGGTAAAAGCTGGACGAAGATCACCAAAGGCATAGCACCCCTGCACTTTACGCGCGTGGTACGCGCGGATCCGGAGCGAGCGGGTCTCTTATACGCCGGCACGGAATACGGCATGTATGTGTCTTTCGATGATGGGAAGAGCTGGCAGACATTCCAGTTAAATCTCCCCGAGGTCCCGATCACCGACCTGCAGGTGCGCGATCGCAACCTGATCGTCGCGACGCAGGGGCGCAGTTTCTGGATCATCGACGATCTATCGCCGCTTCATCAACTCGATAGCAGCGTAGCGAATGCCGATTTCTATCTGTATGCGCCCAAACCGAGTTATCGACTTCACCAGAGCGGCCGAGGCAAGCGAGATCCCCTGCTTGAAGGTGAGAATCATGCGCCGGGGGTGCTGCTGTATTACTACCTGAATACTGCACCCCAAGAGTCCGATGTCGTCAGCCTGGAATTTCTGGAAAGTGACGGCACGGTGATCAAGCGCTTCTCGACGGATGCCGAAGACGAGGAGAGCAATGGGGACAAAGAGGGTCTCAAACTGGAAGCCAGCGAAGGCGCCAATCTTTTTGTCTGGGACATGCGCTATCCCGACGCCGTATCCTTTGAGGGGCTTATCCTCTACTCCGCAAATACGGACGGCCCCAAAGCAGTCCCGGGAACCTACACCGCAAGACTCACCGTCAATGGGAAGAGCGTAGATCAGACATTTGAGATACTGAAAGACCCGCGGGTTCACAGTTCTCAGGAGGATCTGGAGGCGCAGTTCGATTTCCTGATCGCGGTGCGGGACAAGCTTTCCGAGGCGCATCAGGCCGTCATTGATATTCGGAAATTGCGGACGGATTTGAACTACATGCAGGCCAAGCTTGAGGATTATCCCGAGGCCGAGTCTATCCTTACAGCGCTGACAACCCTCGACGAGGAGATCACCGTGATAGAGAACAACCTTCACGAAACACGCAACGAGGCGTATCAGGATCCGCTGAATTTTGGCATCAAGCTCAATAATCGCCTGGCCTATCTCGCGACCCACGCCTCCGCAGGGGACTTTCGTCCGACCGACGAGGCGGAGGCCTACAGGCTCGAGGTGTCAGCGCAGATTGATCAGGAGATTGCGGCGCTCGAACAACTGCTGGACCGCAGCCTGCCGGCAATCAACGCGATGGTCGAAGCGCAGAACATTACGATGCTATCCAAGCTCTGATCTTCTGAGTTACGTCATTAATGCCGTTGCTCCGGGGGAGCCGGCGGCATTGCAACTGTGGGGCTACCTATTGCGATAGTTGCCCCTGTCCCCCTCCTCCCGCCCACCTTCGTCCCAGTGTCAGGCTGCTTTGATATACACCCCTCAAAGAGAGGCTCTACCACACGAATCAGTGTCAGTTTTTTTTACACAATCAAAGTAGTCGAAAGGCGCGTTAGAAAAAAATAAATGGGAATCAATGGATTATAAATTACTGGCATATTCATTGCCTCGCTTTACTGCACTGAAGCCCGCGTGCGGATAGCCGAGCGGAAACGTAAATGCTTTTTTAGCCTTGATAAAAAGAGTAGGGGAGAACAACAATGACAAAACTGTTTTTACGCGGCGCAATCGCCGCATCGTTACTGGCCGGCTTAACCGGCACCGGTCTGGCTCAGGCAGCGGCCACTATTATAAACCCGGCGGGCACGGTCGCACTGGGTGTCCAGGATACTGGCGCGCTGAATACCACAACCGGCAGCGTCGCAGTCAATGCCGGCGGCAATACCGGTCTGGCTTACAAGTTCGATGACGGTGCTTTTTACGATGCTACAGCGCCCGGTTGTCTGTGTGAGGGCTGGGGGGTGTCAGCGACAACCCCGACAGGCGCTGTTAGCGGCTTCGATGGAAATGGCTTTGGCAACCTAACCGTGGACTCGTTTACGTCGACCGCAACGACAGCCACCTCACAGGTCTCTTTGACGAGCTTGCCGGGCCTGCAAGTCACGCACGCGTACACGCCTGCGGTCAACGCGCCAACGGCGTTGTATAAGTCGCTCGTGACGATCACCAACGCAACGGCTGATGAGTTAAACGACGTGCGCTATGTGCGGGTGATGGACTGGGACATTCCCCCTACCGAGTTCAGCGAATACGTAACGATTCAGGGCACCGGCACGACGTCCTTGCTTGAGTTGTCGCACGACGACGGTTTCGACACAGCAAATCCGCTGACCTTGACTTCCGGCGCTACAGGCACGATCAACCAGGACTTTGTGGACAACGGCCCAAGAGACCATGGTGCCTACTTCAAGTTTAACTTTGGCACCTTGGCCGCCGGCGAGAACTACAGCTTCGAAATATTCTACGGCGCGGCTGGCAACGAAGCGGATGCCTTAGCCGCGATTGGCGCTGAGGCGATCGAGCTGTACTCCCTCGGGCAGCAAAGTGGGGATCCGACGGGCGGCGCACCGGCTACTTTCATCTTTGGCTTCAAGGGTGTCGGTGGTACAGCACTGGAGTGCGGTGGACCGGGTCAACCCCCATGTCCGGGCGGAAATGAAGTACCTGCACCGGCCACCCTGGCGCTGCTCGGTCTGGGCCTGTTCG
>CAZGGN010000014.1:31283-32166 GCA_964525195.1 uncultured Congregibacter sp.
CGGTGGAGCTGATCACAATATCGGCGCGATGCAGGTAATCGGGAATATCCGACAGCAAAATCGCTTCGGTCTGGGCCTGTTCGGCCTACGCGGTTTGCGCCGTCGCAAGAACTAAGATTTCCAAGCCCCCCTCCCAGGGGGTTTCAAGGCTTGTGCCCCAAGGCGTCTCGATCTAGAGTGAACCTTGGGGTTTTTGTTTTCAGGAGTGTCACTTCATGAGCGTGCCATACCGCGCGGCCCTGATGTGGGTCGTATCGTTTGCACTCGCCCTTACCCAGACCGGTGCACTCGCCCTTGAGATGGGAGTCACCACGAAGGCGATCCCCCTCCTTCCGCCCTCAGTGCAGCCAGCTTATCTCGAAGCGATCGAAAAACTCGCCGAAGATGACTTGGGGGGAGCGGAAATGGCTTTCCAGGGGATACTCAAGAGACATCCAGCAAATGGCATTGCGCTGCTCGGCCTCGCTGAGGTCGCCTCCAGGTCCGGGAATCCGGCAAAAGCTGAGACATACATCCGGGAGGCGGTCGCAGCGGAGCCAGGCAACGCGTATGCCCAGGCCTCCATGGGGCGGCTTCTTGCAACACAGGGAGAATTTTCCGGCGCCGAGAAAGCGTTGCTCCGCTCGACGCGGATCGATGAGACGCTTATTCGACCGCGTATGGACCTGGCGGACTTATACGCCACATCGCTCGGCAAGCCTCTAAAGGCCGTTGAGTTGTATCGTTCCGTTGTGAGTTTGGAACCAACGCATGCGGGTGCGCATTATGCCTTGGGTGTCACCCTTGCGCGGCTGGGCGAACGCGATGAGGCACTCATCGACCTGCAAGACGCCGCCCGTTTAGCGCCCCAAAACCCACTACCACAACTCGCGCTAACGAGACT
>CAZGGN010000014.1:32222-32680 GCA_964525195.1 uncultured Congregibacter sp.
GCGCCATGCAATCAGTGGAACGCGCGCTCGAGATCCAACCAGGTTTGGCCGAAGCGCTTGAACTGCGAGGCGACATCCGACAGCTACAGGGAGAGTTAGAACTTGCATTAGTCGATTACGATTCAGCAATTAAGGCGCAGCCAAATCGGGTTTCAGCGCTGCTCAAGGCAGCCTCTGTGCGTCAGGTTATGGGGAATACTCGACAGGCCAGTGAAGCCTATCTGACTGCGCTTGCCCTCGACCCCACCCTGGCGCCGGCCTACAACAATCTGGCCTGGATCGCGGTGGATTCTGGCGACAGGCTCGACAATGCTGAAGAATGGGCCAGACAAGCCGTCGATCTGAGTCCGGAAAATGCTGACTATCATGACACTCTCGGTTGGGTCCTGCTGGCTGTTGGAAAACCCGAAGAAGCTCGGACCGCTCTGGAGCGCGCAACCGTGCTTGACCCCGAAGCG
>CAZGGN010000015.1:0-7900 GCA_964525195.1 uncultured Congregibacter sp.
CGAGTTGCTCTTTCCGCTGCCCTTCCTCAAGGATCGTTCGCGTGTGCGATCGGCATTCTTTTTTGACATCGGTAACGTGTTCCAGACTCGCTGCGGTGCAGATCAGCTGAACTGCTTTGATGTGGATGCTTCCGAGCTGCGTTATTCCGTCGGCGTCGGCGTGACCTGGCTCAGTGGCTTTGGCCCGCTGACTTTTGCGTTGGCCAAACCTATTAACGCTACCGACATCGACCGGGAAGAGGTTTTCCAATTCACGCTGGGACAGACATTCTAGTTTTTTTCTCCAAGGAGTATTGGTTGTGATGAAGAAGAAGTTACTCACTGTTCTCGCCCTGGGGGCCTTGCTCGCACCGTTAGGGGCGCTCGCTCAGGGCAAAGTGGCCGTGGTGAACCTCCAGGAGGCAATTCTGCAGTCTGATGCGGCTCAGCAGCGTCTGGCGGATATCCGCAACGAGGAGGGTTACAAGGCTGACAAGGAAGAGTTTGATCGGCTTCAGGAAGACCTGGAGAAGCTGGTCAAGGATTTCCAGAAAGATGCAGCGGTGATGAGTGCAGAGCAACAGCTCGCGGCGCGCAAGCGTCTGCAGAGCAAGCAGGCGGATCTTGAACACGTGGCCGGCAAGCTGCAGCAGGCCGAGCAGGCCACAGGCCAGGCGCTACTCCAGGAGATGTCGCCCATGGTACAGGAAGTCCTTCGGGAGCTGATTGCAACGGAGGGAATTGGCCTTCTGTTGCAGAGATCTTCCGTGATTCATGCCGATCCCGGTTACAGCATCACTGCAAAGGTTACGGACAAGCTCAACCAACTTTCCGCGGCCAAGTAAGTAGCCGCAGCATGGTTACGCTCGGCGACGTAGTGCGATATCTCGGCCTGTCGCCCGATGGGCTGGATGCATCGCTTGAGCTGAGCAGTATTGCGCCCCTCGACAGGGCGGGGCCGGAAGATCTGGCGTTTGTCGCGGAGCGGCGTTATCTCAACGCGCTTCGCCAAACTCAGGCCGGGTGCGTAATTCTGAAAGAGGAGTGGGCAGGCGAATGTCCGGTGCCTGCCTTGTGCGCCGACGACCCCTATCTTGCCTACGCTCGGGTCTCTGCTCTATTCGATAAGCAGGCCCTGTGTCCTCCGGGGATTCACCCGGACGCGCGGGTCGATCCCCACGCGCAGGTCGCTGACTCTGCGAGCATCGCCGCCGGCGCCTGCATTGAGGCCGGGGCGGCGCTTGGCGAGGGGGTCGTTATCGGCCACGGCTGCTACGTGGGTCATAACTGTCGTCTGGGCGACGCTACGCGTCTCGCTCCCGGCGTGGTTCTCTATCATGATGTCCATCTTGGGGAGGGATGCAGGGTCCACGCGAATACCGTTATTGGCTCAGACGGTTTCGGCTTCGCCCGCAGCCCCAGCGGCTGGCAAAAGATCAGCCAGCTCGGCGGAGTGCGTATTGGCGATCGCGTAGATATCGGTGCGGGGGTCACGATTGATCGCGGCGCCCTGGACCACACGATCATCAAAAATGATGTAATCATCGATAATCAGGTCCACATTGCACACAATTGTGTGATCGGCGAGCGTACGGCAATCGCCGGCTGTGTGGGCATGGCGGGCAGCACTGAAATCGGTGCAGATTGTACATTTGCCGGGCAGGTCGGAGTATCCGGCCATCTCAAGATTTGCGACAATGCGCACTTCAACGGGCAGGCACGTGTCGCCCGCTCAATCAGCGAGCCGGGCAACTACTCCTCGGGCACGCCGCTGGAGCCCACGCGACAATGGGCGCGTAATGCGGTGCGATTTGGACAGCTCGATACGCTGCAGCGACGGATCGTAGAGTTGGAATCGAAGCTGGACGCACTCACAGGAGTGGCTGGCAACACCGAGTAATCAGAGCCTATGGGCGAAAAGGGGTGAAAAAACCTTGAATAATGAATGCCTGATGGATATCTCCGAGATCCGTAAGCATCTTCCCCATCGTTACCCTTTTCTGCTGGTGGACCGGGTCGTTGAGCTAACGCCGGGTGAGTCGATCGTCGCCTACAAGAACCTCAGTATCAACGAGCCCTACTTCGATGGGCACTTTCCTGGTAACCCGGTGTTCCCGGGCGTTTTGATGCTCGAAGCGATGGCTCAGGCGGCCGGCCTTCTCGGTTTCAAGACGATGCAGAAAACGCCGGCGGATGGATCGATCTACATGTTTGTCGGCGTTGATGACCTGCGTTTCAAGCGCCCCTGTGTCCCCGGCGACCGTGTGTATCTGCATGCGCAGATTCTGGGTGAGCGCCGCGGCATCTGGAAGTTTGCGGTCCACTCTGAAGTCGATGGCCAGCGCTGCGCATCCGCAAAGATTCTCTGTGCCGACCGTCCTGCATGATTCACCCTCAGGCCATCATCGAACCCGGTGCACGACTGGCTGAAGGCGTCAGTGTGGGGCCATGGTCGTACATTGGCGATGGGGTAGAGATTGGCCGCGGTACAGTGATTGAGTCGCATGTGGTGATCAAGGGCCCCACGGTGATCGGGGCTGACAATCACATATACCAGTTTGCCTCGGTCGGGGAAGCCACGCCCGATGTCAAATATCGCAACGAGCCCACGCGGCTGCTGATCGGGGACCGCAATACCATTCGCGAAGGCGTCACTATCCATCGCGGTACGGTGCAGGATCGCAGCGAAACCATCGTCGGCGACGACAATCTGATTATGGCCTATGCCCACATAGGCCATGACAGCGTAATAGGGAATCACACTATTCTGGTCAACAATGTGGCGCTTGCCGGCCATGTGGTGGTCGGAGACTGGGCGATCCTCAGCGGCTATACGCTGGTTCACCAGTTCTGCCGGATCGGTCCGCACAGTTTCAGCGGAATGCAGACCGCGATCGGTAAGGACGTCCCGGCCTACATCACCGTGTCGGGCTCTCCGGCAGAGGCCAAGACGATTAACAGTGAGGGACTGCGCCGTCGCGGGTTTTCCGACTCAGCGCTCAGCCATCTTCGTCGCGCTTTCAAAATCCTCTATCGCCAGGGCCTGACCCTGGATATCGCTCTGCAACGGCTCGAAACGATGCTCGGCGATCAGCCGGAGGTCAAGGTGCTGATTGACTCTATCCACGCTTCCGAGCGTGGCATCGTCCGCTAGAGCCCTGAACGCTCCCGTCGCAGCTTCAGCGAACGGCGCATCGGGCAATACGCTGCGCATTGCGATGGTTGCGGGAGAAAGCTCCGGTGATCTCCTCGGCAGTCGCGTGATCGCTGCACTGCGCAAACATTTTCCCGATCACGACCTCCACTTTGAAGGTATCGGTGGTGAGGCCATGCAGCAGGCGGGCTTTAGCAGCCTGTATCCCATGGAGCGGCTGGCGGTCATGGGGCTTGTGGAACCCCTGGGACGTCTTCCGGAACTCCTGCGTATCCGCCGCTCTCTCGTGACCCGCTGGCTTGCGCAGCCGCCCGCGTTTTTTCTCGCTATTGATGCCCCGGACTTTAATCTCGGTCTCGCGCGCCGACTGCGTGCAGGAGGGTTGCGCACCGCCCAGTTGGTCAGCCCCACCGTCTGGGCCTGGCGCCCTCGCCGGATTCATAAGGTGGCGCGCTCTGTCGATAGCCTGCTCTGTCTGTTTCCTTTTGAACCTGCGCTCTATGACGATGTCGAGCTGTGCACGCATTTTGTCGGACATCCGCTGGTGCAGGAGCTTGCCGAGGTGCCCGATCGAGCCGCCGCCCGCCGGGATCTGGGTATCGCTCCCGAGGACCCGGTAGTAGCCCTGCTGCCCGGCAGTCGTCGCAGTGAAGTCGCGCAGCTGGGGCGCGTACTGATCGATGCAGGGCGTCTCCTCCAGTCCCGGAATCCCCGGCGGGCACTACTGATGCCGGCGGCAAATAACGAGCGCTTCGAGCAGTGTCGCGAGTTGCTGAAGGACGCCGGAGCCGAGTCCGACGTGCAACTCCTGGCGGGACAATCGCGAAAGGCGATGATCGCAGCCGATGTGGTTGTGCTTGCCTCCGGTACGGCTTCACTGGAGGCGATGCTGCTGCGTCGACCGATGGTGATTGCCTATCGCGTGGCGCCGATTTCCTGGGCCCTGATGTCCCGGCTCGCGGTCACCCCCTATGTGGGCTTGCCGAACATTCTTGCGCAACGCCAATTGGTGCCGGAGTTGCTTCAGGATGAGCTCTCGGCGCCCGCGCTCGCGCTGGAGGCTGAGAAACTGCTCTCTCACGGCGCCGAGCAGGTGGCGGCCCTCGAGCCGTACCGGGCCTCTCTGGAATGTGATTTCGACAGTGCGGTGGCGGATGCTCTGGCGACTCTCCTGGAGGGTGTCGCGTGAGGAGGCTGCTTGAAAAATCCGCTTGAAAAGGCAGACTGCCATGGATGATGCAAGGCTGGAGCTCGCCCTGGCGGCCCTGCCGCCGGGAGCCTGTATTGTCGGCGTAGACGAGGTAGGCCGGGGGCCGCTGGCTGGTGACGTGGTGGCGGCCGCCGTGGTGCTTGATCCGGGGAACCCGGTGGATGGCCTCGCGGACTCCAAAAAACTCAGCGCAAAGCGGCGCGAGGTGCTCGCCGGGCTGGTGCAGGCTCGAGCCCTCGGCGTTGCCTTGGGCAGGGCTTCGCCGGAGGAGATCGATACACTGAATATCTTGCAGGCGAGCCTGCTGGCGATGTGGCGTGCAGTTGAAGCGCTACCGCTAGAGGCAGACCTGGTGCTGGTCGATGGAAAACACCTGCCGCGCTGGAATTATGCCGCTCTTGCGGTGATCGGTGGAGATGGTCGGGTTCCTGCGATCGCCGCCGCGTCGATTGTTGCCAAGGTGACGCGGGATGCGGAGATGCAGGTCCTACATGAGCGCTATCCACAGTACGGCTTTGACGCACACAAGGGTTACCCGACAGCGGCGCACCTCGCCGCGCTGAGGCGACATGGCATCTGCCCCGAGCACCGGCGGAGTTTTGCCCCGGTGCGGCTTATAACGCAGGAGAACTGATACTTGACTGATTTTGTCCACTTAAGGGTTCACAGCGAGTATTCGCTGAGCGATGGACTGGTGCGCATCAAGAGTCTCGCCGCTCGTGTCGCAGAGCTGGGCATGCCAGCCGTGGCCGTCACCGATGTGTGCAATTTCTACGGTTTGATCAAGTTTCACAAGGCGGCGGTTGCCGCTGGTATCAAACCCATTTTTGGCGCGGATGTCTGGGTGACGGATACCCTGAAGAGTGACGAGGCGCACCCGATATGTCTGCTGGTGATGAACGACCAGGGCTATCTGAATCTCACCCGACTGCTTTCGCGAGCCTATCGAGAGGGCCAGACCCTGGACGGCCCCAGAGTCCTGAGAGACTGGCTGGGAGAGGCCAGTGGGGGACTGATGGCCCTGTCATGCGGTGCTGCCGGCGACGTCGGTCAGGCCCTGGTGAATGACAAGCCCGAACTGGCAAAGCAGCGCCTCGAACGCTGGATGTCTTTGTTCCCCGAGCGCTTTTACCTCGAACTGCACCGGGCCGGCCGGGTGGGCGACGAGGAACATGTACACGCCGCGGTGGCGCTGGCGACGGAGTACAGCTGCCCGGTCGTGGCGACCAACGATGTGCGCTTCCTGGCGGCCTCCGAGTTTGAGGCGCATGAGGCGCGGGTATGTATCGCTTCAAGCCGTGTCCTGGATGACCCGAGACGAGCGCGTATTTACAGCGAGCAACAGTATCTGCGCAGCGCCGAGGAAATGTGCGAGCTGTTCGCGGATATTCCGGAGGCGATTGCCAATACCCTTGCGATTGCAAAACGCTGCTCCAAGCTGATGGAGCTGGGGCGGGTCTGTCTCCCTGAGTATCCGGTCCCCGACGGCATGACTATGGACTCATTCTTCCGCGAAACAGCGCATCGCGGTCTCGATGAGCGTCTGAAGGTCATCATTCCCAAAAGTAAAAAGGATCCGGCGGAACTCACCCGGGAGTACCGCGACCGTCTGGATTTTGAGCTCGATACGATTGTTTCCATGGGTTTTCCCGGCTACTTCCTGATCGTGATGGACTTTATTCGCTGGGCGAAGGAAAACGGTATCCCCGTGGGCCCGGGACGGGGTTCCGGTGCCGGATCCCTGGTAGCCTATTCGATGTCTATTACGGATCTTGATCCGCTGCAGTACGAACTGCTCTTTGAGCGCTTTCTGAATCCCGAGCGCGTGTCCATGCCGGACTTCGATGTGGACTTCTGTATGGAACGCCGCGATGAGGTGATCGAGTATGTCGCCGAGCGCTATGGGCGCGAGGCCGTATCCCAGATCATTACCTTCGGCACCCTCGCGGCAAAGGCTGTGGTTCGCGACGTGGCGAGGGTACAGGGCAAGTCCTACGGACTCGGAGACCGGCTGTCCAAGATGATTCCCTTTGAAGTGGGGATGACCCTGGAAAAGGCCCTGGCGCAGGAAGAAAGTCTCCAGCAGTTTCTGCGCGACGATGCTGATGCTCAGGAAATCTGGGATATGGCGGTGCAGTTGGAAGGCATCACCCGTAACGTGGGCAAACATGCGGGCGGTGTGGTCATAGCCCCCTCAGAGCTGACCGATTTTTCAGCGCTCTATTGTGACGGCGAGGGTGCCGGACTGGTTACCCAGTACGACAAGAACGACGTCGAGGACGCGGGTCTGGTCAAGTTCGATTTTCTCGGTCTTCGAACGCTGACTATTATCGACTGGGCCCAGGGCATGGTGAATGATATCCGCGCCCGAAAGGGCGAAGCGCCGCTGGATATCAACCAGATTCCCCTGGACGATCCGGCGACCTTTGACCTGCTCAGGTCTGCCGAAACAACCGCGGTGTTTCAGCTTGAGTCCCGCGGCATGAAGGAGCTCATCTCGAGGCTGCGCCCGGATTCATTTGAGGACATTATTGCGCTGGTCGCCCTGTACCGTCCCGGGCCGTTGCAGTCGGGCATGGTCGATAATTTTATCGACCGCAAACACGGCCGCGAGAAAATGGCCTATCCGGACGAGCAGTACCAGCATGAATTGCTCAAGCCGGTGCTGGAGCCCACCTACGGCATCATCCTCTATCAGGAGCAGGTGATGCAGATCGCGCAGATTCTTGCCGGCTACACGCTCGGCGGCGCTGACATGCTGCGCCGGGCGATGGGTAAGAAGAAGCCCGAGGAGATGGCCAAGCAGCGTTCCGTCTTTGCCCAGGGCGCTGCGGATCGCGGTGTCGATGCCGACCTGGCAACCAAACTCTTTGACCTGGTAGAAAAATTTGCGGGCTATGGTTTCAACAAGTCTCACTCCGCGGCCTATGCATTGGTCTCCTATCAAACCGCCTGGCTGAAATCACACTATCCCGCCGCGTTTATGGCCGCGGTAATGAGCTCCGAACTGGACAACACGGACAAAATCGTGGTGTTCATCGAAGAATGCCGGCGCATGGGGCTGGTGGTTCGTCTGCCGGATGTGAATGAGGGGCAGTACATGTTTACCGTCAGCGAGGAGGGCGAGATCGTCTACGGCCTCGGAGCGATTAAGGGTCTGGGCGAGGGGCCCGTGTCGCAGTTACTGGCCAGTCGCGAGTCGCAGGGGCCCTTTGCTGACCTGTTTGATTTCTGCGCTCGCACTGATCCACGCAAACTCAATCGCAAGGCGATTGAGGCGCTCGTGCGCAGCGGGGCTTTCGACTCGCTGGGCACAGATCGCTGGGTGCTTTTTGGTGCTATTGATGACGCACTGCGCGCCGCTGAGCAGAACGCGGCGAATCGCGATGCAGGTATGGTGGATCTATTCGGAGAGACGGTGCAGGCCAGCCGCGAGCAGGGCGATCCTTACGCGGAGCTGCGGCATATTCGGCCCTGGACAGACCGCGAACGCCTGCAGGGCGAGCGCGACACGCTGGGTTTGTATGTGACCGGACATCCGATAGACGGCTGTGAAG
>CAZGGN010000015.1:7910-8874 GCA_964525195.1 uncultured Congregibacter sp.
TCCGACGATTCGCGCCGCAGCGCCTTGCGGATCTTCGTCCCGACAGCCGCGGTAACTGTCGGGTCGCTGGATTGATTATCAGTATGCGGGCAATGAAGAGTGCCCGGGGATCCATGGCGGTTTTTGTACTCGATGATCGCAGTGCGCGTCTTGAAGCCACGGCTTATTCCGAGGTTTACCAGCAGTATCGGGATTTGTTGGTCAAAGACCAGATTGTGATTGCCGAGGGGCGACTGTCACAGGATGATCGCAGCGGCGCAACGGTGATGCGCGTATCGGCGCTGCACAGCCTTGCCGATGAGCGGGCCCGACTCGCCTCGGGCCTGACGATTCATGTGGACGCCTCGGAAGTTGACGATCGCTTTCGCGAGTTTCTGCGAAAATCACTGTCAGCGGCTCCCGGGGAGTGCCCCGTGCGACTGCGCTATCACCAGGGCAGGCAGAGTGCCTCGCTGATTCTCGGGCATCGCTGGCGGGTATCTCCCAGTGAGGAACTGCTTGAGGAATTGCGGCGGGAACTGGGCCACGATAGGGTTAAGCTGGCATTTGATAAGCCACAGACAGCGGGAGAGAATTTATGAGTGACCTGAAGGTTTCGCCTGAAAAGGGACGGACAGTCGAAGAGACGGAGATTGAGGCTGCGGTGTTTCGGCGGCTCCTCGAGCATCTCGATACGCATAAAGAGGTACAGAATATCGACCTGATGAATCTCGCAGGTTTCTGCAGGAACTGCCTCGCAAAATGGTATGTCGCGGCTGCGGGTGAGCGGGGTGAGAGCGTTGACTACGATCAGGCCCGGGAGCGTGTTTACGGCATGCCCTATAGCGAATGGAAGGAACATTACCAGGCCCCTGCTACCCCCGAACAGCTGGCCGCCTTTGATGGCCTGGAATTTGACGTCATGTTTCACACGACTCATGGCGATACGGACGGCGATGGTGCCACGGACGGCGGTGTGAAGAAC
>CAZGGN010000015.1:8884-30877 GCA_964525195.1 uncultured Congregibacter sp.
AGCGCTACCAGAGCGAGGCCACTCCAGAGCAACTGGCGGCTTTTAAAGCGCAGCAAGAGCAGTAGCGGGGCGGGGCGTTTCGGCGATGGTCCGCCGCTCGAGTGCGGTGAAAAATAAGGAGAACGACGTGAGTTTTTCAATAGTGAGCCGGGGCGGCTTGAAGGCCCTTGCACTGCTGGGTAGCCTGGCCCTGAGCACGGTGATTCAGGCGGCAGATAAGCCCAATATTCTGGTGATTTGGGGTGATGACATTGGTATCACCAATATCAGCGCCTACGGCGACGGCATCATGGGCTATCGAACGCCCAATATTGATCGCATTGCCGATGAGGGTGTCCGTTTTACCGATTATTACGGTGACCAGAGCTGCACCGCCGGGCGCTCAAGTTTTATTACGGGGCAGTCGCCGCTGCGTACCGGTTTGTCCAAGGTGGGAGTGCCCGGTGCTGATCTGGGTCTCCAGGACAGGGATATCACCCTGGCCGAGGTACTTAAGACTCATGGCTATAGGACGGGCCAATTTGGCAAAAATCACCTGGGCGATAAGGACGAATTTCTCCCAACCAATCATGGTTTCGATGAATTTTTCGGCAATCTCTATCACCTGAACGCCGAGGAAGAGCCGGAGGATGAAGATTATCCCCAGCAACCGTGGTTCAAGCAGATGTTTGGTCCCCGGGGAGTGATTCGTTCCTATGCCGATGGACGCATTGAGGACACTGGCGCCCTGACGCGTAAGCGCATGGAGACTGCCGACGAGGAATTCGTCGGGGCCGCGCAATCGTTTATCGATCGCAGCGTTACCGAGGACAAGCCATTCTTCGCCTGGGTAAACACCACCGGGATGCACTTCCGTACGCACCGGGCGGAAAAGCACAAGGGTAAATCCGGCCAGGGTTTCTACAACGACGTGATGGTAGCGCACGATGAACTTGTCGGGACGCTGCTGAATCAGCTCGATAAGCTCGACATTGCCGATAACACAATCGTGATTTACTCCACCGACAACGGTGTTCACTACAACACCTGGCCGGATGCGGGTATTACACCGTTTCGAAGCGAGAAAAATTCCAACTGGGAAGGTGCCTACCGTGTTCCCGCCATGATCCGATGGCCTGGCAGGATTCCCGCGGGCGTCGTTTCAACCGAGATCATGTCGCATCTGGACTGGCTGCCGACGCTGGTGGCCGCTGCCGGCGATCCCAATATTCGCGCAAAACTTCTCAAGGGCGAGCGAATCGGTAACAAGACCGCGAAGCTGCATCTTGATGGCTATAATTTTTTACCCTACCTCACGGGTGAGGCTGAGTCCGGGCCGCGGCAGGACTTTGTTTACCTCAACGACCTGGGAGCTCCGGTCGGTATCCGGGTCGGCGACTGGAAAATTGTGTACGCCGAGAACCGCGCCCAAACCATGGCCCTATGGGCTGAGCCCTTCGTGACCCTGCGCCTGCCCAAGCTGTTTCATCTGCGCCGCGACCCCTATGAGCGTGCAGACCACAATTCCAATACTTACTGGGATTGGTACATCGACAAGGCCGCGCAGTTTTATATGGGCGGAGCGGCGATGCGGCGTTTTCTCATGACCTTTGAAGACTACCCGCCAAGCCAGCGGCCGGACTCCTGGTCCATCGACAAGATGACCGACAAATACCTCAAGCTCGAGGAGTAAGTAGGAACGAAACACCGCGCCAGAGGGCGCGGTTTTTTTATGCCATCATAAGTCGGGCGATTCAGGTTGTGCGTTCTCTGAGTGTTTCCTTGTCCCCGCCCGGCCAGTAGCGCTGTCGGGCAACCTTCATCGCTTTCGCTACATCCTCGCCAATGAGGTAGAGCGAGGGGACAAGCAGCAGGGTGACAAACAGGGCGAACAATACCCCAAAGGATAAGGACAGCACGGCGGGCTTGAGAAACTGTGCGTTGGTGCTGCGCTCCGCCATGATGGGAATCAGGCCGACAAAAGTGGTGACCGTGGTCAGTAGTATGGGCCGGAAGCGGTTAACGCCGGCGGCAATAACGGAACTCAGCGAGTCTTTGCCCTCCTCACGAAGCCTGCCGATATAGTCCACCAGCACGAGGTTGTCGTTGACTACCACCCCCGCTGCCGCGCCGATACCAAAGTAGGAAAAGAGTGCAAGGGGGGTTGCAAAGATCAGGTGTCCAAAGATCGCGCCCATAAAGCCAAAGGGAATGGCGGTCATGATCAGCAGCGGCAGCCAGTAGGAGCGAAACGCGATGGCGATCAGTGCATACATGGCAAACAGTGCGATCGAGTAGAGCGCTGCTATCTCGTTAATGAACTGCTCCTCTTCTTCCTGGGCACCACCCTTGAGGATCACCAGTCCCGGATTGCGAGCCTGAAAATCCTCGAGAAAGTTGTCCTCGATATCCCGTTTGATGTCGCTGACCAGATCCTGCTCCAGATCGGCGCGGACGTAGACCACCCGGTTCCCGTCGCGTCGCTGGATTCGCTGCACACCGCCCTGAAGTTCCACGTCGGCGATTGCAAAGAGGGGGAGTTCCCGACCATCGTCCGTCCGCACCCGAAAGTTGCTCAGGCTGGCCAGGCTGCGCCGGTCTTCGCCCGGATAGCGAACCATGACTTTCACGTCACCGTTGGCGCGGGGCAGGCGCTGGACCTCCTCACCGAAGTAAGCCTGGCGTACCTGACGGGAGACGTCTGACAGGCGAATGCCGAGGGTCTCGGCGCCCGGCTTGAGACTCAGGATAATCTCATCGGTCTCTCCCTGCTGACTGTCGCGGACATCCAGTACGCCGTTGTAACTGCCAATCTTCGCCTGCAGTTCTTTGGAAGCCGCGGTCAGCATGTCGCCGTCCGTATGCCTGAGCAGGTAGGTGATGTCTGCACCATTGTCATTGAGTGTGTAATTCACCTGGATTTCGTCGGCATCGGGTATGTCTCCCACGAGTGTCCGAAGACGCTCCGCCGTCTCGCGGGCCGACAGATCGCGCACATCCGGCGGTGCCAGCTTGACGATGGCGATGACGCTGTCGCGGCGCGAGCGCGTGTACCAGCCTTCGATGAGCTGGCCGCTGCCCTTGCCGCTGGCCTGTGCTGCGGCATCTACCTCTTCCATGAGTGCCTTTTCTGCGCGTTGGAGCTGATCAAGCACGCCGAGGGCGCGCTCGTAGGATGTTCCCGGCGGGAGTTTGACATCTACAAAAATCTGCTCGCTTTCCACCTGAGGCATAAAGTAGAACTTGACCCAGCCCGTGCTGAACAGGCCGATCGCGATAATGAATGCGCCGATAAACGCGCTGGTCGTCAGATAGCGGCGCTCAACGGCCCAGCGCAGCAGCGGCTGGTACACGTTCTGTGCGAAGCCGGAGATACTGTGCTCGATTCGCTGCTGGCGCAGTGCAAGTCCCTTGAGATTGTTGCGATGCGAGAGATCCCGCAGGTGCGAGGGGAGAATAAGAAACGCCTCTATCAGCGAAATCGTCAAGGCTACGGTGATGACAATAGAAAGCTGACGTGTGACCTGGGCTGCCTCTCCGGATACAAAGAGCCAGGGGGCAAAGGCGATCATCGTGGTCAGCACGGCAAAAATCACCGGCCGTGAAACGGCAAAAGCACCTTGAATCGCCGCGTCAGCGCCGCCACCCATTTGGTGGGCGTGATGGTGAATGCTCTCGCCCACCACGATTGCATCGTCAACAACAATGCCCAGCACCAGTAGAAAGGCGAAGGTGGACATGACGTTCAGCGATACGTCGTTCATCGGCAGGAGTGAAAAGGTGCCGAGGAAAGCGACGCCGATGCCGGCGGTGACCCAGAGCGCCACCCGCGGCCGAAGCGACAGAATCAACACCAGGAATACCAATGCCAGTCCAAGGTAGGAGGACTTGCCGATAAGGTTCATGCGTTCGCTATAGATGTCGGCGGTGTCGAACCACATGGAGAGTTCAATGCCCTCCGGCAGACTGGCCCGGCGCTCCTCCATCCATCCGCGTACGGCTTCACTGGCCTTGACGACCTGCATATTGTCGGTGCTCTGGACCTGCAGAAGCACCGCGGGCTGGCCGTTCATCGTGGCGAGAATTTCGTTGTCCTCGTAGCCGTCGATGACGCGGGCCACATCACCCACGCGAATCATGCCGCCGTCGGCGCTTTGGCGAACAGTAATCTCCGAAAAGTCCTGCTCCGTGTCAGCGAGGTTTCGCGCGCGAATCTGCACATCTCCGGTTGCTGTTCGAACCTGACCTGAAGACAGATTGATCGAGCTGCCGCGGATGGCGTCCGCGACCTCGGAGAAGGATAGACCGTACTGGCGCATGGAGGCTTCGGAGAGTTCGATAGTGACTTCTTCCCGGCGAACGCCGAACAATTCAATGGTCGACACCCAGGGGAGGGTGGTGACTTCGCGGCGAAGGTCTTCTGCCAGTCGGGTGAGCTCCCGCTCGCTGACATCGCCGTGGACCGCTACGCGGATCATTTCCTGTTTAAACTGGCTGCGCCGCACCCGCGGATTTTCGATATCCCGGGGCAGTGAGGTGACCGAATCCACGGCGTTTTTCACATCGTTGAGGAAACCGTTGATGTCGACTCCGGGATAGGTTGTCACATCGATATTCGCCATGCTTTCGGTGGCGGTCGAGTAGATGTGGTTGACCAGATCCAGATCTTCCAGCCGGTCCTCGATGCGCGCGATGATCTGCTCCTCCACTTCCTGGGGGGCCGCGCCGGGCCAGACCACCTCGATGTTGGCCTGATAGGGCCGTACCTGGGGGAAGGCCTCGCGCTCCATCGAGAGGAAGCCGAGCAGGCCCGCAAGCAGTATGCCGACCATGAGCAGATTGGCCGCGACGGGATTGTTTACCCACCAGGCGATGAGTCGTTCCATGCTCAGTTCTCCCGCGCGGCGGCGAAGACCCGCTCATCAATGGTGGAGAGGGCCATGCCGGATATGGGGTTGCGCAAAGCAGACACGACCAGGCGCTCACCGGGCCGCAAGCCATCGCTGATAATGGCGTACTCGGGAGTGCTGTGAGCGACCTTCGCCGTGCGGATGTCCAGGAGTCCGCTGGAGTCTACGACATACAGCTGATTGCCGGGACGCAGGCCCTTGCCGGGGATCTGCACGACGTTTTTCAGCTCGCGTCCACGAATGGAGGCTTCGACAAACAGTCCCACAGCCAGGGGCATCCCGCCGTCTGAGCGGGCGCTGCCGTAGGGGTCTTCCACTTCGGCGGTTGCGTAAATCAGTCGCGTGCTCGGGTCCACTGATGCATCGATGCGTACAAGTTTGCCCTCCCAGCGCTGGGTTTCGCCGGCAACGTCGGCGCTGAAACTGACCGGCGGTGCCGCGCCCGCCTCAGCAGCGAAGCCGATAGGCAGACCGAGCGCGGAAAGCTGGCGGTTATTCAGCGGCAGGCGTACCTGGACCCGGTCTGTGGAAAACACTTCGCCGAGCGTCGTGCCCACGCTGATCACCTGGCCGATATGCACGTTTGTACTCGCGACCCGCCCCTCGAAAGGGAGTTTGACGTGCGTTCGCTCAAGATTGAGCCTGGCGAGTTCCAGAGCCGCGAGAGCGGCTTCGCGGCGCGCCCGGGCCTCGGCAATCTGCGGTTTTTTGAGGGAGAGGTCTGAGGCGTTGGGGAGGTCCCGAAGCTGCTTGCGGGCGACATCCGCATCGGCCAGGGCCTGCTCGACCTGCAGTTCGGCGGAGGCGACGGCAGCTTCTGCCTCACGCAGCGCAAAGCGGTAATCGCTGTCGTCGATTTCGAGGAGGATCGTATCGGAATCAAACTGGCCGCCTTCGAGATACTCCGGGGATACGGACACGACGCGGCCGCTTACCTGGGCGGTGAGGGTAATCATTGTCCGGGCGCGGACTTCCCCCTGCGTATGAACATCGAGCACCCTGTCGCTGCGCTCTGCAAGATGAGTGTATACGGTCACCGGGCGAGCCGCCGCTTCTTCGGTCTTCGGCTCCGGGGCAGTGGCCTTGAGCAGTATGACCGCCCCGACTGCAGCCCCCAAAACCAGTACCGGACCACTGAGTTTCAGTAGCTTAGCCCTCATCTGTTTCCCCTGATCTGCAGAACTTCGAATGGATTTGCTTTCGGGACCCAGTATCTTTTCCGGGCCGGCCCTCGGCAATGCGGTCTGTCGAGCAGCAGGCACAACTGATCGTATCCGGCGTCCGGATCATTTATTCATTATGAAAAAAAATTGCATACTGAATAAACTATGCGTTGATGCTGTGCCACAATAGACGTCTATCTCGTCACGGGTCGAATCATAAGCCATTGAATAGTAAATAAAATATCTGATTTAGGTAATCTTTGGGGAAATTGGTTCGATTCTTGCGATCAGGGCCAGCGGGGGCGGCTCGCTGCGCGCCGGGTCTTAGGGCCCCTGAGAGCGCCGGGCGGCCGTCGGTTGCGGCCTTGTCGGCCGCTGTGACGGGCCCCTGCCGCAACAATGCTTGGCTGTAACGAATCAAGAGGTGTGACTGGATGGCAAAGCCACTTCGCGGGGTACGGGTCCTGGATCTTACCCACATGCTCTCGGGACCCTATGGCGCGATGATTCTCGCCGACCTGGGGGCTGAGACCATCAAGGTTGAGCCGCTCAAGGGGGAGGGTACGCGCAAGCTGCTGGCCACGGACCCGAAAAATTCCCTGAAGGGTCAGGGCGCCTACTTCCTTACGCTCAACCGCAACAAGCAGAGCGTCGCGCTGGATCTGAAGAGCGAGGCGGGGCTGGAGGTGTTTTATGACCTGGTGCGTGAGAGCGATATCGTCATCGAAAACTTCAGCGCCGGCGTTGCGCGTAAATTGCTGATCGACTTTGAGCATCTCAAGCTGATCAATCCCAGAATTATCACCTGCTCCATTTCCGGGTTCGGTTCCGCCGGCCCGAATTACCAGCGTCCGGCCTTTGACCAGGTCGTACAGGCCCTCGGAGGGGGGATGTCCCTTACCGGACAGGATGCCAGCGAGCCGACCCGGGCGGGCATACCGATCGGCGACCTCGGTGGCGGCATGTTTGGCGTGATGGGTGTGCTGGCGGCGCTTTATGAGCGCGAGCGCAGTGGCCAGGGGCAGCATGTGGACATCTCGATGCTCGACTGCCAGATATCCATGCTCAACTACATGGCCACGATGTATTTTCTCTCCGGCGAGGTGCCCGAGCCGATCGGGAACAGTCATTTTGTGCACGTCCCCTATAACAGCTACCCGACATCAGACGGTCACATCATCATCGCGGTGATCTTCGATAGTTTCTGGGACAACCTGCTGGAAGTGATTGATGAGCCGGCCTTTCGGGACGAGAAGTATCGCACCCAACCTGCGCGTCTGGCAGACAAGGCGTTTATCGACAAGCGCCTCGGGGAGATCCTCAGCACCGAGAGTTCCGCATACTGGCTGGCAAAGCTCGAAGCAAAGCGAATTCCCTGCGCGCGGGTCAACCGCCTTGATGAGGCACTGGCGGATGAGCAGATTCTGTCGCGCAATATGGTTGTCGAGCTGACACATCCGGAGGGCGGAAGTACGCGAGGGCCGGGCAATCCCATCAAGCTTTCGCGGACCGATGAGGAGAGCTTCAGTCCTGCGCCCCTGCTCGGGCAGCACACGGAGACTGTCCTAAAGGATCTTCTTGGCTACAGTGAAAACAAGTTGAGCGGTCTTCGGGACGCAGGAGCAGTGCTGTGAGTGCGGAACACATCATCATCAACGAAGTGGGCCCCCGGGATGGGTTGCAGAGTCAGGATGCCTCGTTGAGTCTCGAGCAACGTTTTGAGTTTGTCGAGGCACTGCTCGCCGCGGGTATTCGTCATGTGGAGATAGGGAGCTTTGTCTCGCCCCGCGCCGTGCCGCAGATGGCGGGCACCGGCGATCTCGCCCGGCGGCTACCGCGATCAGTCGACACCGAGCTCAGCGCACTTGTGCCCAATATGAAAGGTTATGAGCTTGCAAAGGATGCCGGTGTAGAGACGGTGGCGGTGGTGGCGTCGGCGACCGAGACCATGAATCAGAAAAATATCCGCATGAGCCTCGCGCAGACGATGGAGGTTTCCCGGGAGGTGATTGCGCGTGGCCGGGCCGAGGGGGTGGCGGTAATGGCCTATCTTGCCGTGGCCTTTGAGTGCCCCTTCGAAGGCGCCGTGGATCCCGTCCTGGTGCGCGATCTCGCAGCGGAGCTTCTCGAGGCCGGCGCGAGCCAGCTGGTGATAGCTGACACGATCGGTGCGGCCAACCCCGCGCAGGTCAAGTCCCTGATGAGCGCGCTGGCCCAGGCCCACGACGCGTCACGCCTGGCCTGCCATTTTCATGATACCCGGGCCCTGGGGTTGGCCAACGTTTATGCGGCTATCGAAAGTGGAATTCGACGCTTCGATGCATCGATTGGCGGTCTTGGGGGCTGCCCCTTTGCGCCGGGTGCGAAGGGCAATGTTGCTACCGAGGACGTCGTAATGCTCTGCGAGCAGATGGGCTTCAGTACGGGCATTGATATGCCGGCGCTGCTTAAAGTTGTAGAGAAAATCAGTGAAATGCTCGGGCATCCACAGGGCGGGCGGGCACACTACTGGCTGAGCCGCAACGCAGCCTGAACAGACTTTGGGCGACCCTTGAGAACGCCCGGAACCAACCAGAAGGGACGAGGAATGAGCTACAGACTGGGTGTTGACGTAGGCGGTACTTTTACCGATTTCCTGCTGTTAAATGAAGACACTGGAGAAACTCACACGGCCAAGGTGCCCTCCACGCCGGAAGATTCTTCCATCGGGGTGCTCAATGGTATTGCCCGGATCTGCGAGGAATCGGGAGTGGCTCCCGGGGACATCGAGCTGGTCATGCACGGCACCACGGTCGCGACCAATGCCGTGCTCACCGGTCGCGGGGCCAGGGTAGGTCTCGTCACTACCGCAGGCTTTGAGGACACACTGCAGGTCGCCCGCTCCTACTGTCCGGGAGGGCTCGGAGGCTGGGTCAGCTTTATCAAGAGTCCTTTGCTCGCGCCCCTGGAAATTACCATTGGTGCGTCTGAGCGCATCGGTGCGGACGGTGAAATCGTGCAGCCCCTTGATGAGGAGGCACTGCGCCGGGACCTGATGCTCCTGCGGGAACGCGGGAAGGTAGAGGCTCTGACGATCTGTCTGATCAACGCTTACATTAATTCCGAGCACGAGCGTCAGGTGGCGGCGATTGCCGCGGAGATCTTTGGGGACACGCCGATCTCCATATCCAGCGATGTGGTGCCGGAGATGCAGGAGTATGAACGCACGGAAACCACGGTAGTGAACTCCTACGTGCGTCCGGAAGTCGCGCGCTACGTGAATAATCTCCAGCGCGCCCTGGATGAGCGCCTCGGTGCGGGCTCTCAGCTGTCCATCCTGCGTTCTGATGGTGGCCTTGCCTCTGCCCGGGCGGCAGCCGAGTCGCCGGTCAACCTCCTGATGAGCGGCCCCGCGGGCGGTGTGGCAGGCGCAATTTATTTCTGCGAGCGCGCCGGCTTTCGCGACATTCTGACCTTCGACATGGGTGGAACCTCGACGGATGTGGCGCTGATTCAGGACGCCAGAGCCCGTGTGCGTCGCGAGACCATCGTCGGTGATGTCCGCGTGCGTGCGCCTTCAGTCGATGTGCGCACAGTGGGCGCGGGCGGTGGTTCAATCGCTTTCGTGCCAGAGCTGACCAAGGCGCTGCGAGTAGGGCCGGAATCGGCCGGCGCAGTCCCCGGACCCGCTTGCTACATGAAGGGCGGCGAAGAGCCCACGGTCTGCGATGCGAACGTCGTGCTGGGTTACCTGCCATCCGATGTGCAGCTTGGCGGCAAGATGCATATCAACCGCGACGCTTCGGTAAAGGCAGTGCAAAAAGTGGCCGATGCCATGGGTATTGATCTCATGGAGGCGGCCGAAGGGATCATCAAGATCGTTAACGAGTCCATGTTCGGGGCCCTGCGTCTCGTGTCCGTGGAGCAGGGCTACGATCCGCGCGACTTTGCGCTGGTTGGTTTCGGCGGTGCCGGCCCCTTGCATGCGAATGCCCTGGGTATTCTTACCAATGCCTGGCCGGTGATAGTGCCCCCGGGCCCCGGCGTACTCTGTGCTTACGGAGACGCAACGACGCAGGTGCAGGACGAAGCAGCGCGCACCTATCTGACCATGGCCGGTGACCTCAGTGATGCGCAAATGCTCGCCGACCTGCACGAACTGCGGGATCGCGCAGGCCAGGCGCTGCTGGCTGACGGCATTCCGGTTGAGCAGCACGAGGTGTCCTATCAGGCGGATCTTCGCTACGCCGGTCAGGCGTTTCAGATTACCGTCGACTTCAGGGAGGAGGAGCTTCAGGCGCAGGGCGTCGCACTGCTGACGGAAGCTTTCGATGCGGAGCATGAGCAGTTGTTCACGTTCAAGCTCGGCGATGGCCATGAGATTTTAATGATTCGTGCGGTAGTAAAGGCCGCAGCGCGCAAGGTCGCTGACAAGCGTGCCGCTGCAGGCGAGGGCACGCTCGCGGACGCCACGCTGCACAGCAGCCGTTTCTACTTTGAGGGAGCCTGGCACGACGCGCCGATCTACGACCGCGATCAGCTGCACAGCGGCCTGGACGTGCCCGGGCCCTGCATTGTGGCGGAGATGGATTCCACCACCGTGGTGCTCCCCGGCTACATGGCGAAGGTCGACGCGATCGGCAATCTCCTGATCAACCCGAATAACTGAGGAGTCGGACATGCCAGCGACACTTATCCAGACCAATAGCACACCGCTTGAAGCCGTCGAGGTTGATGGCGTCACCGTCGATATTATTGAAAACGCCCTGCGCAATGCCCGGGAAGAAATGGATGCGGTTCTTTTTCGCACGGCCATGTCGCCCGGGATTCGCGAGCAGGGAGACTGCTTCCCGATGATCGCCAACCGCGAGGGCAAGATGGTCGTCGGGCAGTTTGGCTCTTTTATCGGGCCGTTTCTTGAGGCCTACGATGCACAGATCGAAGAGGGGGATGTGATCCTCACCAACGATCCCTATATGTGTAATGCGGCCGTATCCCACTTGCCGGACTGGGTTGTTCTCGTGCCGGTGTTCAAGGAAGGACGGCATATCGCCTGGTCGGCGATGTTCGGCCATATGTCAGACAACGGCGGCATGGTGCCGGGTTCAATTCCCATCGAAGCTACAACGATTTATCAGGAAGGCATCCGGATTCCGCCGACCAAGCTGTACAAGCGGGGCGTACTGCAGTCCGACCTCCTGGAACTGATTCTGCACAATGTCCGCACCCCGCAGTGGAACCGCTTTGATCTGAATGCGCTGGTTGCCGCGTGCAATACGGCCGCCAGGCGTTGCGTGGAGCTGGCCGAACGCTTTGGCGACGAGGTGCTGAACTCCACGATGGACGTGATGCTGCAGCGCAATCACGACGCGATGAAGCACATCATCGAAATGTTCATCCCGGAAGAGCCCCGCGAGTTTGAGGACTACCTGTGTGACGACGGTATGGGGATGGGGCCTTACCGCATTAAATGCCGTATGTGGCGCGAAGGCTCGACCGCCATTTTTGATTTTGACGGTACCGATCCCCAGGCCCAGAGCTCGGTGAACTTTTTCCTCAACGAGGACATGTTCAAGATGTTCTTCGGGTCTTTCACCATCAATGTGGTCGATCCGCAAATCGTGTTCAACGATGGCTTCTACGACCTCGTGGATGTGCGCATCCCCGCGGGTACGCTGCTCAAGCCCAAATTCCCGGCGGCGCTGTCGGGTCGGACCCATGCGCTGGGTCGTATTTTCGATTTGCTCGGTGCCTTGCTGGGGATGGGGGCTCCGGAGCAGATGCTCAATGCAGCGGGTTTCTCGGACTCTCCACACCTGTTTTACTCGGGCTATGACCACCGCCCGGGCAAGGACGGGGAGTGGTTCCAGCTCTTCCAGATCGGTTTTGGCGGTATACCCGGCCGTCCTGTCGGCGATGGTCCGGACGGCCACTCGCTCTGGCCGGGCTTCACCAATGTGCCCAACGAGTTCATTGAGTCCTACTTTCCCCTGCGGATTGAGCGCTATGAAACGATATGTGACTCCGGTGGTGCGGGCCTGCATCGCGGCGGCAACGGTCTCTCCGTGGCCTACCGTTTTCTCGCCGATGGAGAAATCGGGATTCATGACGAGCGCTGGCTGACGCATCCCTGGGGTGTTCTCGGTGGCGAAACCGGGCAGCGTTCGACCAAGAAACTGGTGCGCGCAGATGGCAGCGAGCAATGGTTGCCCGCAAAGATCGAGGGTGTGAAGGTCAAGGCCGGAGACCTGCTCTATTTCAATACCTGGGGTGGCGGCGGCTGGGGCGATCCCTATGCGCGGGACCCGGAGCTGGTGCGTGCGGACATCGAGCGTCGCCTGGTGAGTAAAGAGGGCGCTCGCCGCTACGGCGTGGTTATCAATGATGACGGCAGCGTGAACGAGACGGCAACGAATGCCCTCCGCGCGGAGCTCATCGATCAGCGCGGCGACGACATCCCGCTGTTTAACCGCGGTGGGACAATCGAAGAAATCAAGGCGCGCTGCCTGGAAGAGACCCATTTGCCGCCTCCGGTAGCTCCGGAGTTTCCCGCGGAACACAGCGCCTGAGTGATGGCTGATCTGGCCCGAAAAGCCCAGCGTCTCGGTTCGCGACCCGCATTGCTTCTGATCGATATGATCAATGCGTTTACCGATCCGATGAGCCCCCTGGGTTCCGAAAGCGATTCGGTGGTCAGTGCCTGCGCGCAGTTACTGGCGGCTTTTCGGCGCCATCAGCTCCCCGTGTGTTTTACCACGGTGGTCTACAGCGATGCACAGCAGGCTCGCGTGTTTCGCGATCGCCTGCCGGCGCTGGATGTGTTGCAGGCGGGTAGCGATGCGGTGGCTGTGGACAGGCGTCTCGCGCCGGCGCCCGGCGAGTTGCTCCTCGAAAAACACTATGCGAGCGCCTTCTTTGCCACGGATCTGGCGTCCTGGCTGCGCAGCCAGAGCGTCGACTCGCTGGTGGTCGTGGGCCTGACGACCAGCGGCTGTGTGCGCGCGACGGTGATCGATGGGCTGCAGCACGACTATCCGGTCTGGGTGCCCGAAGAGGCTGTGGGCGATCGCAATCTCGACGCGCATCGGGCCAATCTGCACGACATGCATGCCAAATACGCAGAAGTGGTATCGCTCTCAGATACCCTTGAGGCGCTTATGGCGCTCACGCCCCCGAATGCCGGCGGCGCTGCGACGATGCATGGGGAGTCCCCGTGAGTAACCGCGCCCGGATCCTGCTGATCGGCTATCGCAAGTTCAGCGAACTGATCAACAGCGTGTTGTCGGAGTATCAGGACGAGGCAGAAATTGTGATCGTCGAGGCTGTGGCTTCCGGCAGTGTTGACTATCATGCGCTGGTCAGGGAGCACCGCCCGGATGTCGTTGCAAGTGCCGGGTCGAACGCGGCCTATCTGCAAAATGCATTGAATCTGCCGGTCATTGCCCAACCGGTTACCGAAACAGATGTCGTCGATGCGCTGGCACGGGCCAGGCGGATAGGCCGGCGAATTCAGATCTTCAGCTATGCAGCCCAGGCGGAGCTCTCCGACCGTTTTTTTCGCTCGCTGCCCGGGCTTATGGATGAGTTGGTACAGCACGAGACGTACAGCACCACGGACGAGGCCGCGGAAAAGCTGCTGGCAGTAGCCGCGGCGGGGGGGACGGATGTGGTCGTGGGCCCGAGCTATATCTGTCATCTCGCACAGCGCCAGGGTTTGCCGTCGGTGCTGGTATACAGTCGCGAGTCGGCGCGGGCGATGCTCGATGAGGCACTGCGCCTCGCACAGGCTCGCTCGACTGCGCCCGATGCCGGCCACCCGAGGCGATTCGTGATCCATTCGCCGCAGATGTCCCGGGTCGCTGAGCTGGCAAGAACCTACGCGAAAGGCAGCGCTTCGGTGCTCCTCCAGGGTGAAAGCGGAACCGGCAAGGAGCATATAGCCCGGGAGATTCACCAGGCATCTGACTACCGGGAGGGCAGCCTGGTAGCAATTAACTGTGGCAGCATTCCCAACGAGCTGTTCGAAAGTGAGCTCTTCGGCTATGTGGACGGAGCCTTTACCAGCTCGCGCCGAGGCGGTCGCGTCGGACTGGTAGAACAGGCCAATGGCGGGGTACTTTACCTGGATGAGGTAGGCGAAATGCCCCTGTCCCAGCAGGTCAAGCTGCTGCGCGTTTTGCAGGAGCGTCGGGTGCGTCCGGTTGGCGGAACCCGGGAGCTGGAACTTGATTTTAAGGTGATTGCGGCCACGAATGCAGAACTTCAGTCGGCCGTTGAACAGGGCAGCTTTCGCGATGATCTCTATTACCGCCTGAACGTATTTACCCTGCGTCTTCCGCCGCTGCGCGATCGTGTTGAGGACATCGATGCAATTCTTGACCACTATCTGAAGGACTACGCAAAGCAGTATGCGATCCGTCTGGATACCTCGGCGCTCATGCAACGACTCAGTGGTCCGTTCTCCCGCTATCACTGGCCGGGGAATGTGCGTGAACTGCAGAATTTTGCGGAGCGACTGGTGGTCAACGCCGCCCGGGGTGTCGATCCACAGCAGCTCAGCTTTGACGACATACTGCCAGAACTGGCTATGCCCCTTCCAGCGACGGGCGACACGCCAGCGGGGCGCCTTAAAGAACAGGAATATCGCGCGATCGCCGATGCCATGCAGCGCTTGCGCGGAGATAAAGTTGCGGTGAGTCGGGAGTTGGGCATTAGCCCGACGACGCTCTGGCGACGTTTGAAGGAAATGAACCGGGATAGTTCCGTCGGCGCTTCCGGTGCTGACGATCATAAGAGCAAGCAATACTCACGAGGGTAGGAGAACGGCAATGCAAACCATGAAGAAACCGCTGGTTCGAGCTTTGGCAGCCACGTTGCTGATGCCGGCCGCACAATGGGCGATGGCACAGAGTGAAAGTCTTTCCATTGAGGAGGTCGTCGTAACTGCGCGAAAACGCTCGGAGAACCTGCAGGAGGTTCCGATCGCGATCTCAGCGATCAATGAGGATACGATCCAGCGCGCGGGGATCCAGCGCCCCGGAGATTATGTGGGTTTGATACCCAACGTCACCCTCGTCGATTCGGCGAACGTGGGCGATACGCAGCTCAGCATTCGAGGCATTATTTCTACCCGGGACGCGGAGTCGACCTTTGCCTATGTGGTGGACGGTGTCCTGAGCACCAATCCCAACAGCTTCAACGAGGAGTTGTTTGACGTACAGCAGATCGAAGTACTGAAAGGTCCCCAGGGTGCACTCTATGGTCGCAACGCGGTGGCCGGGGCGATTCTGGTGACGACCAAGGAGCCGACCAATGAATTTGAGGGACGCGTCGGTGCTACGGTTGGCAATGTTGGTACCCTGCGTGCCAATGCAATGTTCAGCGGTCCCCTGATTAAGGATGTTCTGCTCGGTCGTATCGCGATCAGTACCAGCGAGACCGACGGTTTTTACGAGAACATATTCACCAATCAGGATGACGTGGTGGATTACCTGAATGACACGAGCGTACGCGGCCGTCTGAAGTGGAACGTTACCGACAACCTGAGTCTGGACTTCCGCGGCGGTTACTCGGACGTATCTGCCGGTGCGATCAATTTTAATGCGGCGTTTGCAATTCCCGCTTTCGAGGCCGCGTTTGGTGCGCCGAACTACTACCAGGATGTTAACGATGTGGATTTCCGCTTCGCCTTTAACACGCCAGGAGAGAACGAGCAGGAGACTCTGGATCTTGCGATCAAGCTGGACTGGGCGCTGGAATTCGGTGACCTGATCGCCAACGTGGCTTACAACGACCTGCAGGAATCGCTGCTTTCAGACGGTACCGCGGCGACCTTCTATGGTTATGAACTGACGCCCTCCTGTCAGGCCGGGCGCTCCGAGCTGAACAGCTTTAGCCGACCGGACCTGTTTGGTGAGCCCTTCAACCCTTTTGGTGTGCTTCCACCCGGCCCGGGGAACGACTTCACCGGGGTTTACGGCCCTTATACCCCGCTCACCTGTGACGGCTATCAGTATCAGGAGCGCAATCAGGAAGACTTCAGTATTGACGCACGTCTGGTCGGTCCCGAAGATCAGGCGATTCGATGGATCGGTGGCGTGTATTTTGCGGACATCAAGCGTGAGTCGCTGGTTGGCTATGGCGCGGATCAGGGGCAGGGATTTCTGAAGCAGCCCTATGTCGATCCCACCGGACCCAACCCGACGGACCTGTTGTTCTGGGACGATTTTGATACCCGCGTTTACGCGGCCTATGGACAGCTTGAGTTTGACCTGTCGGACAGCATGGAGCTGGCTTTTGCGCTGCGCTACGACCGGGAGGAGCGCGAAGTCAGCAACCGCGTCCCCAATGTGCTGAACTCGGGACTGAACATCAACCTGCTTGATCCCGCCAGTGGTGCGCCGCTGCCGATCAACCCGGCCTTCGCCAATAATCCCGGCGGCATTCCTGATCGTTCGCGTAATTTCAGCCAATTCCAGCCCAAGGTCACCTGGAACTGGACCATGACCGACGAGGTGAATGTTTACGCGAGCTATGGTCTGGGTTTCCGCAGCGGTGGCTTTAATGCGCTTGGTACCGAAGATCTGCTGAACTTCTGGTTCAACGCCGGCTTTGGTGGTCCGGGTGAAGCCGTGGATGCGCAGCTTCAGGTCACTGACGATTACGACAAGGAAGTGTCAACGGCTTTTGAGTTGGGTATGAAGTCTGAATGGATGGATCGACGTCTGCGCGTCAACGCAGCGGTGTTCCGATCGGACGTAGAAGATAATCAGTTCTTCGAGTTCTACGCCGGTCCGTTCGGGGTCTTACGTACCGTGACGACGATTGATGAGTTGTATATTCAGGGTGTTGAAGCGGACTTCACGTTCGTTGCGACGGAATATCTGACCCTCTTTGGCGGCATCGGCCTGATGGATTCGGAGATTGAGAAGAATAACCATCGACCGCTGTCGGAAGGCAACGATGTGCCCCAGGCTCCGAACACCACGGGTAACCTCGGAGCCGATCTGAGCTTCCCTCTGGGTGGCGGCATGGAACTGGTGAGCCGTCTGGATTGGCAGTACACCGGCGAGATGTGGTTTCACACCCTGCAGGGTGAGGAGACGCCGACCATCTGGAATGCGTTCTTTGGTCCCGGCTTCAATCAAAACTTCTCCAAAGCATCCCGGGATGCTTACAGCACGGTGAATCTTCGTATCGGGCTGGAGGGCGAAAACTGGGCGGTGACAGCCTGGGGTCGCAACATCACCGATGAAGAATATCTGCAGGAAGTCATTCCCACACCGGAGTTCGGAGGAAGCTTCCTGCATCCCTCCGCGTTGCGTGGTTACGGGGTGGATTTTCGTTACAGTTTCTGAGCGGACCTCAGAAAAACAGACGGCGCCAACAGGCGCCGTTTTTTTTACGCGATTTCTGAGCGTTGCTCAGCTTTGAGCGCTTTCAGTGAGGCCGGCGGCTTGGGAGGTTCAGGGATCTCAGGGACAGTTGCGGACGTTTGACTCCATGCCTTGATTTGAATCAAGACCGTCCTGTTGCGTGCTGGGCGGCGCGCTCTCAACATGGTATTCAGTGCCGGCTGCTATGCTTGGCCACACGTTTTATCGGGGAGACCAGGACCTTCGTGTTTGATCGAATGATGAACATGACGCTGCGCGGATCTTTGCCGCTGCTGCTTCTCTTGCTGTCGCTGTTTGCCGGCGCACTTGCGATGCTGCTGATGCCGCGGGAAGAAGAGCCGCAGATCGTTGTTCCGATGATCGATGTGCTGGTCAACGCGCCGGGGCTGTCCGCGCGGCAGACCGAACGGCAGGTCACCACGCCGTTGGAGAAGCTCCTCGCGCAGATACCGGGTGTCGAGCACGTTTATTCCACGACTGCGGCTGGCTCGGCGGCGGTCACGCTGCGCTTTTACGTGGGCGAGGATCGCGAAGACTCCCTCCTCAATACCTATAACAAACTGTATGCGAATCAGGATCAGATTCCGGCGGTAGTCACTCAGTGGCTGCTAAAGCCTATCGAAGTGGACGATGTGCCTATTCTGGTCCTGGCGCTCTGGAGCGAGGATGCCAAGCGCTACAGTGACTATGAGCTGCGTCGCATTGCCGATGAGTTCTCCACCGCACTGCAGGCCATACCGCAGACCAGTGAGGTCAAGGTCGTCGGTGGACGGCCCAGAACTCTGCGTATTCTCATTGAGCCGGAAAGTCTGGTCGCGAGACATACCTCGACAGCGGACATTGTGAGCGCGCTGAATGTCTCCAATGTCCTGCGCGACGGCGGTACCTGGACCCTCGGCAACCGATCGATTGAGCTGGAGGCGGGCGACGTACTTCGCCTCGATTCGGACCTGGAAGCACTGGTTGTCAACGTGGTCGACGGTTCCCCCGTCTACCTGCGTGATGTCGCCAGGATTGTCGACGGCCCCGCCGAGCCCGTTGCCTACCAGTGGATCAATTTTCGTGAGTCGATGCCCTCGCAGGCGGTGGGCAAGCAGTTTCCGATGGTGGCTATCTCCGTTGCCAAGCAGCGGGGCGCCAATGCGGTGAGGGTATCTGAGGATGCTCTGGCCCTCATGCGCGAGCTGCAGGCCAGTCTCCTGCCTCCGGAGGTGCACTTTTCCCTATTGCGGGACTATGGCAAGACGGCCAATGAAAAGGTCAACAATCTGTCCAGCTCCCTCGGTTTTGCGATTGTGACGGTGGTGGTGTTTATCGGCCTCTTCCTCGGCTGGCGTCCCGCCCTTGTTGTCGGTATGGCTGTCCCTGTGTGTTATGGCATTACCCTGGCTCTGGATCTGGTGCTGGGCTACACCATTAATCGGGTCACGCTGTTCGCTTTGATTCTCTCGCTGGGTCTGCTGGTCGACGATCCGATAACCGGGGTCGACAATATCGCGCGCTATATGACCCAGAAGAAGCGGAGTCTCAACGCCAGGGTAACCGCTGCGATGCACGAGATTCGGGTCCCCCTGTTGATGTCGACGCTGACCATTGTGGTCGCATTTTTGCCGCTGGCTTTTATCACCGGAATGATGGGGCCTTATATGGCGCCGATGGCTTTCAATGTGCCGGTCAGCGTGATCAGCTCGACGCTGGTTGCCTTTCTTGTCACCCCATGGATGGCAAGTCGCCTGCTGCGCGAGCCCGCTGCCGATGCCCGCGATGAGTCCGCCGCGATGGCTCACGGGTTTTATGCGCGCCTGATGGCACCGCTGCTCGATAGTCGCGCGCATGCACGGCGCCTGCTCTGGATCGTGGCGGTGCTGTTTATCATTGCTGCGCTGTTGCCGGCCATGCGCTGGGTGCCACTGAAGCTGCTCCCCTTTGATAATAAAAATGAGGTTCAGGTACTCATCGACATGCCGGAGTCCGCGAGTCTGGAGCAAACCGCGGCTTACACCCGGGATGTCGCTGATCAGGTGATGCGTATCCCGGAGATCGACACCGTGGCGGCGTTCATTGGCGAACCTTCTCCGATTGATTTTAATGGCATGGTCCGGCGCTACTACCAACGACGTGCGCCGCATCTTGCGGAGCTGCGTCTGGTACTGGCCGACAAACTGGATCGGGAGCACCAGTCACATTCCATTGTGCTCCGTCTGCGGGAGTTGCTCGAGCCCCTGCAAAGCGCCCAGATCGAAATCAAGGTGGTAGAGGTACCGCCGGGACCGCCGGTGCTCAGCACACTGGTCGGAGAGATTTATGGCGAGCAGCTGACACCCTACGCGCGGCAGCAGGAGGCAGCGAGAGTCCTGATGGCTCGTCTCGAGCGCGAGCCTCAGGTGGTGGAAATTGATGCGAGTCTGGAAGCGCCAAAGCAACGTTTGCGATTCGTTGCCGACAAAACCAAGGCTGCGCTTTCGGGGATTTCTACCGAGGATATCGCCGAGACGCTGCACATGGCCAATGACGGCTATGTTGCGGGCTATCTGCAGCAGCCTCAGGAGCTGCGTCCTCTGCCGATTGAGTTGCGCCTTGCCAGCGAGCAGCGTGCCTCCCGGGCGGATCTTGAGCGGCTGCAGGTACGCGGTCGCGAAGGCGTGGTCAAGCTCAGCTCGCCCCAGGGGCTGGACGTGGCACCGCGGCCGCTGGTTCCCATCGGGGAGCTCGGGACCTTTGTCGAAGGAGTCGCTGACACACCTATTTTTCGCAAGGATCTGCGGCCGGTCGTCTACGTCACGGCAGAATTGAACGGCCGTCCCCCGGGTGAGGTTATCGCGGATCTGGTCGCCGATTATGGCGAGCCTGCCGGCGCAGGCAACGACTGGACCCGGCGCAGCTTTTTTAACAACGGTGGCGGCGACGGCTGGACGCTGCCTCCGGGAACCTCTGTGGAGTGGTCCGGAGAAGGCGAACTGCAGATCACCCTCGATGTGTTCCGGGATATGGGGCTGGGTTATCTCTTTGCACTGCTGGCGATCTTCGTGGTGCTGCGCGTGCAGACCGGATCTATCGCCCTGTCCCTGATCATCATGCTCGCGATCCCTCTGACCGTGGTCGGCATCATGCCCGGCTTCTGGGCGATGAATCACCTTGGGGAGCGGGTTGTCGCCGGCGCTCCGGATCCGGTGCTGTTCACTGCGACCGCCATGATCGGAATGATCGCGCTTGCCGGTATCGTGGTGCGCAACTCGCTCATTCTGGTGGAGTTTATTACCCAGGCCCGGGCAGAGCAGATGCCCGTGCGCGAGGCGTTGCTGCAGGCCGGCGCCGTGCGCATGCGCCCGGTGTTGCTGACGGCGGGGACGACGATGCTGGGCAATCTGGTGATTACCCTGGACCCGGTGTTCAACGGACTCGCGCTGGCAATCATTTTCGGCATTGTGGCTTCCACGCTATTCAGCCTGATAGTGGTGCCGGTTGTTTATATGCTGGTTTTTGACGATCAGGAGGCGGCCTCACCGCCGTCCCCGGAGGAGGTGTAGTTATGGGAGCTGCGCGTAGCTGGATCTTATCCCTACTGGCGTTATTCGGCCTGCTGCTGGTGATTGCGCTGATGGCGGGAAAGTTTCGTGATCAGATTGAGCCGGGCCAGCTTGCCCTTGATCCACAGCAGGCCTCCGATATCTACAGGGTGCAATGGCAGCGCCTCGCGGCGGTAGAAAGCGTCCCCGCAACCGTGGAAGCCAGAGAGACCACCATCGTTGCATCCCGGCTCCTGGCGCGCGTGGAGGCGGTTCTTGTGCGTGCCGGAGATTACGCAGAAGAAGGTCAGCTTCTGGCGCGCCTGGAAAAGAAAGACCTGGCCGCGCGCGCGGCGCAGGCCGAGGAGCGCCTGCGCGCCTTGCGTGCGCGCCGCGATGAAGCCCAGCAGAATCTGCAGCGGGCCGAAGAACTCCAGCAGCGAAAGCTGATTGCGGACGCGGACCTTGACGCGGCGCGCGCGAATGCTCTGGCCATTGCCGGTGATCTCTCCGCTGCGGAGCAGTCGCTGGTCGAAGCGCAGACCTCCCTGTCCTATGCGGAGATCCGTTCGCCGCTCGCGGGGCGCGTAGTGGAGCGTTTTGCGGAGCCCGGCGATACGGTGTCTCCCGGGGCCAAACTGGTATCTCTTTACAATCCCTTTTCCCTGCGCATCGAAGCCTGGGTGCGCGAGTCCCTGGCCCTGACGCTTGAGGAGGGTCAGACCCTGAAGGTGGAGATACCGGCATTGGACCGGGTCCTTGAGGCTCGCATCGAAGAGCGCGTTCCCGCCGCCGACCCGGGTTCACGGGCCTTCAGAGTCAAGGCGACCCTGCCCTCAGAGCCCGGACTCCTGCCCGGCCTTTATGCGCGGCTTGCGGTGCCTCGCGGCGATGAGCAGGCTTTGATTATTCCCCAGAATCCCCACGATAAATGAGAACACAGCTGAAAAAAATTGATTTTGGAGAAGTATTTAAGTCAACTTAACGAGGCGCAGTTAGCACCAACCTTGCAAAAGGATGGTCCAATGATTGTAATAGCTGGCGCGGGCTCTGGTAAGAC
>CAZGGN010000016.1:0-2704 GCA_964525195.1 uncultured Congregibacter sp.
CGAGACATGGCGTTCCGGTGGCCGCTGGATCGCACTCTGGCAGTGGATCAAGGTTCGCAAGAACCAGATTAGCATTCAGCGCGTCGATCACCTGGGCAAGTGTCAGGCCAGTGAGCCTGGCGGCATCGTCTAAGGTGAACACATTGCCGAGGCTGTCTATACCCCGGTTCACAGACCAGGTGCCGTCATCCTCCTGATTCGCCATCAGTATGGCGTCGGTCAGCGGGTCACCGTCGTTATCATAGAAGTAGCCATCGGGCACTTGATCGTAGGAGAGCCAGTCACCGAACAGGTTGCCATAGTCACCGAAGAGGCCAGCTGACTCGAACAGGTCCTCGCTCTTCAGATCAAGGTTGAAGCCGGTGCGCGAGTCGCTGAAGTAGCCTTCCAGAGGATGCTCTGGAGGATCTACGGGGCCGAAGAGGCCGGCGGCAAACAGCGTGCTGAACTGGTTGTTCTTGGGGTCGGTGCCGAAATCGACAAAGCCCAGGCCGTCACCATCCGTTGAGGCAGTGAATAGATCCCCTATGCCGAAACCAAGTCCCACGGTAAAGCTTTCGATTGCGGATCCGGTGGCGTTGCCGTACTTCCCGAAGACCTTATAGAGGCCGTCGTTATCAATAGTATTAAAGGTTCCGTCCGCATCGACATCAAACACCAAGTCAATCGGATCAAAGGCCGTGCGATCCAGCTTGAAGCGCTTGCCGGTCTGGCGCTCGCCATTGCAGGTGGGATCGGGCGATCCGGCGGCCAGAATGCAGTTGTCGACATCGCTACTGGACGCGCTAGCGCTCGCCGGCGTGTCGTTTTCTACATCAAGTCCGGGGCTCTCGCCCTCGGGTGGCGTGAATTTGATATAGCCGCTGGTGTTGGCCCCGCTGGTCGTTGTGCTGTCATAGATCACACTGAATCCGTCGTCGCCGACCGCCGGGGGCGGCGTGGTCACGACATTATCCGTATTCCAGCCAGTGATGACGGCCGCGTGACCCAGACTGGACGCCGTGCCCGCTAGGGCAAACGCAACCGCTGAATACAGCACACGTTGTTTGATTTTCATGGTTTCTATCCTTTTACCGCTAATTTTGAAGTGGAACCTGACCCAAAGCTTTGAGTACTGTCCCTTCGCCATGAAAAACCCGTGCCATTGTGTAGAAAGTCCAGTATTACAATAACTTAATATTTCCACGCCGTATTCGAGCCGACGTTTGAGGTGGGGGAGTGTAAAAAACTTCGACATGTTTAAGGGCGGGTCGACGACGCATCAAGACAGGGGCCACGTTAGTGACACTGGCGTGGCGTTAGCCCGCTCAGTCAGTCCCTGAGTATGCTCAGAGCGGCGGCGGCGGAGTCCAACTGGCTGTCGCCCAGCGCCTGGGTCAGTCGCTGCCCCAGATCGTTCATTGTTGTCACGGCGTCCTCCAGTCGCTGCCGTCCGGCATCGGTAAGGGTTACCAGGCTGACCCGCGCATCCCGTTCGCTGCTGTCTTTGGCCACCAGGCCCGTTTTCTCCATGGGCCGCAGCAAGCGGGTCACGCCAGAGGCGGTGCGGCCGATGGCACTGGCCAGATCGACGCGCCGCAGGCGGCCGTCGGGGGAGCGGGCGAGTTGATAGAGCACCATGAATTCGATATAGCCGATGCCGTGGATTGCACCGAGCGTATGGTCGATGCGTGCTGACAGGCGTTCGCTGGCAAGCCACAGGTCGATCAGCGTTTTGCCGCGAGAGTTAAGGGGTTTCATTTCGGTTGATTCCGTCAGGAGGAGAGCCAAGTATAAGCTTTATACTTGAAAGGTCAAGTAATAATACATGATCTATGCGGTATAATTCCACGATTGCAGGTGTTTAGGCTTCCCCCGGGGAACTTGTGTATCCTGCGCAGAATGATAGAAATTCCCAGCCAGATTCCCGTGACGTCCGAGTTCTCTTTGCATCTTGCGGATGTGCAACTCGATGCAATGCGCGCCAGCGGTGCCGGTGGGCAGAACGTCAACAAGGTGTCTTCGGCCGTGCATTTGCGCTACGACCTGACCACCGCAACACTGCCGGAGCGGGTGCGGCAAAAGCTCCTCGCGGCCAGGGATCGGCGGATTAGCGACGAGGGGGTGCTGATCCTCAAGGCCCAGCGCCATCGGACCCAGGCGCGCAATCGCCAGGATGCCATCGACCGCCTGGTGGAAATCCTTCGCGAGGCGAGTCACGAGCCGAAGGTCCGGCGCGCGACCCGCCCCAGTCGGGGAGCTCGTGAAAAGCGCCTGAAGCGAAAAGATATAAATAGCAAAAACAAAGTGTTACGAAAGAAACCAGAGGTTGATTAGTACCCACTGGCGCAGTACAGTCGCCGCTCGATCTTTCGCCTCCGAGGAATAGCCATGCCGACCGCCCGAACCCTTGAGCGCCTGAACGCCCATTTGCCGCCTTTTATGCACATGCTGGGTGGCAAAGTCGCGGCTTTCGACGTGGATGAGGGCAGCGCGACGCTGACTTTTTCGGTCGGCGAGCAGTTCTGCCACTCCGGCGACGTGGTTCAGGGCGGTTTTGTGACCGCGATGCTCGATGCGGCCATGAGTCACGCGGCCTTTGCTTGCGACGACACGGTGGCGAATCTGTCGTCGCTGGAGATCAGCACCCGCTATCTCGAGACGACCCGCGCCGGCGCTTTGAGCGCGGTGGGCCGGATTGTGCGTTTGTCTCACAAAACCGCAT
>CAZGGN010000016.1:2714-26176 GCA_964525195.1 uncultured Congregibacter sp.
GCCAGCAGCGCCTGCTCGCGACGACCCAGAGCGTGGCCAAGATCTATCGCAAGCAGGCCGCTTAGGCCTGTGCCTGCGCGTCGGCGACTGAGCCTGCCCGGAGTGTGCTTTGTGCGGTCGCTTTAACCTCAGCAGCACCCCGGGCTTGGAGGCTCTCCTGGGTAGTCTGGGTGTGAACCTGAAGGGTTTGCTGCCGGGTATGAATATCGCGCCGACCGAATCCATCAACCTGGTGCGCCGACAGGCGTCCGATGGGGCTGAGCTGACGAGTGCTCGCTGGTGGCTCACGCCGCACTGGGCCAAAGATCTGAGTCAGAAGTACGCGATGTTCAATGCCCGCTGCGAGGGCCTGTCCAACAGCCCCGCTTTTCGCAAGCCCTTCGCGAGTCAGCGGGGTATCGTGCCGATGTCATCGTTTATTGAATGGCGCGGCGCTGCCGGGAACAAGCAACCCTGGCTGATCAGTAATGAGCAGCAGGCCATCGCGGTCGCGGCGCTCTGGGATGTGTGGTCTGGCGCGGGCGAGGATCCTCCCTTGCTGTCCTGCACGCTGGTTACCACCGCCGCTGCCCAAGTCTTCAAGCCCTGGCATAGCCGCATGCCGGTGATGCTGGCGCCGCCGGATCGCGAACGCTGGCTGGATAACAGCAGGGCGATACCCCTCGACGACCCTTTATTCAGCCCGCGCCTGCACGAGCCCCTGCGGTTGCTGCCGATCGATCGCGCGGTGGGTAACGCGCGCAACAAGTCGCCTGAGCTGATGCAGGCCGTTGGCGACGAGATCGTTCTGCGGGCGGATCGGGGCTGACCCGCTTTTCAATCGATGAGTGCCTGATAGACCAGGACCCGAAATTTTTTCGACAGAGGTGTCTGGTGGGGAATGCTCTGCACCATAAACACGCCGACGATATCTTCCTCAGGATCGACCCAATACAGGGTGCCCGCGGCTCCGCCCCAGCCATAGGCGCCGTCGGCGCCGAGCTCGCCGCTTTTGCCCGCTGTATCCTCAACGATGCCAAAGCCCAGGCCAAAGCCGTCCAGACCCCACAGTTCACTGCGATTGATATCTCCCAGGTGATCCTTGTGCATATGCTCAACGGTCCGGGGAGAAAGCAGTCTCACGCCATTGAATTGCCCGCCCCCGGCGAGCATCAGCGCAAAGCGCATATAGTCCTCGGCGCTGGAGACGAGTCCGGCACCACCGCTCTCAAAGGTGGTTCCCTCAAGATACCCTGTGCTGAGTTCCGGATCGGCCGGTACAAGCCGGGTTTCGTCGCTGAGCTGCCAGGCGCTGTTCCAGTTCATGTTGGTGCCCACAGGCGAGTACAGCTGCGCCAGTCGTGATTGCTTGGCCTGGGGCACGACAAAAAACGTATCTTTCATGCCCAGCGGCTCGAAAATTCTCTCGCGCATGAAATCTCCGAGAGACTGCCCGCTGATGGCTTCTATCAGTCGCCCCTGGACATCCACCGCGACACTGTAGTGCCAGCGCGAGCCGGGCTCGAAGAGCAGGGGCAGGGTGCCGAGACGTTCGATGAAGGTTGCCAGGGTAGGGGACTCCAGCAGCCGCGACTCGCGGTACAGTTTGTCGACGGCACTGTCGCCAAAGATGCCGTAGCTAAAGCCCGCCGTATGCCGCAGGAGGTCGCGGATAGTAGGCTGCCGGCGCGGGTCCTTACGGATCAGGTTACCGGCGTCGTCCTCCTGGGCAATCGACAGACCCTGCAACTCTGGCAGATAGTTACCGATCGGATCCGCGAGCAGGAAATGTCCTTCCTCGTAAAGCATCATCAATGCCACGGCCGTAATGGGCTTGGTCATGGAGTAGATGCGATAGAGCGCATCGGGCGCCATGGGCTTTGAGGCTTCCCTGTCTGCCATGCCCCAGCTCTGGTTGTAAATCAGCTTCCCGTTTCTCGCTATCATCCCCTGGCCGCCGACCATCATTCCATCGTTCACGGCGCTTTGCATAAAGTGCCCGATGCGTTCCAGGCGCTGCGCCGAAAAGCCCTCACTGGCTGGTGTGGCGCCGGGCAGCGCGGGTTCGGCGGTCCGGGCGATCGCCGGGCCGGAAGCGCCCGCCAGGAGCAGACTCACCAGTCCTGCAATAGCGAGAATGGAGGGCAAAGTGCCCGATGTAGCTTGCTGGATTGGCCTCATGGATTTCCCCATCGCTGCTGACTGTGCAAAAGAGTTTGGCGATGCTGTTCGGCAGCATGCGCCGCCAGCTTAGCTTAAAGAATTGCAGCTGATTCTGCAGGCGGCCTGCGCTATGCTCGCGCAGGGCTTTTATCCGGGGGCGTAATGCTCAAGCGCAGGGAACTACTTCAGCTGGTCGCCAGTGGTACGGCTTTGTCATCGCTCGGTGGCGGGGTCGCCCACGCTCAGGGGCTGGGGACAGACTACGACGTTATCGTGATCGGTGCGGGGGTAGCCGGCCTGGCCGCCGCCGAGCGTCTGCTCGCGCTGGATGGAGAGATCAAGGTGCTGGTACTCGAGGCCCGGGAGCGCATCGGCGGGCGCGTACACTCTATTGACCTTGAGGAGACGTCCCGCAATGCGGAGCTCGGCGCTCTCTATCTTCTCGATGAGGTGGACAGCGACTGGCCGGTGATCGATGACTTTGGGCTCACGGTTGAGACCTTTGACGACGGACGGCGGTCGCTGGTTCCGGGAATGGGGGCCCTGGTGCGTGCGCTGGCAAACTCATCGAGTGGTCAGGTGCAGCTCAGCAGCGAGGTCAAAGAGATCTTCTGGCGCGAGGGCCTGGTGGGCGTGAGCTACAGCAATCGCGGCCTCAGCAGCGCGGTGACGGCGCGCCGACTGGTAATCAGCCTGCCAGCGGGGGTTCTGCGCGACGCGCCTCCGGCGATGACACCGCCAATGAGTGCGGAGAAGCTGCTGGCATTGAAGGAGCTGACGGCGGAGCACGCGGTGACCGTGGCGATGCAGTTTTCCAGCGAGCATGCGCGACTGCGGGATGGACTGGATCAGTGGTCTGCGGAGACAGCGACGAGTCGCTTTCGCGCGACCGCGGAGCCCAACGGGCACCTGTTGCTGGAAACGCAGTTTTTCGGCGCCCGGGCGGCCCCGCTCGCGGGGCAGCCCGAGGCTGTTTTGAGCGCGTTGGCCTTGCGCGGTTTTGGCGACGTGCTGGAGCCCGGGGTTGATGTGCAAGACGCGCGCTGGATTGAATCCACTGACTGGCTTGCAGACCGCTTTGCGCGCGGCGCCACGACCGTGCCTCGGAGTAGCGCAGAGCATCTCACGCTGGCTGAGAACATGGGTAATACCGTGTTTTTCGCCGGAGAAGCCACCGCCGATCCGGCGCAGGTGGGCACGGTTCACGGTGCCTTTGCCAGCGGCATCCGCGCTGCCCGGGAGGTCGCTGCGTCTCTCGGGATCGAGTCCCAGAGTGACGATCCGGTGATTCTGGAGCTGCTCTAGGCGGCCCGGCTGGCATGCGCAGGGGCCTTTGGCTAGACTGCGCGCTTTCCACAGGTAGTCCAGCGCATGACAACACTCACGCATCTTGATGCCGATGGGCGCGCCCGCATGGTCAACGTCGGGGAAAAGCCGGTGACGGCGCGTCTCGCACTGGCAGCGGGGGAGGTCCGGATGGAGCCGGGCACCCTCGAGCAGGTGCGCCTGAACGCCATGGCCAAGGGGGATGTGCTCGGCGTTGCACGCATCGCCGCCATTCAGGCCGCCAAGCGTTGCGACGCATTGATACCGCTGTGCCACAGCCTTCCCCTGGACGACATCAGCGTGGACTTCGAACTCGATGAGGCGCTGCCCGGCGTGCGTATTAGCGCCACTGCGAGGGTTCAGGGGCGCACGGGGGTTGAGATGGAGGCCCTCACGGCGGTATCCGTCGCCGCGCTCACCATCTACGACATGTGCAAGGCGGTCGATAAACAGATGTTGATCGACAACGTGCGCTTGCTGCGTAAGGAAGGGGGTCGCTCGGGGATCTGGGAGCGGGCGGATACGGGAGATTCGGTGTAATGAAAGTTCGTTTATTTGCAAGGCTGCGTGAGTTGCACGGGGCTGAGTGCCTGGAGCTTCCGGACAGCGACTGCCCGGAAGATGTGGCTGCCCTGCGTGTGCTCATGCGGTCGGCGGCAGCCCCGGAACTGGCCGACGCCCTGGCCGATCCCAATGTGTTCTGCGCCGTCAATCAAAAAGTTGTCACGGAAGAGCACCCGCTGAGCAGCAGCGATGAAATTGCCTTTTTCCCGCCAATGACCGGGGGCTGAGGATGTTCAACGTCAGCATCATTGCGCAGCCCATCGACCAGGCCGCGCTGCTTGAGCGGTTTCCCCGCAGTGCCAGCCAGACCGGTGCGGTGGCGACGTTTGCAGGATTTGTCCGGGGCGAGGGCATCAGGGCCATGGCCCTTGAACATTATCCGGGAATGACCGAAGCGAGTATTCAGGAAACCATGCACAGTGCGGCAAAACGCTGGCCGATCCAGGCCTGCCAGGTCGTTCACCGCGTGGGAGAGCTGGCGCCGGGTGATCCGATTGTATGGGTCGCGGTAGCGGCGGCGCATCGCGCGGCGGCCTTCAGCGCCTGCGAGTTCGTGATGGATTATCTCAAGGTGGCGGCGCCCCTGTGGAAACGTGAACAGGATCTTGCGGGGCGCTGGCACTGGGTGGAGGCGAAGTCCCGGGATCAGGATCGTGCGCGGCGCTGGGGCGTCGGAAAAAACCAGGCATCAGTCGCTTCGGGAGCGCGCCCATGAGTCTGGATTCGCGCGAGTTTCGCGATGCGCTCGGGCAGTTCGCGACCGGTGTGTGCCTGGTCACCGTAACCGATGCTGAGGGTATTGCGCATGCGGTCACAGTGAATTCCTTTGCCTCCGTGTCACTGGATCCACCGCTGGTGCTCTGGAGTGTGCAAAAGGACTCGGATGTCTATTCGCTTTACAGCGAGGCCCCCCGCTTTGCGATCGCGGTGCTTGGGCAGGCGCAGCAGGCGCACTCGTCGGCCTACGCGCAGAAGGGGGGGCACCGTCTCGATGATCAGCACTTTCAGCCGGGAGATAACGGCGCGCCCCTGATCAGTGACGCACTGGTCAATTTTGAATGCAGCCTGGAGCGCGCCCTCGACGGCGGCGATCACACGATTCTACTGGCCCGTGTCACGCGGATTGTCAGTCAGGGGGCAGAGGCGCCACTGATCTTTTTCTCCGGACAATACAGGCAGCTCACGTGAAGTTCTGCAGCGAGTGTGGCGGCAGCGTCGAGCTGCGCGTGCCCGTCGGCGACGATCGCGATCGCTTTATCTGCGTGGACTGCGACGTCGTTCACTATATCAATCCGCGGGTGATTGTCGGCTGCCTGCCGATCTACGAAGACAAGGTTTTGCTCTGTAAGCGCGCCATTGAACCGCGCTATGGCTTATGGACCATGCCTGCGGGATTTATGGAAAACGGTGAAACCACCGAGGAAGGTGCCGCGCGGGAGACCTGGGAAGAAGCCCGGGCGCGGGTCAGTAACCTGCACCTGTACCGGGTTTTTGATGTGCCCTACATCAGCCAGGTGTACATGTTTTATCGCTGTACCCTCGATGAGGGGCTCTTTGGTGTGGGGCCCGAGAGTCTCGAGACCGCGCTCTACGGCGAAGACGAAATCCCCTGGGATGCGATCGCTTTTCCGGTCGTTCGCGAAACGCTTAAAGCCTATTTTGAGGACCGGCGTCGCGATGAGTATCCGGTGGCCGTAGAGGCCATACGTTTCAGGCGACCACCGCAAGACCCCGATTAGGCCCGGTACCGGCCGATAGATCCGCACGCTCTGCGCCTGTCCCAAACTTACATTGAAGGAGAATTTCATGGCATTTCCAAAAATCGGCAATCTTGCTCCGGCGTTTACGCTACTCGATCAGGACGGCAGCAAAGTCAGCCTGAAGCAGTTTCGCGATGACAAGAATGTGGTGTTGTACTTTTACCCCAAGGCCATGACGCCCGGATGCACGACCCAGGCCTGTGGCCTGCGCGATGTCAAAGCTGAACTTAAGAAACTCGATACGGTCGTGTTTGGTGTCAGCCCGGATCCCGTGCCCCGGCTCGGCCGCTTTATCGAGAAAGAAGGACTGAACTTCAGCCTGCTGTCCGATGAGGATCACGCGGTGGCGGAAAAATACGGGGCCTGGGGGCTGAAGAAGTTTATGGGTCGCGAGTTTATGGGCATTCTTCGCACGACCTTTATTATCGGTAAGGACGGCCGTCTCAAGCACGTGATGGACAAGGTGAAAACCAAGACGCATCACGATGATGTGATTGCCCTGATCAAAGAGCTGGGTCTCTGAGCCGGTGATCGCTGCAGACAACGCCCGCACGCGGATCGTCACCTTCAACGCCAACGGTATTCGCGCGGCGCAGCGCAAGGGTTTCTTTGCGTGGCTGCACCGCGAGTCTCCGGATATTGTCTGTGTGCAGGAGACCAAGGCCCAGGAGCATCAACTGGCAGCGGATGACTTTTATCCCGATGGCTACCACTGCATTTATAACGATGCGGAGCGCAAAGGCTACAGCGGCACGGCGGTCTACAGCCGGATCAAGCCGCGTGCGGTGACCACGCGTCTGGGCTGGGAGCCGGTGGATTCAGAGGGCCGCTACCTGCAGTGCGATTACGCGGGTCTGTCCGTGATCTCCCTGTATGTGCCCTCCGGTTCAAGCAGTGAGGCGGCGCTGGAAAAAAAGTTCATCTTTATGGAGCGGTTTTTTGAGCACCTCAAGAGCCTCAAGCGCAAGCGTCGCCAGTTTATCGTCTGTGCTGACTGGAACACCTGTCATCAGCCCATCGATTTACGTAACTGGCGAGCAAATCAAAAGAATTCGGGTTTTCTGCCGGAAGAGCGCGCCTGGCTTGATCGAATCTATGACGAGCTGGGCTATGTGGATGCCTTTCGGGTGGTCGATCAGGCGCCGGATCGCTACACCTGGTGGTCCAATCGCGGGCAGGCCTGGGCGAAGAACGTAGGTTGGCGTCTGGACTATCAGATGATCACTCCCAGGCTGGTACCCGCGGTTCTGGCCGCATCGATTTATACCGACGAACGTTTTTCGGATCACGCGCCCCAGACCATGGACTACGCGCTGCAGCTGGAGCCCTGAATCACGTCAGAGTTTGCCCGGTTCAGGTAAAACCGTTACATTCCCCGCCCGTTCGCGCGCCACTCAGGGCGCGTCCTGTATCCGGATCCCATCGAATCAGAGCAGCTGCTCGCTAAGGAGTCATCGTGTTTATTGCCAGTGCCCAGGCCCAGACTACGGCCACTCAGGGAGCCCCGGCCGGGGGCGAAATCTTCCAGATCATTTTTCTGGTGGGTCTTTTTGTCCTGTTTTACTTCATCGCAATTCGTCCTCAGCGCAAGCGGCAAAAAGAGCACGCGGCGATGGTTTCCGCCCTCGCCAAGGGCGACGAGGTGGTCACCAGCTCGGGCATTCTGGGCAAGATCAGCAGTATCGACGATAACTACGTGGTACTGACCGTGTCCGACAAGGTAGACCTCAAGTTTCAACGCGTACACATTCACGCCGTGCTTCCCAAGGGTACCTTGAAAACCATTGGCTGAGTCTCTGTTGGCGGCGTCGGCGGCTGTGCGTACCGAGCAAACAATTTAAGGAGATTTGCACGTGGCTGAACTGATCGGTTCGATCAATGCACTGGCCTGGGGTCCGGTCATGCTGGTGCTGTTGCTGGGCACCGGGGTTTATCTCACGCTGGGTCTGGGATTTCTGACCCTGCGCAAGCTGCCAACGGGGTTTGGCTTGCTCCTGCGCGGCCGTCGCGGGGCGGGCGATGGCGATATATCGCCCTTCAGTGCGTTGATGACCTCCCTGTCGGCGACGATCGGGACCGGCAACATCGCCGGCGTAGCCACGGCAATTACCCTCGGCGGACCCGGCGCGCTGTTCTGGATGTGGAGTGGCTACTGCGCATCAGTATGATACCAGGAAAGTCTTGCTGATTAAAGAAGGAGGCAACTGAGATGAACAGGATGATCGTGGCGGCTACAGCGGCGGCCCGATGTACTACATCCGCAACGGTCTCGCGGCGCACTGGCACTGGCTGGCCTTCGCTTTCGCCATCTTTGGCAGTCTCGCAGGTTTTGGTATCGCCAACACCGTGCAGTCCAATTCCGTCGCCCAGGTCCTCAACGACAGTTACGCCATCAAACCGCTGTATACGGGGCTGGTACTGATGGTGCTGGTGGGTGCCGTGGTACTCGGGGGTATCAAGCGTATTTCGTCGGTAGCCAGTTACCTGGTGCCGCTGATGGCCGCGAGCTACTTACTCATGAGTGTCATAGTGATTGCGCTCAATGCCCGAGCGGTTCCCGGCGCCATAGTCAGCATAGTCGAATCGGCCTTCACCGGGTCGGCGGCGCTGGGGGGCTTTGCGGGCGCCACAATCTGGGCGGCGATACGATTTGGTGTAGCTCGGGGAATTTTCTCGAATGAGGCGGGCCTGGGTAGCGCGCCAATTGCCCACGCAGCCGCACGCACGAACGAGCCGGTGGAACAGGGCATGATTGCAATGCTCGGTACCTTCATCGATACGCTGGTGGTCTGCAGCATGACCGGCCTGGTTATTGTGATCATGGACGTGCTGCCAAGCGGTGTGAGCGGTGCGAGTCTGACCAGCATGGCCTTTGCCGCGGCGTTCCCCGGGGGCGACATCATCGTCATGCTGGGACTGTGTCTGTTTGCCTTTACCACCATGATTGGCTGGTCCTTTTACGGCGAGCGCTGCGCGGTGTTTCTCCTGGGTACGCGGGCCGTCATTCCCTTTCGCATCGCCTGGGTGGTCGCCATTCCGGTCGGCACGGTGGTACAACTCGATCTGGTCTGGCTTATCGCCGATACGCTGAACGCGTTTATGGCGATCCCGAACCTGATTGCCTTGCTGCTGCTGGGGCCACTGGTATTCCGCCTCAGTCGAGAGTACTTCAGCAAGCATTGAACGCCCGCTGATTACCGCCATCCTCCCGATGCGGGCGGGCGGCGGCAATGAACAATAAATGCGCTTGTCTGCGGCCGCGGGCAGCGTATGCTGGGAGCATGGGTGTGACACTGGACAAGAAACTGGTCATCGCGATCTCCTCGCGGGCGCTCTTCGATCTGAGCGCCAGCCATCGTGTTTATGAGGAAGAGGGCCTGAGTGCCTATTCTGCTTACCAGATTGAACACGAGGATCAGCCCCTGGAGCCCGGCGAGGCATTTCCGCTGGTCGAAAAGATGCTCCAGATCAACGCCAGAATCGGCATTGAGGGCGGTGTCGAGGTCGTGCTGCTCTCGCGCAACAGTGCCGATACGGGGCTTCGCGTATTCAATTCGATACAGCATTACGGTCTGGCGATCAGTCGCGCGGCCTTTTGCGGCGGAGAGAGCCCCTGGCGCTATATCAATGCCTTCGGTTGCCAGCTGTTCCTGTCGAGTGAGGCGGAGGACGTGCGCAATGCCCTGGAGTGCGGGGTTGCTGCAGCGACTCTGGTATCCAACAAAGGGGCGAACCGCAACAGCGATCAGCTGCGTTTTGCCTTTGATGGCGATGCGGTTCTGTTTTCTGATGAGGCGGAGCGGGTGTTCAAGACCGAGGGTCTGGAGGCCTTTTCTGCCAGCGAGCGGGCGGCGGCGCGAACCCCCTTGTCCGGGGGGCCCTTCAAGTCCTTTCTTTCAGCACTGCACGAAATCCAGCAGGCCCTGCCTCCGGAGGAGGCGCCGATTCGCACGGCCCTGGTGACCGCGCGCTCGGCGCCGGCGCACGAGCGGGTCATTCGCACGCTCAGGGCCTGGAACATTCGTATTGATGAGTCGATATTTCTCGGGGGCCTGGACAAAACCGAGTTTCTTCGCGCCTACCAGGCGGACGTGTTTTTTGACGATCAGCCCGCACACTGCCTGTCGGCGAGTCCGCATATCGCCACCGGTCACGTTCCTCACGGTGTGGCCAACGAGCGATGAGGCACCGCTTTTGACTGTGCCTTATAGCCAAAATGCTTGAAACAGCATGCATCTAATGGCTATTCTTTCTAACGTTTTCGCTCGCCGATATCTGGCAGCGCGTCCTGAAAGGGCTCATTTCGCATGAAACTTCAGCAACTCCGTTACATTTGGGAAGTCGCGCATCACGATCTGAACGTCTCCGCAACGGCGCAGAGCCTGTACACCTCGCAACCGGGCATCAGTAAGCAGATTCGCTTGCTTGAGGACGAGCTGGGCGTGGAGATTTTCTCCCGCAGCGGCAAACACCTCACGCACGTGACCCCGGCCGGACAGGTCATTCTCGAGGCGGCGGGCGAAGTGCTGCGCAAGGTCGAGAGCATCAAGCACGTGGCCCAGGAGTACTCGGACGAGAAGCGCGGTGCCCTGTCGATTGCCACCACCCATACGCAGGCCCGCTACGTCCTGCCGGATGTGATCAGCAGCTTTATCAGCAAGTATCCCGAGGTGTCCCTGCACATGAACCAGGGCACGCCGATGCAGATTTCCGAGATGGCGGCCGACGGTACGGTCGATTTTGCGATTGCTACCGAAGCGATGGAACTGTTCAGCGATCTGGTGATGATGCCCTGTTATCGCTGGAATCGCTGCGTGCTGGTGCCGCGGAATCATCCCCTGGCCCAGGTATCAAAGCTCACCCTGGCGGACGTTGCGGCGCATCCGATCGTGACCTATGTGTTTGGCTTTACCGGGCGGTCCCGCCTTGATGATGCGTTTGTCGGGGCGGGCCTGACTCCGCGCGTGGTGTTTACCGCCGCGGACGCCGACGTGATCAAAACCTATGTGCGTCTCGGCCTGGGTATCGGTATTGTCGCTGATATGGCCCATGACGAGGACATTGATCACGATCTCGTGGCGCTGGATGCCCGGCATCTCTTTGCCAGCAGCGTCACCAGCATAGGCTGTCGCAAGGGGACTTTTCTGCGCGGTTACATGTACGAGTTTATTTCGGACTTCGCTCCGCATCTCACCCGGGAGCTGGTGCAGGAAGCCTTTACGCGCAAGACTCGCGCCGAACTTGAGGACCTGTTTGGGGATCTGGATCTCCCGGAGTACTAGGGCGCGATTCCCCGGGGGGGTAATCGCGCTGGAAGCTTTCCAGCGCAATGATAAACGCGCCGACCTTATCCCGCTGCTCCTGATATTCATCCTCGGCGCGGGAGTCGTCCACAAGGCCGCCGCCGGCCCAGCAGTGCAGCTTATGGTGCTCGTTGTAAAGCGTGCGGATCGTGATACTGCTGTCCATGCGTCCGTGCCGGGACAGGTAAAAAATCGTCCCGCACCAGGCCTGCCGCGGAGCGACTTCCAGCTCGTCGATAATCTGCATCGCACGGCGTTTGGGTGCGCCGGTGATTGATCCCCCGGGAAGACAACCGAGGAGCAGTTCAGGTCCAGTGGTATCCGGCCTGAGGGAGCCTTTCACCACGCTGACCAGATGATGGACCGTCGCATAACTCTCGAGACTGAACAGCGTCTCGGCGCGCACGCTGCCGGCTTTACAAAAACGCCCGATATCGTTGCGCAGCAGATCCACAATCATGAGGTTTTCGGCCCGCTCCTTGTCTGAACTGAGTAGTTCCCGTGCGGCCGCCGCATCCAGGGAGGGGTCTGTATGGCGCGGCCGCGTCCCTTTGATCGGACGTGTTTCAACCTCCTGTTCGCGCAGCGTTAAAAATCGTTCGGGCGAGAGGCTGAGCAATGCCTGTCCCGCGTTCAGCGGAAAATAGGCGCTGAAGGGGGCTCGGGCGATATCCCGCAGATGCCGGTAGGCCTCAAAGAGCTCTCCGGAGAAGTCCGCGGAAAAGCGCTGTCCGATGTTGATCTGATAGCAGTCCCCGGCCCCGATGTACTGCTTTACCCGATCAAACACCGCTCGATATTCATCCAGGCTCCACTGGCCCCTGAATTCGCCGGTGAGTTTGAAGGCGTCGCTGCCGGCGGCGATTGCCGGCGCGGCCAGCAGCTCCCGGATCTGATCTGCCAGTTCATCGGACAGGGAGCAATCGCCCAACAGCCAGCTTTGCTGCGCTTTGCGATCCTGAACAATGGCCCAGGGATAGTAATGCGCCATGGCGAGGGGCAGGCTGCACTGCGTCGAGGCGGGCAGCCCCTGCAGGCGCCGTCCCAGTTCGTAGCTGAAGTGGCCGATATAGCCCCCGCAAAAGGGCAGGTCGCCGGGCGCGGCGATGGCGTTCCCCGGGCCGCACCGCGCGCTCAGGCGCTGCCAGTTGGCCAGGGCGCTATTCAGTGCCTGCGTATCGGCGGAAGCAGGGATCTCGAGGCTGAGCTGCGGGTCCGGCTGCGCGGCGATAATGTCGAAGCGGCCCCGCTCGGCGTCGGAACCGCTATCGAGCAGCACGGCACGGCCCAGCGGCGCCAGGCGCAGGTATACCTCGCAGGGATCGGCGAAGTAGGTCTGTGGCAGGACTCGGCAGCTGTTGTCGCGGGGCTCAGCCGGCATGCGATCTGTAGCTCTCAGGGCTCGCCGATAGTTGGCATAAGCTATTGTTTAAATTGACTTTCACGAGCATGACCTCTAACGTGTCAGGCCGCTTCGGGGGGCGGGTCCAGTGCACACCAGGCCGGGCCTGTCTCCTGCGCAGACGACGCTTGAGCGCGGCGTACGAGTTATCCGATTGTTAAAAAAAAGAGTTGTTCGCATCTATGAGTGATCCATCCAAGGATAAGGGCGGCGATCCGGTGACTCCTGTAGCCACCCTGCGTAACCCCTTTGCAGCCGCCCCGGAGCAGCAGTTCGAGGTGCCGGGGCAGGTACAGTCGGCCCCGGGACTGTTCGAAGAAGCCATGAAAGCCGGGGCCGCCCTGCAGCGTCGACCGCACACGGCCGCGGGCGTGCGCAGTATACAGCGGCAGCATCTCAAGAAACGGATGACTGTATGGGAGCGCATCGACTGCCTGGCGGACGAGCCGCCCCGGGTGCTTTACCAGAACTGGGGGCCCAACCTTGATGGGGCGTCTCTGGTCACCGCGCTAATCCGCGTCGGGGGACGGGATGTCGCGATCTACGGGCATGACTTCACCATTCGGGCGGGGTCCATGGATGCCACCAATGGAGAGAAGCTGGCGCGACTCTTTGAACTGGCCGCAAAGCAGCGGATACCGCTGGTGGGTCTCAATGACTCTGCCGGCGCCTACATCCCGGCGGGTGTCGGTGGCCTGGATGGCTACGCGGACGCCTTTACCGCCCTGCGCAAAATCAGCGGTATCGTTCCCAGCATCATGTGTATGTTTGGCTTTAACGCCGGGGGTGGTTCCTACCTGCCGCGGCAGGGTAGCTTTCTGATTCAGCCCAACGACACATTTTTCGGTCTCACCGGACCGGGCGTGGTCAAGTCAGTCCTGGGCGAAGATGTGACGCCCGATGAGCTCGGCGGGCCCGGGGTGCACAGTCAGTCCGGGGTGACAGATTTTGTGGTGCGCGATGAGGTTGCGGCCCTGCTCAAGGTGCGTGAACTGCTCAATTATCTGCCCAGCAGCAGCGGCGAGTCCCCCCCGCATCAGCCATCCTCAGACCCGATCAGCCGCAAGACCTGGGATATCGATATCCTGCTCAAAAAAGCCTTCAACTCTCCTACGGGCTTTAACACTCCGATTGATATTACGGTTCTGATCCAGCAACTTTGTGATCACGGTGACTTTCTGGAGGTGCAGGCAGAGCGCGCGCGCAATACCATTACGGCTCTGGGCCGCATGGGTGGTAACGTCATAGGGTTCGTCGCCAACAACTCCGCAGTGGCCTCCGGGCAAATCGATATTGATGCGGCTTACAAAAACGCCCGATTCATCCGATTCTGCAATCTCTACAACATACCGATCGTTTTTCTCGAAGACACAACCGGTTTTCTGCCCGGCCGGGAGCAGGAGTCCCGCGGCATTGTGCAGGCCGGGCGGGCCATGCTCGATGCGATCGTAGACCTGCGTACACCGCGCTTTCTGGTTCTGGTGCGCAACGCCTTTGGCGGAGCCTACGCGTCCTACAACAACTACTCCACGGGCGCCGACTTTGTCGTTGCACTCCCCACGACGCGGGTTGCGGTGATGGGGCCCGCGGGCGTTGAGTATGTATACAAAGAAGAACTCAGAAAACTGCGCAAAGAAGCCCGTGAGCGCCTGGCGAATGAGGTGGAGGCGCAGAAGGCCGCCGGTCTGTCGGCGGGCGAGGCCGCAAGTGCAGCGAGGACTCTGGTCGATGGCTGGGTGAAATCCGAGGAGCAGTTGCTCAAGGCGCGCTACGAGCGTGAGCTGATGAACCCCAATGAGGCCCTCAGCCTCGGGTCCATATCGCAAATCGTGATGCCCTCGGACCTGCGCCAGGTGCTTGCCGAACACATGGAATTCTGCCTGCGACACTATGAGGCCGCCCCGATGGGCGGCGTGCAGCGCGAATTCCACTGATCCCCGAATTCCCTTGAGGGCATGCTGTCTTGTCTAACGAACACTATTTACATAATCCGCTGATTCACCGCGACCGCCGTCTCGGGGCCAGTCACAGTACCTGGGTCCGACAATTCGACTGCTCGCAGATACGGCCCCTGATCATTTGCCGCGGACCGATCCGCAAAGAAGCGATTGATGTTTTTCGGGAGATGGGGATCAGCCACATTGGCATGCTCCTCTCCGAGAAGGACTCTATCGTGTACCAGAGCGCACTCGCGCCGGAGCTGCGCGTCATGCCGGATCCGGAGCGCATACATCGTGTTCCCGATTACACCGGTGCCAATAAAGAAGAACGGGACCAGCGCATCAAGCAGATTATCCGTATCGCCCGGGACAATGACTACAACGCGATTTTTGCCGGTTACGGTTTTATGGCCGAGGACGAGACCATGGTGGCGGCCATGGAAGCTGCCGGCCTGAATTTCATCGGCCCCTGCTCGCGGACTGTGCACGATGCGGGGCTGAAAGATGAAGCCAAGCGTACTGCCCTCAAAGCCGGCGTCTCGGTGACACCGGGAATCGATAACGCAACGACCCTGACGCTGTTGAAGCGATGTTCCGATCACGCGGCGCTCGCCAGGTTGATTGATGAGCAGGCACTGCCGATCAGCGCTGAGGATCTGGACGAAGACCTTGAGAGCGCGGCGGATCAGGTCCTGGCGGCCAGCTATACGAAGGGGGTTGATCTCTACACCGTAGACGAGCTCTGCGAGACCATTACCGAGGCTGTCGGGCGCATGAGTGAGCAGTACCCGAACAATCGCGTGCGCCTCAAGGCGATTAGTGGCGGTGGGGGTAAAGGGCAGCGAATTCTGGGTATCGGCGAAGCGGGCCGCGCTGCGGAGATGGTTCGGGAAATTCTCAACGAGGTAAAGACGACCGGCGTTGGCGACAATAAAAACGTCCTTGTAGAGCTGAATATCGAAACCACCCGACATCAGGAAATTCAGGTGATTGGCAACGGGCAGTGGAGTATGACCCTCGGAGGTCGCGACTGCTCGTTACAGATGCACGAGCAGAAGCTCCTGGAAGTCTCGGTCACTATCGAGTCGCTGCAGCTCGCGCTCGAAGATGCCAGGGCCCGGGGCAATAGCGTCGAAGCAGGGGTGCTTGAGCAGGACCTCAAAACCCTGCGCGAGATGGAAGACGAAGCAGAGCGCTTCGGGGCCGCCGTGGGACTCGATTCGGTGTCGACCTTTGAATGTATTGTGGATCGCGATAAACACTTCTTTATGGAGATGAATACCCGTATCCAGGTCGAGCATCGGGTGACGGAGCTCTGTTACGCCCTGCGCTTTGCCAACCCCGATAATCCGGATGATCACTTCATCGTTGAGTCCCTCGTGGAAGCCATGGTTCTGCTTGCGTCACACGGCCCGAAACTACCCCGGCCCGAGCGTATTCCACGGCACCCAGATAGTGTCGAAGCGCGGCTTAATGCGACCAACAATGCACTCCAGCCCAGCGCCGGCGGTGTTATCGAGTACTGGTCGGATGCCAGCGACGACGAAATCCGCGATGACCAGGGCATCAGCCTGCACAACCCCGATACCGATGTCTTCATGAAGTACACCCTCGCCGGGGCCTACGACTCAAACATCGCACTGCTCCTGACCGTTGGGGATACGCGCCTCGACTGTTATCAGCGTATGGCGGAGACGATTCGTCAGACGCGTATGCGCGGCAAGGACCTGGCCACGAACCTTGAGTTTCACTACGGGCTGGTGAACTGGTTCATCGGGCAGAATATCAATGCGCGGCCGACGACACGGTTTATTGTTCCCTACCTTACGGCGGTCGGTGAGCTGAAACGCGAAGCCGCCAATATCGACCTGGATCACGGCTGGCAGGCGGTTTGCGAGCGCGAGTTGGAGGGGCTTGAGACAGAGGCCGCCGATGCGCTGCGCGCAACCCAGGCGCTCAAGGAGACCCTGATCCTCCGGCCCCTGGAGATACTCCTGGAGCAGCCGCACCTGCTGAGTGGCTGGCTGAGCGCGCATCACGACAGCTACACGATGATCGACGGGCGCGTGAGCTGGAACGACAATCCGATTAACCTGCTGCTCGAGCTCTACCACTTTTTGAACATGGACTATAACCATGTCGCGCCGGCAGCCAGCGTGATCTGGGCACACGATCACGAGATCCTGCAGGCTGCGGTGGATTTCTACGCACAGCTGGGCACAACATTGCCCACCGATGACTGGGTGTCGATACAGAGTCAGCTGCAGGACCCTGCGCTGCCCGAGGGCTGCAGCCTCAGCGATTCCCAGTGGCATGCGGCGCGCGCTGCCCACCAGGGCTACCAGTCCGGCTGTGCCATTCTCGGGATACTTCCGGCCATCGCCGAGAGCACCGGATTTTTCGATCTCGGTGTGAACGATGACCTCACTATCCACATCCCCGATCGACTGACCGAGCCCGAACTGCAGGCTGCCATGGCCAAGGTACTGGTGCCGCCACCGGTGGCTAAGTCCGACGAGATTATTGCGGCGAGTGGCGGCATGTTTTACGGACGCGAGAGTCCTGATTCGGAGCTCTATGTACAGAAGGGCGACCATTTTGATGCCGGGGATCCTTTATACATCGTGGAAGTTATGAAGATGTTCAACAAGGTCTACGCTCCCTTCGCAGGCACCATCGAAGAGGTTCTGGTCGAAGGTGACGGCATCATTATCAGCAAGGGGCAGGCGATTTTCCGCATCACGCCGGATGAGAAAATCGTGAGTGAGTTGCCCGGAGAAATCGCTGAGCGCCGCCGATTGGCCACCGCCCGCTATCTCGGACAGCTGTGAAGCCGCGAGCGCTTTGCTTGAACAAATAGGGAGTAACCCAGAATGATTACTGCGCTTGACCACATTGCCATTGCGGTCCCGGATCTGGAAAAGGCCATTGCGCGTTTGCGCGACGACTTTGGTCTCCCCTTTGAGGGCACCGAAGACGTCGAAGCAGCGAAGACGGCTACGGCATTTTTTCCGCTGCCACCGACCAATATCGAACTCATTCACCCACTGCGCGGTGAGGGTCCCGTGGCCAAATATCTGGAAAAGCGCGGCGGCGGTTTGCACCACCTGTGTTTTCGTTCCGACGATATCCACGCAGACGTAGCGCGGCTGCGGGAGAAGGGCTACGAGTTTCTGGCCGATGAGCCGGCGCCCGGCGCGCACGGTTCGCTGACCATTTTCATCCATCCGAGAAGTTGCGATGGCGTCCTTGTGGAAATCAACCAGCCGTCAACGGCCCATTGAGAGACTGAGTGATGAGCGATAGCAAAAAGGCGAGCCCCGAGGATCTGGCAGCCTGGGACAAGCTGGCGACCCAGCAGATGAAAGGACGCACTCCCGAGGACCTGATCTGGGAGACGCCCGAGGGTATTCCCCTTAAGCCGCTCTACACCGCGGCTGATCTGGAGTCCCTGGACCACGCGGATACGCTGCCGGGGATGGCGCCCTATGTACGCGGACCTCAGGCCACCATGTATGCGGGGCGTCCCTGGACGATCCGCCAGTACGCCGGCTTCAGCACCGCCGAGGCGTCGAATGCGTTTTATCGCAAGGCGCTCGCGGCCGGGGGGCAGGGGATATCCGTCGCCTTTGATCTGGCGACGCACCGGGGCTATGACTCGGATCACGAGCGCGTCACCGGGGATGTCGGCAAGGCTGGGGTCGCAATCGATTCGATTGAAGACATGAAGATACTGTTTGATGGAATACCTCTGGACAAGGTGTCCGTCTCCATGACCATGAACGGGGCGGTGCTGCCGGTCCTTGCGGGTTATATCGTCGCTGCAGAAGAGCAGGGCGTCGCGCAGGAGCAGCTCGCCGGCACGATTCAGAACGATATTCTCAAGGAGTTCATGGTTCGCAACACCTATATCTATCCGCCCGCACCGAGTATGCGAATCATCGGTGATATTATTGCTTACTGCACCGAGCATATGCCGCGCTTCAATACGATATCGATCTCCGGTTATCACATCCAGGAGGCCGGAGCGAATGCGGCTCTTGAGCTTGCCTACACCCTCGCCGATGGCAAGGAGTACATCCGCACCGCGCTCGCCGCGGGGCTGCATATTGATGACTTTGCGCCGCGGCTGTCGTTTTTCTGGGGCGTCAGCATGAATTTCTACATGGAGATCGCGAAAATGCGTGCCGCGCGTCTCCTGTGGAATGAGATTGTTGCGGAGTTTAATCCCCGCAATCCCAAGAGCAGCATGCTGCGCACTCACAGCCAGACCTCCGGCTGGTCACTCACGGCGCAGGACCCCTACAACAACGTGGTGCGCACGACCATCGAGGCGATGGCCGCGGTGTTCGGCGGTACGCAGTCGCTGCATACCAACGCCCTTGATGAGGCGATGGCGCTTCCCTCCGAGTTTGCCGCGCGCATTGCCCGCAACACGCAGCTGATACTGCAGGAAGAGACCGGGATCACCCGGGTGGTCGATCCCTGGGGTGGCTCCTACATGATGGAGTCGCTTACGCAGGACATCGCGGACAAGGCGCGGGAGCTGATCGCGGAAGTCGAGGAAGCCGGCGGTATGGCCAAGGCCATTGAAACCGGCATGCCCAAGCTGCGTATTGAAGAGGCCGCGGCCCGTAAGCAGGCGCGTATTGATCGCGGCGAGGATGTCATCGTCGGAGTCAACAAATATCCCTCGCCGCATAAGGAGCCCGTGGAGATTCTCGAAATTGATAATGCGGCAGTTCGAGAGTCACAGATTGCGCGCCTGGAGAAAATCCGCGCCGAGCGCGACAGCGCAGCGGTCGAGGAGATTCTTGCAAGCATCACCCGCTGCGCAGGCGGAGAGGAGGGTAATTTGCTGGCCCTGTCGATTGAGGCCGTGCGTCGCCGGGCGACCGTTGGTGAGATCTCTGATGCCATGGAGGCCGAGTTTGGGCGTTTTACGGCACAGGCGCAGACGGTTTCCGGCGTCTATGGGGCGGCCTTTGAAGAAGATGAGAACTGGCACATGATTAGCGAGGATATCGATAAGTTTGTCGAAACCCACGGGCGCCGTCCCCGCATGCTGGTATGCAAGATGGGACAGGATGGCCACGACCGCGGTGCCAAGGTTGTCGCCACGGCCTTTGCGGATGTGGGCTTTGATGTGGATCTCTCGCCGATGTTTTCAACGCCCGCGGAAGTTGCTCGCCAGGCAGTCGAGAACGATGTGCATGTCGTCGGGGCATCCAGCCTTGCGGCGGGGCACAAGACGCTGATTCCAGAGCTGATCGAGGAGCTTGCAAAGCTCGGTGCCAGCGACATCGTGGTAATTGCCGGCGGCGTGATACCCGAGCAGGACTATGCCGCGCTGCGCGACGCCGGCGTCAGCTGCATATTCGGTCCGGGTACTCCCATCCCTCAGGCTGCGCGGGAAGTGCTTGAGGCGGTCAGCGCGGTCAGCGGATGAGCTCCGTGTCCGGGCTCGACGCTGCGGCGCTTCGCTCGGGCAGCCGGCGCGCGTTGGCCAAGGCAATCACACTCACGGAGAGTTCCCTGCCGGCGCACCGTGAGCAGGCCCAGGCCCTGCTGGAGTCGGTGCTTCCCTACACGGGCAACAGTGTACGCATCGGGATCAGCGGCGTCCCCGGCGTCGGAAAATCCACCTTTATCGAATCCTTTGGCCAGTTGTTGCTGGCCCAGGGGCGCTCTCTCGCTGTTCTCGCCGTAGACCCCAGTTCGCCCCTGGCGGGAGGGTCGATCATGGGGGACAAAACCCGAATGGAGCAGCTCTCCCGTGAAGAGAATGTCTTTATCCGGCCATCGCCCTCCGGTGGCGCGCTCGGCGGTGTGGCACAAAAGACCCGTGAAAGTCTTTTGCTCTGCGAGGCCGCAGGGTACGACGTCGTGATTGTGGAGACGGTCGGGGTCGGCCAGTCCGAATACCAGGTCGCGGGTATGGTTGATTTTTTTATGCTGCTGATGCTGCCCGGGGGTGGAGACGAGTTGCAGGGCATAAAGAAAGGCATCGTTGAACTGGCCCATGCACTGGTGATTAACAAGTCCGATGGCGAAGGTGCCGGGTTGGCCAATGCTACCCAGTCGCAATACCAGTCGGCCCTGAGTCTCCTGCGCAGCGATTCGCACTGGCAGCCCGTGGTGCTGCGCTGCTCGGCGCTGGAAAAAACCGGCCTTGAGGAGGTCTGGCAGACGGTTCAGGACTTTGTTGCCACGACGCGGGACAACGGATTTTTTGACCGTCAGCGTGCGCGTCAGAGTCGCGACTGGATGCACCAGCTGTTGCAGGCCATGCTGCTCCAGCGCCTGAAGGACAGCGAGGCTGTGGTGCGGGAAATGCCGCGTCTGGAGGCAGCGGTGCAGGCGCAGGAAACCACGCCTTACCTCGCCGCCCGGCGGCTGCTCGAACTCCTTGATGAGGGGGCCTGATGGCCTATCAGGTGCTCGAAAAGCTGATCAACCTGCACGATGGCTATCGCAGGGTCGTTCAGGTTTCGGGGCAGCAGCTACTCCTGCTGCAGGAGAATGGTACGCCGCGACTTGTCGGTCGTTATTGTCCGCACGCCGGGCAGGCGCTGGATAATGCGGGGATTGAGGGCGACGCGATTGTCTGCCCTTACCATCAGATAAAGTTCTCATTGATCAGTGGCGATCCGAGCGTAAAAACCTGCCGTGCTTTGCCCATTTACGAGCTGGTCTACGAGGGGAACAGTGTGGGCGTCGACCCGGGGCTATCATCGGCCTAGAGTGACAGTGCGCGAAACTCCGGGTCGACTTCCCCGGCACGCCAGAGTTCCTCGAAGCGGGCTATGGCGGATGCGCATCGTGCTCTATCCCCCGGACGATAGAAGCCCGGATCCCTCTCACTGCCGGGCAGGGCAAGAAGACTGTCCCGATCGCGGATTAGCAGCGTATCGCCATCCCAGTCCGGGTGTTCTTTCAGTCGACGGAGCTCCACGCTGCTGGGCAGTCGCCGCGCGAGTTTCAGTAGCCGGTGTCCGCGCTGCACCATACTCCGGGCATCCTGCACCAGAATTTGCAGCCGGCACATTCGGCCCTGACGCAGGAGGGCACGGACAGCGTCCTCAAATTCCTCGCGATCAAACACCCGGCCGTCGAGACGGGGACTCAGGATTCGCAATTCGCGTCGAGCCAGTCGCGCCTGGGCCACGGCGAGCTGGGCAAAAGGCTGCGGGTAACGCAGCCGCAGCAACGGCTCGTCGTAATCGCGATAATCCAGTTCCTGATACATGTCCAGATGCTGGATACCTGCTTCTATGAAAGGCTCGCCGCGAACTTCAAAGCCCGCGCGCTGATAAAAATCCACCGCGTCAGCCTGCGCATGCAGGTAAATGCCGGGGTCGGCTCGGCGCCGGGCGAGGGTGATCAGCAGGTCCAGTAGTCCGGCTCCGATGTGCCGCCCCCGGTAGCGGCTCAGCACCGCGAGGCGCCCGATCCGTCCATCGGAAAGAAGTCGGCCACAGCCCACGGCCGAGCCGTTTATTTCGGCAATGACATGCCGTGCCTGCTCGTCCTGACCATCCCACTCGATCTCCCGCGGGACGCCCTGTTCCATTATGAAAACCGCGCTGCGCAGTCCTCGCAATGCGTCGGCGTCCTCGGGCCAGCTGGCCTCACGTATCGTCAGTTCAGTCATAGAACAGAATGATGCCTTCTTCGTAAAGCCAGTGCAGCAGGCTGCGAGCAGCATCATGGGCGCTCAGCGCGTTCGCAAGGGCTATATCCTGATGGTCGCAGAGGTCTTCAAGTACCTGTTGTAAAGCGAGGGGCACATCGTGGCTTGCCCCATGGGCAAACACCAGGAGCTCGCCGTCCCCGAACATCCAGGCGAGACGGCTGCCGGGCACCCGGGTGACCAGGGAGCCGGCCAGCTCCAGATCACCCTCGAGGGGTACTGGCTGTTCCGGGCCGGCGCCACCACCGGTGATCGCTTCGCCAATCCAGCGAGGATCGGCGTCATCAAAGACTTTTCTCAGCTGTGCTTTTGCGCGCTCCTGATCTTCGATACTGATTTCACCGCGGTGGGTACTTGAAGCGCGCCCGGGATCCTGAAGGAGTGCGTCGTCTTCCAGGCCCGCGAGACGATTGTCTGCCCAGCGTGCCAACAAGTCGCTGATTCTTGGCGCCCGAAATCCAATGGAAAAACTGGTGGACTCCCCCAGGCTTGTTCCGTAATGCGCGCAGCCCGGAGGGATATAGAGCACGTCGCCGGGATTCATCAGATATTCCGCCTCGACCTGAAAATCAGCGAGAAGGCGGATGTCGGTGTTTGGGAGCAGGGCCGTAGAGGAATCGCAGAAGCCACCGATCTGCCAGCGACGCTGTCCCTCGCCCTGAATGATGAACACATCGTAATTGTCGTAGTGCGGACCGGCGCTGCCGCCATCGGTGGCATAGCTCATCATGACGTCGTCAAGTCGCCACTGTGGCAGAAAATCAACGGCTGAGAGAAGTGCAGCGGCTTCCTCCCAGTGCTGATCGACGCTTTGTACCAGCAGCGTCCAGGCATCGCTGCGCCGATAGTCCTCGATCGTGAAGGGCCCGCGTTGCTGATGCCAGGCGCCCTCATGCTCCCTTACGATACGGCTATCGACCCCGGCTTCGAGGGCCAGTCCCGCGAGTTCGTCTGCATCCGCGGGCGGCGCGAAGTCCGGCAGGCCCCGGGGAATAAATAGATGCTGCTGTTGCCAGTGCTGCGCAAGAAAACTCTCAAGCTGCACGCGCAGCTGATAACGGCCCACGACTTAGATGTTCCTCGCCTGTTCGGCGGCATTGCCCGTATAGCTCGCCGGGGTCATCTCCAGAAGAGCCTCTCGCGCCTCTTCGGGTATGTTGAGGGTGTCGATAAATTCCCGGATCCGCTGCGCGGTGATCTTCTGTCCGCGGGTCAGCGCTTTGAGCTTTTCGTAGGGCTTTTCGATGCCCGCTTTGCGCATGACGGTCTGGATCGGCTCGGCCAGCACTTCCCACGCATTGTCCAGATCGGCCGCCAGTTTGGCTTCGTTGA
>CAZGGN010000016.1:26186-30315 GCA_964525195.1 uncultured Congregibacter sp.
TCAGCGCTTTGAGTTTTTCGTAGGGCTCCTCGACCCCGTAGCGGCGCATTACCGTCTGGATCGGTTCCGCGAGCACTTCCCAGCTCGCATTCAGATCCTCGTCCATCTGCGCCGGGTTGGCCTCGAGCTTGCCTATGCCTTTTTGCAGTGACTCCAGAGCAATGAGGGTGTAGGCAAAGCCGACGCCCATATTGCGCAGCACCGTGGAATCGCTCAGGTCGCGCTGCCAGCGGCTGACCGGCAACTTGTCGCTGAGGTGCCCGAAGACGGCATTCGCCAGTCCGAGGTTGCCTTCGGCGTTTTCAAAGTCGATGGGATTGACCTTGTGCGGCATGGTCGAGGAACCGATCTCCCCGGCGATGGTTTTCTGGGTGAAGTAACCCAGGGAGATGTAGCCCCAGACGTCACGGGAAAAATCCAGGAGCACCGTATTGGCTCCGGCTATCGCGTCGAAGAGTTCGGCCATATAGTCGTGCGGTTCGATTTGCGTGGTGTAGGGGTTCTGTTCCAGACCCAGATCGGCGATAAAGCGTGCGCTGAAGCTCGGCCAGTCAACATCCGGGTAGCTCGCCAGATGCGCGTTGTAGTTGCCCACAGCACCATTGATTTTGCCCAGCAAGGGGACGGCAGCAATGCGCGTCAGCTGCCGTTCCAGGCGCGCAGCGCTGTTGGCGATCTCCTTGCCCAGGGTGGTCGGGCTCGCCGTCTGCCCATGGGTGCGCGATAGCATGGGCTGCTCGGCGAAGTCGCGGCTCATGCCCTTGAGCTTGTCCAGAAGGCCTGTGAGCGAGGGAAGGAGCACCGCCTCGAGTCCATCGCGGAGCATCAGGGCGTGGGCGAGGTTGTTGATGTCTTCAGACGTGCAGGCAAAGTGCACAAACTCGCTGATCTTCTCCAGCTCCGGCTGACCCTTGAAGCGTTGCTTGATAAAGTATTCCACGGCTTTGACGTCGTGATTTGTCGTGGCTTCTATGCTCTTGACGGCGGCGGCATCGTCGACATCAAAGTCCTCGGCGATCGCATTGAGAGCATCCACAGCAGTCGGCGACAGCGGAGATACTTCGCCAATCTGGGGTTCCCGGGACAGCGCCAGCAGCCAGCTAACCTCGACCACGACGCGTCGCCGAATCAGACCATATTCGCTGAAGATGCTCGTCAGCGGCCGCGTTTTGCTGGCGTAGCGACCATCGAGGGGGGTGACAGCCGTCAGGGGAGTCAGGGTGGCGGAGCTCGAGGGGGATTTTTGCATGGTGGTTCCTTCGGGAAGTATCAGACGATGCTCAGGCCGCGGGACAGCTCTTGAGCGCTGCGCAGCATATTTTGTCGCTGCAGGGCGAGTTTCCAGCGCCGCCCTCCAAGCTGACGCCAGAGATAGGCCGAGCGAATACCCGCCAGCAGCAGGCTACGCACTATATCCGCGTTTTGGCGGCTCTCAAGGTGCTGGGCACTGCCAATAATCTTGATGCGCTGGGGCAGCTTGCTGAAGGTATCCTGATAGATGCCCGACACACTATGGCAGATATCGCCCACATGGCCGGCAAAGTGATTTTTGCGAAAGCTGGCGTGCTGCAGCCGCGAGCGGACGACCTCGCGCATGCGCGCATCCGCGGCAAAACGGCGCTCCAGATGCAGCACGTTAAAGAAGTAACGCACCGCATCACGCTGCTCAACCTCGCGCTGGTTTGCCAGCAAGGCGCAGAGATTTTGTAGCCCGAGGCGCACGCCGGGCAGACCGCCAAAGAGTTCTTCGGCGTGCTCATGATCGAACACAAACAGACTGTTTATGGAGCTTTCGAGAAACTCCAGGGGGTAGCTTCCGGTTTTGGAGAGCTGGTCAACGATTCTCGCGGCCTGCGCCACGCCGGCAAGTGCGATGGTCTGTTCGCGTAATTTACTCACGCGGCCAGTGCCTGCGCCGCGGCGGTCTGCTCGATGACTGCGCCGCCGAGACAGCGATCCTCAAGGTAAAACACCACGGATTGGCCGGGGGTGATCGCCCGCTGGGGTTGCTCAAAGTGCACGCGGAACTGCTGTCCTTCCCGGGTCAGCGTGCAGCGCTGATCGGCCTGGCGATAGCGCACTTTGGCCCAGCATGGAAGCGGTAACTCGGGCGGCCGTCCGCTGATCCAGAAAATGTCGCGAACCCAGAGATCTTCCGAAAACAGTGCCGGGTGGTCGTTGCCCTGGACCACCAGTAGACGGTTGCGCTGCAAGTCCTTGCCCGCGACATACCAGGGCGCTTCCCGGTGTGTTGCCAGCCCTCCGATACCAAGCCCCTGGCGCTGCCCGATGGTGTGGTACATGAGTCCGCTGTGTTTACCGATAATCTCGCCCTCGAGTGTTTCGATATTGCCCGGCTGTGCCGGTAAATACTGTTGCAGAAAATCCTTGAAGCGGCGCTCCCCGATAAAGCAGATGCCGGTGGAATCCTTTTTGTCGTGCGTTCGCAGTCCCGCTTGTGCCGCGCGGGCCCGCACCTCGGACTTTTCGATTTCGCCGAGGGGAAACAGTGTCCTGGCCAGTTCCGCATGTCCCACCGCATGCAGGAAGTAGCTCTGGTCCTTGTTCTGATCCAGCCCCTTGAGCAGCGTAGGGAGGCCCTGGAGAGAACCGCGACGCGCATAGTGCCCCGTGGCGATCAGGTCAGCGCCGAGGTCGAGTGCGTAGTCCAGAAATGCGCGGAACTTGATTTCGCGGTTACAGAGGATGTCCGGGTTGGGCGTTCGCCCAGCCTGGTACTCGGCGAGAAAGTGTTCGAATACGTTGTCCCAGTACTCCGCCGCAAAGTTTGCCGCGTGCAGGGTGATGCCGAGACGATCGGCGACCGCCTGGGCATCGGCATAGTCGGCCTTCGCGGTGCAATACTCGGTTCCGTCGTCCTCGTCCCAGTTTTTCATGAACAGGCCTTCTACTTCGTAGCCCTGTTCTCTGAGCATCAGCGCGGCGACGGAGGAGTCGACGCCTCCGGACATGCCTACGATGACTTTTTTGCTAGCTGTCATGAATTGCCACTACTATTTTACTGCCATTGCTGTTCTCTTGCGCGCCAGTTTGCCTTGCGCTCAAAGCGGTGAGTTTCCTTACCGTCCCCCGACAATGGTCGTGTGCTGCCCTTAAAAGAAAGCTGTTAGACACCGTTCGGAAATACACATCGCGGGGGTCGCGCATTCTAGCAGAAACCGTGCATCGGGCCGGGTCTTTCAGCGCCTGCGGGGCCCTTTATGACCCCGGGGTCCGGTGCCGTTGTCGGTCGACCCGGGCCGCGGCGTTTTGCCGCTGGCGCGGGGCAGGTGCACGATCTCCCGCCGATACTCGCCGGGAGCGAGGTTTCCGAGTTCCCAGTCGCCGATAGCCCTGCGCACAAGTCGCAACACCGGAAAATCCACCGCAGCGCACATACGCCGGAGTTGACGGTTGCGTCCCTCGCGAATAGCGATCCGGATCCAGCTCGTGGGCTGACTGGCTCGCTGGCGAATCGGTGGATCGCGCGCCCAGAGCGCGGGCTCACTGATTCGATCGACTCGTGCGGGGAGCGTCATTCCGTCCTTGAGGGCAATGCCCCGGGTGAGCGCGCTGATCGCCGTGTCGCTGATCAGGCCTTCAAGTTGCAGGAGGTAGCTCTTCCAGAGCTTGTGGCGTGGATCGGTGATGCGCTGCTGTAGGGCACCGTCGTCGCACAGAAGAATCAGGCCCTCGGAGTCGTAATCCAGGCGGCCGGCTGGATAAAACCCCGGTGCATCAAGGTAACTGGCCAGCGTGGTCCTGTTCTGACTGTCAGTAAACTGACTCAGAACCTGGTAGGGCTTGTTGAGTAAAATTAGCGTTGCCATCGATGACTCATCGGCGAAAAGGCGCGAAAGCGATCGGGATTTCTGCTAAGCTCGGTCGCGATTTTTGAGGCCGGGATCGGACCGGTAGACGGCTTGTTTCGGCGTGTATCTGCGCCACGTGCTTCATTAATCATAGTCACCCTCAGGGGCCTATCGCCCGGAAGAGGGTAAGACGCAGTAATGCGGTAAGGTAAGACGCAGTAGCGCGGTAATAAGGCCGCTTAAGCAAAGCGGACTTAGACAGTAAAGCGAACACAGACAGCAAAGCGAACACAGACAGCAAAGCGAACACAGACAGC
>CAZGGN010000017.1:0-18727 GCA_964525195.1 uncultured Congregibacter sp.
GGCAGCGCTCTATCCAGCTGAGCTACGGGCGGTAGGCTATATCAACGCAGGCACAGATTTTAGCAGCGTTTACTGACGCTGTGCGGCCGCTTGATCACCCGTCCGGCTGAAACCAGCCTCGCCATGATTGACCGTGAACCTCGCGACCGTCGATATCCCGGACTGCTCATCGTGCACATCGTCGATACCGCGCGCCGTGGTTTGCCACTGTTTCGCGGTCAGCTCATGCAAAAGGTAGCCGCGATGGGTAGGGTCATAAAAACGCACCTGAGGGTTGTTCCTGAGGTTGTCGCTAACGGGCTGAGCCAGCGCCGGCGGCCAGTTTGCACTGATGGAGGAAGTCACAAACTCAAGCACAGGAAAACGCTCTTCGGGCTCGGTCGTCGCGGCGCCGTCAATCGCCCAGAAAGAATGGACATCGCCACTCAGAATCAGCGGGTGCCCTGCGCCGGACCGTGCCAGGGCGGCTGCGATCCGCTGCCGGTTTGCCGGGTAGGAATCCCAGGCGCCGATATAGCGCCGATCCTTCCCATCGACCCGGTAAGAAAAAGGCAGAAACGGTCCCGGTGAAGCAATCACATTCCAGGCCGCACTGTTGTGCGTCAGTTTATCGATCAGCCAACGCTCCTGCGCCGCGCCAAGCATGCTGCGCTCATCGGCAAATAGCGCCTGGCAACGCTCGCGGTAGTTGCCAAAGCCGTAGCCCGGATCATAGTCCTCCGTGCACAGCTCCCGCTTGTCACGGAACTGCCGCGAATCGAGCAGACAAATCTGCGCCAGACTACCCACCGAGATGCAGCGGTGAATATCGAAGGCGTTTGCGCCCACCGCCCCGTAACCCCGCACCGGCATGTGCTCATACCAGGCCTGATAGGCCGCCGCGCGGATGGCTGCTTTTGAGGGGTCGTTATCCTCTATGGCATCGTGATTGTCGATGGACAGGAAGAAAGGTATCGCCGCATGCGCCGCCTGCAGGTCCCGGTCGCTTTTATACAGAGCATGCCACCGACGAAAGTCCCCCAGTGTCTGTGGCGGATTTTCTGACGGGTGCTTGCGGAAAGTCTCGCCAAAGGCCGTGTCATAAATGTAATCGCCCAGATGAATGACAAAATCCGGGGCATCCTTGACCATGTGCCGGTAAGCGACAAAATGCCCATGGGTAAAGTTCTGGCACGAAGCGGTGACAAAACGCGCGCGCTCGGGCGACTCCTGCTGGCCGGGCAAGGTCCGGGTGCGACCGATGCGGGAGTGGTATCCACCCACGCTGAACCGATACCAGTAGTCGCGGGCCGATTCCAGCCCTTCAAGCTCGACATGAACAGAATGCCCAAGCTCCGCTACCGCCATCGCCTGTCCGCGGCGAATGACCTTCGACATGGCCCGGTCCAGGGACAACTCCCACGCGACCAGAACGCCTGCCTGCGGCATGCCGCCGTCGGCTTTTTCCGGCTCGGGAGCCAGCCGCGTCCACAGGACACTGGAACTGTCGCTCACATCGCCTGAGGCGACGCCGAGCCTAAACGGGTTGCTTACAAGGGCTTCGTTGGCAGCGAGTTCGGCCGTCAACGGCATGCCACTCAAACCGATCAGGGTATTGCGAAGAAACTGTCGTCTATCCATGGCACGTCCCTGAGCGGCTGACCGAGCCCGGCGCAGTATCTCACGACCTCAGGTAATTTTGCGGCTATTAAAACGCCCGCCGCTAACGACAGGCCAGCGGCTTGGCTTTATATTGGTGGCCTAGATACTTACCTTCCCCAACGCCTCGGCCCCGGAGCTAACATGCGCAACATTCCCTCGAAACAAACAGCGATAGTCATGGGTCTGGCTGCCGCTGCCTGTATGACTGGCAGCCCCATGGTACAGGCTCAGGACAAGCCAAGGCTGGAGGAAGTTCTGGTCACGGCCCAGCGCCGCGATGAGAATATCCAGGAGGTCCCGATTTCAATCACCAGTATGACCGGCGACCGGCTGAGCGCGCGTTTCGCCAGCGGAGATGACATCCTCGCGCTTTCCAGTGCAGCGCCGGGCCTGTACATCGAGACCTCAAACGGCCGTTTGGCGCCACGCTTTTACCTGCGCGGCCTCGGGAACGCGGACTTCACCGCGGCTGCCTCACAGCCGGTTTCCCTGGTGATGGACGATGTTCCCATGGAAAAGTCCGCCCTCAAGGCGTTCCCGCTGTTTGACATGGCCAGCGTCGAGGTTATTCGGGGACCCCAGGGCACGCTCTTCGGGCGCAATACAACGGCGGGCATCGTCAAGATTGATACCCGACGCCCTACGGAAGAGACCGAAGGCTACATTAACCTGACCGCCGGAAACTACGATACCTATAACGTCGAAGGTGCCCTCAGCGGAACAATTATTGACGACAAGCTGACCGGCCGGATCTCCATACTGTCGCAAAACCGCGCTGACTGGGTCGACAATGGCTTTACGGGCGAAAGTAACGCGCTGGGGGGATTCAACATAGGTGCCGCGCGTGTCCAGCTGCAGTGGACGCCCACTGAAGACCTGACGTTCTGGCTGATGCATCAGCTGCAGGATTCCGAGAGCACCACCAGCCTGTTCCGCGCCAATGTTCTGAGCCAGGGCAGCAACAAGCTGAACGCAAACTTTGATCGCGACACGGTGTTTTATGACGGCGGCGACGGCAACAAGGGCGGGATGAAGTCCAACGGCACCACCATCAAGATGGACTGGAATGTCGGTGACTACACGCTCACGTCCATCAGCTCCTATCAGGATATTACTGACCGCTATGGCCGCGGCGACATTGACGGCGGCTTTGGCTGCCTGTTCACCTGCGAGGGCCCGGCGGGCCCGGCGAGCACACCATTCACCCCCTTCGCCTCCCCGTTTGTGGTCAACGTCGATACCGGTGGTGACATCGACCTGGAGCAGCTCACCCAGGAAATCCGTCTGGCCAGCAACTTCGATGGACCCTTCAACTATCAGGTTGGCGCCTTCTACTTCAAGGATGACTTTTTCGGTACGGCGGCCAACCAAAGTGCAGGGGCTACACAATTCCTTATTGGCTCAACCGCCGCGATCAAAAATACGACGATCGCATTCTTCGGACAGGGCAGCTATGACGTCACCGATCGACTGACGCTAACGGCCGGTCTGCGCTACACAGACGATGAGAAAGACGCGACCAACATCCGTTACGCAAACGGCGTGCCGTCCGAGGTTCTGCCGGAAATCAACCTCAGTGATGACAACATCAGCTGGGACCTGTCGTTTTCTTACGCGGCGACCGATGCCGGCCAGGTCTATGGTCGAGTCGCCTCGGCCTTCCGGGCACCGACAATTCAGGATCGTCTTGAGGACGACCCGGAAGTGACAACCGCCAACTCCGAAACCATCCTCTCCTATGAGCTTGGCTACAAAGCGCAGTACGACAGATTGCGTTATAACGCGGCCGCCTTCTACTACGTCATTGATGACATCCAGCTGACCGCGGTCGGGGGGGCCAGTAATTCCACAACCCTGCTTAATGGCGACGAAGGCACCGGCTACGGCGTCGAATTCGAGATGGAATACATCGTGGTCGATAATCTCACCTTGTCCGGTGGCTTCGGGTACACCAAAACCGAGATCAACGACTCGACGCTGGCCGTAGCACCCTGTGGCTCCGGACTTTGCACGGTGACCGATCCGCTGAATGCCGCGGGTCTGGCTCTGATCGACGGCAACCCGTTCCAGCATGCGCCGGAGTGGACCGCCAACTTCGAGATCGATTACGTCTATCCGCTCAAGGGCAGCAACGCGGAGATTTTCCTGTTCTCGGACTGGAAATTCCGTGGAGAGACCAATGACTTCCTCTACGAGAGCATTGAGTACACCACGGATACGCAGTTTGAAGGCGGACTCAGATTCGGCTACCGCAATCTTCAGAACAACTACCAGATTGGCTTCTTCGGGCGCAACATTACCGATGAGGAGAATATTCTGGGGGGTATCGATTTCGCCAACTTGCTGGCCTACACCAATGAGCCGCGAACCTGGGGTGTTGAGGCGTCCTGGCGCTTCTAGCCTGAGGGTCATCAACAGACGCAAGGGCCCACCTCGAGTGGGCCTTTGTATTTTGGAGGAGCTCCGAGCACGTGAATATCCTCAAAGCCGCACTGACTGCTGATCAACACACAGCGCGCCATGCGCGAGTCGCCTCTCTTACCGCAATCCTGTGTTTTGCGGCCAGCGCATCCGAGTCATCGCCTGTATCTGCCCAACAAAGTCCGGCCAGGGCAGAGCGACCCAATATCATCTTCCTGCTGACGGATGATCAGCGTGCCGATACGCTGTCGATTGCCGGTCATCCGCACGTTCAAACCCCCAACATCGACGCCCTGGCCACAAGGGGCGTGCGCTACAGCAACGCTTTCACCGTGCAGCCAATCTGCGCCCCAAGTCGCTTTGCATTCCTCTCCGGACAGTACGAGCGCACCAGCGGTCTCGGCTTTAACTCGCCGTATCAGGTTTCAGAACAACAGTGGTCGCAGACCTATCCGGCCCTGTTACGGGATGCCGGCTATTTCACCGGCTTTATCGGCAAGTTTGGTGTGCAGTACTACTCCCTCGAAGGCAGTGCTGCTGCCAAGTTTGATTACTGGCGCGCGCACGACGGCTGGCTGCCCTTCTTTCCCAAGGAGCTGGCAGACAACCCGGCAACAGCGATCTATGCAGATGCGAAGCACGACATCACAACGGAGATAATGGGCGAGTTTATTGAGGACTTCCTGAGCAAGCGCCCGGACGGCATTCCGTTCAGTCTTTCGGTGAGCTTCTCAGCTCCACACAACTCGGTTGTATCGTCCATGTATACGCAGGGCGCTGAGCCGGACTGCGATAATTACGCCTGTCGCGTAATGGGTTATCCGGCCAATGCGAATCCGCGTCTGGCCGGGCACCCGATCTACGACTCCCTGTACCGGGACGAATCAATCGAGGCCTCTGCGGATACCGGCCGGGACCCATTCCGGTTTATTCGCGAGGGGGTGATTGATCACGAAGCGCGACAAAAGTGGTATGCCTACAATTACGATGTGGCCCTTGAGCCCGAACACCTGATTCGCTACTACCAGACGATCACCGGCATTGACGTGGTGGTGGGCAGGCTGATGGCACAGCTGGAGCGCCTGGATCTAGCGCAAAACACCATCGTTATTTTTTCCAGCGACCATGGTCTGCTCAATGGCGAATACGGCACCGGCGGAAAAGCCCTGCTCTATGACCTGACCGCCAAAATACCGCTGGTGCTCTACGACCCGCGAAGACAGGCCCCTGGCACACCGGAGCTGCGCGAAGAACTGGTGCTGAGCATCGACGTCCCGGCGACGATACTGTCCTATGCCGGCATAGAACCACCGGACTCAATGCAGGGGAGGGATCTCAATGGCTCCTATGCCCCGCGCGACGAGGTGTTTCTTGAAAGCCTGACGGTCGCCGAAGGCAATCCATTTATCGAAGCGCTGCGGACGCAGGAATGGAAATACATCCGTTTCCTTGCCGCCCACGGATGCCCGTACACCGAGGAGCAACTCGATTTTTCACAGCAGCAAGCGATTTTTGAGCAGCTCTTCCACCTTGTCAGCGACCCGGCAGAGCGGGTTAATCTGGCAGATGTTCCAAGGTATGCGGAGATTTTGCAGGCATTCCGGGAGCGCACCGCTGCGCGCTCTGCCGCTCTGACGGCGAGTGGTCGGCAGCACAAACGCAATGTGTCGATTCCCCTGAGACCCGGCGACGGCACCTATTGCTGGTAGTGAACAGCTCAGGCGTGCATGCTGAATGTATTGCCCGGAGGGACTGAATGGCATTCGCGAGTAACACGAAATTTAAGCGCCGGTCCTTTATCGGCGCATCTTTGGCCATGGCGCTGGCAGCGAGAGCCGGCACAAGCGCGGCCGCCGGCGATAGCCGTCGGCCTGTCATCCTCGACACTGACATCGGTGATGACATCGACGACACCTGGGCGCTGTTAATGCTGCTGCGGATGCCCGCACTGGACCTCAGGCTGGCCGTCGGTGACTTTGGCAATGCCCTCTATCGCGCGCGCCTGCTCGCCCGGCTTCTGGAGCTCACGGGAAAAACGGATATCCCGATCGGTATTGGCCTTGGCCTGGAGGACAAACCGGGGCAGCAGAGCAGCTGGCTGGGTGACTACCAACTTGCAGATTATCCCGGTGCGGTCTATGCGGATGGCGTACAGGCCATTATCGATACGATCAAGGCGTCACCAGAGCCCGTGACACTGCTATGTCTCGGGCCCGTACCCAATATCGCCGAAGCGCTCCGCCGCGACCCGTCCATTGCCGCCAATGCCAGATTCGTCGGCATGTACGGATCGATCTACAAAGGCTACCTCGGTGACGACGCGCCCGTCGCTGAGTACAACGTCCGCGTGGATCCGGCATCATTGCAGGCGGCTTTCGCCGCATCCTGGGAATGCACAATCACGCCTCTGGATACCTGCGGCCTGCTCGTTCTGGAGGGTGACAACTATCGCCGGCTGTACGAAAGCGATGATCCCTGGCTGAAGGCTCTGATGGCGAATTATCGCGCCTGGCTCCCGGGAGCGCCGTTCATAGCCCCGGATCACGACATGCGCCGGGTCAGTACGACCCTGTTCGATTTAGTCGCAGTGCATCTCGCGGCCGGGGGCGATCTGGTAGAAATGGAGACACTGCCGCTTCGCGTTACCGATGACGGTTACACGGTGATTGATAAGGTGAATGGGCGTCCGGTGAATTGTGCTGTTGCATGGAAAGACCAGGACGCCTTTGAGCTTCAGGTGGTCAACACGCTGCTTGGTTGAAGTGGTGAGTCAAAAGCCCGCCCGGGGATTTACTCGTAGCCCTCGCTACTGAATGTCGCCAGCATTTCAGCAAACTCCCGCGCACTGCGCGACCAGTTCTGGACGATTTTGCCCTCGGCATTCTTGTACCAGGAGTTGCCGCAGGCGGGATCACCCCAGACGGTATTAGCCAGTTCCTGCTGCAGCTGTTCGTTGTAGGCGTGCTGGGCAGCGCTGCTGGGGGCCAGTGCCGCAATACCCTCGGCATCCATGTGGTCCAGGGCCTGCAGAACGTAGCCCACCTGCGCCTCCATCATGTAGGTGATGGAGTTGTGTCCCAGATTGGTATTGGGGCCGTAGAGAACAAAAAGATTGGGGAAACCCGCCACGGTTACGCCCTGGTAAGCCTCCGCGCCATTCGACCATGCGTCATTCAATGTGCCCGCTGTACCGGTGACTTCTACAGACCAGCGCCAATCGGTGGTATGAAAACCCGTGGCATAAACCAGCACATCAAAGTCATGCCGTGTGCCATCGACCGTTTGCACACCGCTCTCGTTGATACAGCTGATGCCACTTGTTTCCAGCGTGACATTGTCCCGCTGCAATGCCGGGTAAAAGTCGTCGCTGATCAATACTCGCTTGCAACCGACCGGATAATCAGGCGTCAGCAGGGCACGCAATTCGGGGTCTGCAACCTGCGCCTCAAGATGATCCAGAGCGGCGCGCGTGAAGGCAGCGCGTCCTTCATCGGTATAGGCAAAAGCCTGCCAGTTCAGATAGTCCGCGGTCTCAAACCAGATCGTTCGGTTCAGCTCCCCGATTCGGGCCGCAGCCTCGGGCTGGGAGGCCATCAAGGCCTTCATCTCGTCGGTGATTGGCGCGTCATTGCGCGGGACGATCCAGTTGGGCGTGCGCTGGAAGACCGTGACCTGCGCCGCACTTTTCGCCAGCTCAGGTATCGCCTGAATGGCACTGGCGGCAGAACCAATCACCCCCACGCGTTTGCCCGCCCAATCGACGCTGCTATTCCAGCGTGCCGTGTGCATGGCAGGACCCGCGAAACTGTCACGTCCCGGGATGTCCGGCAGCGCTGGCCGGTTGAGCTGGCCCAGAGCTCCGATGAGCGCACCGGCCTCTATCACATCACCTTCGCTGCTTGTCACGCGCCAGATACTGCGGGTCGCATCCCAGTCAGCCGCGGTGGCGGCGGTACCCATCCGCATGTGCGGTTCCAGCCCGAAGCGCGACACCAGCTCTTCCGCATAGGCCTGAATCTCCGCAGCCTGAGGGTAAACTCGGGACCAGTTGGCGGAGGGCGCGAAGGACAGTTGATACAACACCACCGGCACATCGCAGGCACAGCCCGGGTAGCTGTTTTCGTACCAGGTCCCGCCAACAGCCGGGTTACGCTCAAGCAGGGTAAACTCACGACCCGCCTCCTTGAGCTTGATAGCCGCAATCAGCCCGCCAAGACCACCACCCATGATGACGACGTGAGAGTTATTCATTGTCTTATCCTTATTATGAGGTCCAGCGACGCATCATATGCTGATCATCGATCAACACAGAAAGCCCGAATATACAGGCCGGCGCCAGAATACAGAACGCCGGCCTCAACGGCACCCGGGATCGGCATGACAAGACCCCGAACTCCGCTTGCGGCAAGCGCCAGACTTCTACCCTCAGCTTAGGAGCTGAATTTATCACGATGAAAGCGGCACGCCCTGCTGCCGACGCAGCGTCCGCGCCCGTTTATCCGGCCCGTCATGGGACCAGCCCGGGGCGCTGAGAAGATAGCGAAGCCGGTCCCGCCAGCGATCTGCCCGACGCATATCCCGGGCGATGGCCGCGTACTCATGGGTGGCTATTTTCCACGGGTTGTTGGTCTGTATGTTGTCGGTGAGGCCGTAGACCACAGGCTCCTCGGGCAGCTCTTCACTGAAGGTGCCAAAAAGCCTGTCCCAGATAATCAGGGTGCCCCCGTGATTGCAGTCGAGATAACGGATATTGGACGCATGGTGCACCCGATGGTGAGACGGCGTATTAAAGACTAATTCAATGGGCGCCCAAAGTTTGCCTAGCGCTCGCGTGTGAATCCAGAACTGGTAGAACAGGCTCAGGCTCATCATGGTGACTACCATGACCGGATCGAAGCCCAGCAGTGGCAGGGGCAGCCAGTACAAATACTTGAGCACCCGCTCTCCCACCCCCTGACGCAGTGCGGTACCAAAATTAAGATAGCGCGACGAATGGTGACTGACGTGCCCGGCCCACATAAAACGCAACTCGTGATTGCTACGATGAAACCAGTAATAAATAAAGTCGTCCAGAAAGAACAGCAAAAGCCAGGCCCACCACTGGCGCCCGATCAGGTCACGAAAGGGAGAGATCTCATAAAGGGCAAACATGGCAGCGATAGCGGCGATCTTTGGCCCCAGATCAACCAGTACCGTGAGCAACAGCACACCCATGGATGCCGCGAAGTCCTCGCCGCTGTACCACGCCAGCCGTCGACGGGAGGCAAAGGCAGCCTCCAGAAGCACTGCCAGCAGAAACAGCGGCATGGCGAAGGTCACCAGGTCGTCTTGAAGTATGGAAACAATTTTGTCCGGCAAGAGAACCTCTATCGCGTCAAAGGCGGCCTCGCATTTGCCGCAGAATCCGGATCAGGCGATCCGCCCGGCTACGCTGTGGCGCCAACAGCTCACGATAATAATGAAACGGCCCCCCTGACGGCCAGCCGCCTGCAAGGCGTTGCCACTGAAGCCGCTGGCCACAATCCTCGCGGCGTAGTAGCTTAGCCCGATGGACTGGAAAATATTTCTCACCGTGCTGGCTTCAGTATTTGTGGCTGAATTGGGCGACAAAACGCAGCTCGCAACCATGCTGTTTGCCGCGGACAAGGAGGTCAGCAAGTGGACCGTCTTTTTTGCCGCCTCTGCAGCGCTGGTGCTCGCCTCGGCAATGGGTGTTCTGGCAGGGAGTCTTCTCTCTTCCTACATCAACGAGAAGGTCCTGCACTATATTGCCGGCGTGGGCTTTATCCTCATTGGTGCGGTCACGCTCTACCGGGCCTGAGCGCCCTTTGTGACAATCAGTCCTCAGCGACCAGACGCCATATGGCGTTACCCACATCGTCGGCGACAAGCACGGCGCCTGCCTGATCCACCAACACCCCGACCGGGCGCCCGTAGGCTTCACCCTCATCACTTAAAAACCCTGTCAGCACATCCTCTGGCATGCCGGCGGGTTCGCCATCGGCAAAAGGTACGAAAATCACCTTGTAGCCACTGCGCGGTGAACGGTTCCAGGAGCCGTGCTGGCCGATAAGTGCCCCTCCCCGGTACCGGGGCAAGGCATCTGCCCCGTAAAACGCCAGACCCAGAGATGCGGTATGCGCTCCGAGGGCGTAATCCGGAGCGCGAGCATCGGGTAGCGACTGACCGTCGGCCAGCTCTACGCGCGTATCCCGATAGTCACCCCAGTACAGCCAGGGCCAGCCGTAAAAGGCGTTTTCCTCGACCGCCGTCAGGTAGTCGGGTACGAGTTGATTGCCCAGCTCATCGCGCTCGTTGACCACGGTCCAGAGTCGATCCGTCGCCGGTTCCCAATCCATACCGACGGGATTGCGCAGGCCACTGGCGAATACGCGGTAGCGCTTCGCATTCGGGTCGACCTCCAGAATCGCCGCCCGGTCTTTTTCCGCCTGCATCCCGTTTTCGGCGATGTTGCTGTTACTCCCCACGCCAATATAAAGACGCGAGCCATCGGGGCTCGCCAGCAGGCTCTTGGTCCAGTGGTGGTTAAGACCCTCGGCTCCGGGCAGATCAATGATTTTTTCGCCGGGGTCATCGATCCTGGTCTGCCCGGGCTCATAGGCAAAACGCAGCAGTGCATCCGCGTTGGCGACATATAGCGAACTGCCGATCAGGGTCATGCCAAAGGGAGAGTGCAGATCGTCAATGAAGACCGAACGGGTCTCGGCCACGCCATCACCATCGCTGTCGCGCAGCAGAGTGATTTGATCGGGACTCCTCTTCCCGGCACCGGCATAGCGCATCATCAAACCGGCAATCCAACCCTTGATACCACCCACACCGCTACGGTTTGCCGGTGCATCGCTCTGGGCGACCAGAAGATCGCCGTTTGGCAGTTGGTAAAGCCAGCGTGGGTGCTCAAGGTCCCGGGCAAAGGCATTCACTTTGAGACCCGCAGCCGGCTGCGGACCCGCGCCTTCGGGCCAGCCCAGCGCTTCGGCAGGCTTGATGGTCGGAAGGCCTCCGCTCTGGGGCTCCACCAGTTTCGGATCGGGACCGAACTCATGCTCTGGGGGCAGGGTGGACGCCGAATTGCAGCCAGTGCTCAGCGTCAGCAGCAGCGCAGTCACGGGCATCGCCCAACAACACCGGTATTGATTCACAAGTTAACTCCCTTGATTTGTGTGCGGCTCAGTTGCTGTGCTGGCTCTGCCTGACACGCAGAACGCGATCGCCACGGAAGGCGCCAATATACAGGTCATCACCCACGAGTTGCGCGACGGTACCGCCGCCAAGCTCATCACCTTCAGAGCGAAAGATCCGGCGCGCGGTAAAATCCTGCGGATTCACGCGCAGGATCTCAAAGGGGATTCTGTTGCGCTGGCCGGCTGCAGAGGTAATCGCAGACATCAGTGCGAAAATGGAGGCGTCATGCGACGCCACCAGCAGGCTGCCATCCGGCGCCAGGCTGCTGTTGTCCGGCTTGGCAATAGCAACCCGGTTGAGAACATTGCCGGTCGCCAGATCATGTTGCCGGACCTCTCCACTCAGATACAGATTGAGATAAAAGCTCTTCCCGTCGGCACTGAGCAAAACGCCGTTGGGATAAGCCCCCCGGGTTTGTGGCACCGCTTCGTAACCGGACTCGGGGCGCCAGCGATAAACCTGGCCGGTCTTGCCGCCCAGAGCGCCAAACAGCATGCGCGGAAGCTGCATGGACGCGGTAATCGGGTCGCTGGCCAGAAAACCGCCGTCAGGAAGCGCCGCAACATCGTTAAACTGCGTGTTCTTTGCGGCCAGAACGCAGCCGCGCCAGCGCAGCCGGGGCTTGCCCGACTCGTTCAGGGCCAACTCGAAGAACTCGACGGACTCCCGTTCTTCATGATTCACCGCCAGGAGCTGCCATTCGCCGCTGCTCCGGCGCGACAGGTCCAGGCCATGAGTCAGCATCTGCGTCGGCAGGGCACAGCCCGGATCGGCCCAGTTGTCCCTGGCATCAAGCGCTCGCAGCACGGTCTCAGCGGGCGCCAGCGACTCGCTCCGAAGATCGAAGCTGTACAGTTGGGCACTGGGCGCCATCGAGCTGATCAACAGGAATTGATCGTCCCAGAGCACAATATCTTCCGGCGCCTCGATGCCGCAGAAAGCATCAATTCCCGGTCTTGCAGGTGGGTCAGCACAGTCGGCAGCAAAGGCAAACGGGCTGTTGGCGCTGGAAAAGGACAAGACAGCAAGCATGTGCAACAGCACAGCAAGCCACGATTGTTGGATTCGTTTTTGCATAGGTCTTTACTGTTGGATCAAGTCTGAAAACAGGCCCCATGCTAACAGCAGGAACCCGATGTCTCGCAGGCGAGGGAATCAACTCTCCTCGCAAAACGCGAAATCACCCCGCTGCCGACGTCGCGTTTCAACAAACCGCTGCCGATGCTTTGTCCCCTGGCCGCTGGCGCGCTTTCGCCAGCGTCGGAAGCTCGACGGTTTGAGCGCCCGGCGCATAATCCTGATTACTGCCTGCTCGTCCAGACCGGTACGCTCGCGGATCTCGTCAAAACTCACCCGGTCAGCCCAGGCTGCCCAGATCACCCAGTCATCTGAATCCGACGGTGGCTCGGGCTTACGGGTCCGGGTATACGGCAGGTCGCCGGCGCGCGCCATCAGGCCACCGGGCGCTCGGCGAAGATACACAGCATATTCAGGGCGAGTGTGGCTCCCGCCAGCGCGGTGATCTCTGACACGTCATAGGCCGGAGCCACTTCCACCAGATCCATGCCGACCAGCGAGAGTCCACCGAGCCCGCGCAGAATCCGCAGGGCCTGAAGGGTCGACAGACCACCGACAACCGGTGTCCCGGTGCCGGGCGCGCAACTCGGATCCAGACAATCGATATCAAAGGTCAGATAGCAGGGATTGCTGCCAACGATTTCGCGGATCCTGCTGATCACTTCATTGGCACTGCGATCATGCACCCAGTCCGCATCAAAAACGTTAAACCCATGGGTATCCGGATTGTGCGTGCGCATGCCCAGCTGGATCGATCGGCTCGGATCGACAATGCCCTCTCTGGCCGCATGCCAGAACATGGTCCCGTGATCGATGCGCCCCTCCTCGTCCTCCCAGGTATCCGAGTGCGCATCAAAATGAATCAGCGACAGCGGACCGTGTCTGGCGGCACAGGCCTTGAGCATCGGGTAGGTAACAAAGTGATCGCCCCCGAGGGCCAGTATCGCCGTGTCAGTTGCCAGGATCTCACGCGCCTGCCGCTCAAGTACTGCGGGCACTTCCGCCGGCAGCCCCGGATCAAAACCAAAGTCGCCATAGTCAACAACCCTGAGACGCTCAAAAGGGTCAAAGCCCCAACCATTCACCGCAGTCTCCCAGGCCAGATTGGAGGAGATGGCGCGAATCGCCCGCGGACCGAGCCTTGCACCGGAGCGATTGGTCGTGGCCAGGTCGTAGGGTATCCCCACGACCGCCACATCAACCGCGGCGAGATCCCGGCTATAGCGCCGGCGCATGAAACTGGTGGCACCACCGTAAGCGGGCTCCACAATCGTGCCGTGGTCACCTTCACGGGTAAAAGCCAGATCCGTACTAAACTGCATATCTGAACCTCAGGTCCTGCGCTTTGCTCAAGTAGCCTGGAAAGTATAGCGGGACCCGCCGGGACGCGCGTGCCCGGCGATTTATCCGACTCCCGCGTTTCGCCGGCGTCGGGCAACCCGTAGAATACTCAGCGAAGTAAAGCAGTCGGTGCATGATGCTCAAAGTCTTTTTAATCAACGGCGCGGTGATCGCCCTCGCGGTAGTGATTCACTACGAATTTCTCTACCAGTTCACCATAGTGATGCCGAAGCTGCGCATTCGCCATCGCTTCCGGATTCTGCTCGGGGTGTTTGCGGCACTCACCGCCCATACGATTGAGGTCTGGACCTTTGCGATAGCCTACTATTACATGGACCACTCAGCGGAGTGGGGATACCTGCAGGGCAACTATGATGGATCCCTGTTTAGCAGCGTCTATTTCTCATTCACCGCCTTCACAACCCTTGGTCTTGGCGATATCGAGCCGACCGGGAACATGCGTTACCTTGTGGGACTGGAATCGCTCACGGGGTTTGTTCTGATCACCTGGACCGCATCTTTTCTGTATCTGGAAATGACCCGCTACTGGGACAGGGACTGACAATGGAGCAAATGTGTCCACACTAAACATTCGAGCAGCAGAAGCGCGCGATGCCCCGGTGATACTTCAGTTCATCACCGACCTTGCGGTCTACGAGCGTGAACCGGACGCCGTCCTTGCCACCGAGTCGCACATTCTGGAAACGCTCTTTTGCGCAGCCCCCCGGGCATTCGGACTGATCTGCGAACAGCCCGGCGATGGCGCCGGTGCGCCGGTCGCCATAGGTTTTGCCATCTACTTTTTCAATTACTCGACCTGGCTGGGTCAGCACGGGATTTATCTGGAAGATCTCTATGTCACTCCCGCCGCTCGCGGTCTGGGCGCCGGCAAGGGACTGTTAAAAGCCGTTGCACAAATCGCCCTGGACAATAATTGCGGACGCTATGAGTGGAACGTGCTGCGCTGGAATACCCCGGCCATCGAATTCTACGAGGCCTGTGGGGCAAAGCCCCTGAGTGAGTGGATCGGCTACCGCATGGACCGCGAGGCGCTGGAGGCCTTCGCCGGTCAGGGCTCCTGACCGACCGGCTGATCATCGGCGGCAAGCGCGGGGGCCAGCCACTCAAAGCGCGGCACGGATTCCCCCGCCAGTTCCACGCTCCCGGTAAACATCTCAAGCGGACGAACCCAGAGCTCTCGTTCGCCGTAGAGCGGGCGATAAAGTGCCAGGTACTCCTCGGTTTCCGAGTGGCGCACAACGCCTAACACCTCGTATTCACCGCCTTTGTAATGGCGATAAAGCCCTGTCTTTAACTTCACCCTACCCCCCTGCCTGCGGCTTTTGCCTGCGCTAAAGCGTCGCGATTATGCGACAAGCAACCAAAAACCGACACCGCAGGACGGCCAAGGCTCTCTATAATGAACGCCATGCCGATTGAGCGCGTCATCGAAGACAAGCGCCGGCTGTTCTGGCTTCTGCAACTGGGGGGCTGGAGCAGCTGGGCGGCCACCTTTTATCTGGGCATTGTGGTCTGGGGTCGCCCGCCGGAAAAATACTATCTTTACCTGCCCGTTGTGGCCTCGGTGGGCATGTTTCTCACCCTCGGACTGCGCTGGATTTACCGCATCACCTGGGATCGCACTCTCGGAATCCGGGCCTTCGCCATTCTTGGCGCGTCCTACAGCGTCGGCGTGCTGTGGATGCTCTGCCGCTCAGTTCTGTTCTACGGCTTTTTCCCTGAAGAGCAGGCCCGCTACGAGAAAACCGGCGACTGGAATCTCGGCGCCTACTTCGAGAATTCCATATCGGCGGTGTGGGTCATGCTGGTCTGGAGCGCCCTGTATTTCGGGATCAAATACTATCTGCTGAGCCAGGAGGAAAAGCAGCGCTATCTCAAGGCCATATCCATGGCCCACGAAGCGCAGCTAAAAATGCTCCGCTACCAGTTGAACCCGCATTTCCTCTTCAACACCCTCAACGCAATCTCGACCCTGATCCTGGATAAGGACACGGCGCTGGCCAACGGCATGGTCATGAAGCTCTCACGCTTCCTGCGCTACTCCCTGGATAACGATCCGATGCAGCAGGTGACCGTCGCTGAAGAAATGGAATCCCTGAAGCTCTACCTCGACATTGAAGAAGTGCGATTTGCGGAGCGTCTCACCCTCCACTTCAATGTGAGCCCCGGCGCCGAGCGTGCGCTTATGCCCTCGCTACTGCTCCAGCCATTGGTTGAGAACTCCATCAAATATGCCGTGTCCCAGTCAATCAACGGTGGATCGATCGCCGTATCGGCCAGCATTGAGGACGGCTGTCTGCAGCTGACCGTCGCCGATGATGGCCCCGGACTCGATCTGCGTCAGGGTCGCCTGCCCAAAGGCGGCGGCGTCGGACTTGCCAACACCCGGGAGCGACTCGCTCAGCTCTATGGCGAGAAGCAGAGTTTTCGTCTCAGCTCCACAGAGCCCCACGGACTGACCATCACCATTTGTTTACCCGTTAGCTATGCCCAACAGGAGGCCGCATGAACACTCTTTCCGCGATCATCGTGGATGACGAACACCTCGCCCGCCGGGGTCTTTCGGTACGCCTCCAGCAGCTTCCGGAGGTGGATGTGATCGCCGAGTGTGCCAATGGTGAGGAGGCGCTTGCGGCCGTAGCGGCGCACAGCCCGGACCTTCTGTTTCTGGACATCCAGATGCCCGGTATGGACGGCCTGGAAGTGGCTGAAAGACTGCAGGGCGATGACATGCCCATGGTGATATTCGTCACCGCTTACAACGAATACGCGGTAGACGCCTTCAAAATCCACGCGATTGACTACGTGCTCAAACCTGTTGAAGACGACCGTCTGCACGAAGCCGTGCAACGGGCGGTGCTGCACCGTGAGCAGGAAAGCAGCTCAGCAGGCAAGGAGAAACTGCTCAAACTGATCATGGGCATGACCGGTGAGAGCGCCGCGGGCATTGAAGCACTGGTCGAGGGCGAGCACGCCAACGGCGAAAGCTGGCCCGAGAAAATCACCGTCAAGGACGGCAGCGACATCCAGTTTATCCGCGTCGCAGACATCGAGTGGGTCGACGCAGCCGGGGATTACATGTGCATCCACGCCACGGGTAAGACCCACATCATGCGTATCACCATGAAGCAGCTTGAGGGCATGCTCAATCCCGCCGTGTTCCTGCGGGTTCACCGTTCAACCATCGTCAACAACCGCTGTATTACCGGCGCCCAGACCCTGAGTAATGGCGAGTACCTTCTCAATCTCGAAGGTGGCACGCAGCTCAAGGTCAGCCGCAGCTATAAGGATCGAATACGCGAGTTTCTGGTCAGCTGACGATCAATCAACAAGCTCGATCGAGTTGCCCTCAGCGCCGCCGCGCACTTCGCCTAGCAGGGCCGCACACATACCCGATTCCCGCAATGCAGCCCGGGCTCCCTCCACTTGCCCGGGGTCCAGCGCCATGAGTAATCCGCCGCTGGTCTGCGGGTCGAACAACAACTGGGCAGAGACCGGCGCCGACGGCGGAAGGCTCACCCGCGCCCCCACGGCGTCGCGATTGGGTTCGTGCAAGGTACTGAAGATCCCCGCTTCCATAGCCGCCAGGGCTCCGGGCAGTAGCGGCAGCGCATCGATTCGGATCCGGGCCGACAGCCCGTCCCCGAGCATCTCGAGAAGATGCCCCGCCAGGCCAAAGCCGGTGACATCGGTGAGCGCCCGCGCCTGATAGCGCCGGGCAATGTCTGCCGCCCGGGCATTGCTCTGCTCAAGTATCGACAGTGCCCGGTCCACCTGACGGCCATCTGCCCTGGCCTGCATGTGCGCTGCAAACAAGGCGCCGCTGCCGAGCGGCTTGGTAAGCAGCAGCAGGTCCCCATCCCGGGCGCCTTGCTTGTGCAGGGGCTGGCCCTCGGACAGAACGCCATTCACGGCAAATCCCAGCTGTAATTCCGGGCCCTGCATGCTGTGCCCGCCAAGCAGGCGACAGCCTGATTCCTGAAACACCGAAAGCGCGCCCGCAAGCACCATCCGCAAATCGCGGCGCAGCAGCGCTGGCGCGGCAAAGGGGAGCGTCACCAGAGCCAGGGCCGAGTGCGGCCTGCCCCCACTGGCATAGATATCGGACAGCGCATGCTGCGCGGCTATTCGGCCCATGCGCCAGGGATCATCAACCAGAGCCCGTAGCGCATCCAGAGACTGCATCAGCGGAGTCGGAGCATCGACAATCGCCACGTCATCCCGGCTCTCGGCAGCAGGGCTTAGTTCCGGGTAGAGCCTGCCGAGCTCAGCAAGCACATCGTGCAGCGCATCACCGGAAACTTTCGCGCCACAACCCCCGCAGGGAGCCTGTGCATCGATGGCCGGCGATCCGGCAGTACTCCCCATCCTGCGCTCGGGGAGTTCACTGAAGCGCCGCATAAAGCTTTGATCGATATGATCCTTCCAGCGCCAGACCCAGTCGCCGGAAACGCTGAGTCCGTTGCGATGAGCGACCGCGCGTTTCGGACCGAGTGCCAGCATGGAGAGGAACCCGTCCTGGGGTTGATGGCTGCGCAGATCTCTGCCCGCCGCCAGAGCAAGGAGGTTCTCTGTCAACACCGGACCCTGACGAACCGCATATACCCCGGCCTTGGGTCTGGGGTGATTGATCTGCGTGGCGATGTCGCCAGCCCCAAATACATTTGGATATGCCGTACTCTGAAGGGTGTCTTTGACACACATAAAGCCGCGCTCATCCACCGGCAGGCCGCTGTCGGCAACCCAGGGCGCGGCCGATGCCCCCGTACTCCAGATCAGCGTAGTAAAAGGCGCTGAATCCGCCGCCTCAAAGTGCAGTCTGCCTTTCTCTACACGGCTGACCCGATGTGCGCAATGAAGCTCCACACCCATAGCGTCAAGCTGTGCTTCGACGACGCGCCGCGCCCGTTTTCCGTAGCCCTGCAAGACCTGTGCGCCGCCACAGTAAAGCGCCAGCCGTGGCCCCTGACTTCCCAGTCGATGAGCAATCGCCAGAGCGATCTCCACGCTACCGGCACCG
>CAZGGN010000017.1:18797-20876 GCA_964525195.1 uncultured Congregibacter sp.
AGAGCCCCGCAACCGGCTTGACCGGAACCGCATGCTCCCGCGCACCGGGCACAGAATCCAGCTCCGGCTGTGAGCCGATATCGATAGACAGCAGGTCATAGGCAATCTCGCCGCGGTCGCGGCAGAACAGCCGCTGGCGCTCGGGGTCCAGGCCGTCAACCCAATCTACGAGAAAACGCACACCGGCCCACTGACAGAGCCGGAACAGGTCAATATGGGTTTCCTCAAAACTGTAATGCCCCGCAAGCAACCCCGGGAGCATGCCCGAATAAGGCGTGAATGCAGCGGGCGATATGAGGGTGATACGCAGCTCCGGCGGCCGCGCCATCGCAAGCTTCCGCAGCACCAGTGCGTGCGTATGGCCGCCCCCGACCAACACCAGATCGCGTTGCGCCGGGATACTAGGCTGCATCGATGTTGCCCACGATAAAATCCCTGAGGGCCTGTCGATCGCCCACCTGCAGACGCTGTCCCTCACGCTGGGACAACTGGTATTCGTACATCGGGTCGTAGTAATCCGCCAGCAGACGCCGAATCCACTCCCGGTGCGCCTGCGGGTCACCGCTGCGCCCCTGCTCGGCAAACGCAAACTCCATCAGCGCGGCAATTTCCTGATGTCGTGCACCACCCAGACGCTTGCGCGTACGGGCCAGATCGCCCAGCAGCCGCTCGCGATGCAGGAGGGGTCCTTCAGAGCCATGGGCCCGGGCAAAGCGTGCGCCCAGGTCGAGAATGTAATCCTCAAGCACGACATCGACCCGCTGCTCCAGGGGATACTCAAGCAGCACCAGCGGCGCGGCCGCCATGCGCTCGCGCAGGCTATCGGGCAGGGCAAGACGACCAATCAGGCGTCCCTCGTCCTCAAGCAGCACCGGACCCGGTTGCTGGGCGAGTTTGAGGAGGGCAATGGCCAGCGCATTTTCGAAATCGATCTGCGTGGGCTGCTCTTCCAGCAGCCGCCCGAAGGCCGACCCCCGATGCCGGGCTATCCCCTCCAGATCGATCGCCCGGGGTAACTCTTGAATCAGGCGGGTTTTACCGGTGCCGGTAGCGCCGGCGACCAGAATAAAGCGGTCCGCCTGAATCCGGGCCTCAAGGGTATCAATGAGGAAGCGGCGCATGGCCTTGTAGCCTCCGCTGATACGCGGATAGTCAACGCCGCTCTCCCGAAGCCACTGCTGCACAAGCTGTGAGCGAAGGCCCCCGCGAAAACAGTAAAGGTAACCATCCGGGTTATCTCGGGCGAAGCGCTGCCAGGCGAGAATCCGCTGCTCCCGCAGCTCGCCGGCAACCAGTTGGTGGCCCAGCGCTAGGGCCGCGTCCTGGCCTTGCTGCTTGTAGCAGGTTCCTACTGCAGCGCGTTCGTCGTCGCTCATCAGCGGCAGGTTTTGCGCGCCGGGAAAGGCTCCCCTGGCGAACTCCAGCGGCGCACGCGTATCCAGCAGCGGCGCGTCCCCGAGAAACAGCGGTGCGTAGTCCGAGGTGTCCTCGCGCCCGCGCATAAATCAGCCGTTATCCTCGCCACCAAATAGCGCGATCAGCCGGTCCTGGAGTGCCGTCAGAGCCGGCGCCATCAGCACAAAATCCGCATCGAGGCGGGCGAGGCGGTCCTCATCCATCAGTTCGTCGTTTTCCTTGACCAGCGCGTCGGCGAAACGGATGCGGCGGAGACAGAGATCATCGCCCAGAACAAACTGCATCTGTTCTTTCCAGCCGAGCGCCAGGCGCACGACGTGCATGGTGCCCTGAAGATGCTGGCGAACCTCGTCACTGTACAGGTCAACGCCGCGACAGCGTATAACCGCCGCCGCCTCTCCGATGTCTCTGAGCTCGCACTCATCCCGCGGCTCAAAGTCTTCGGGCAGACTGGAATTGGTCAGCCAGGCGCTCATGGCCGCCGCCGGGGCGTGGGCGGTCTGCGGCAACAGCACGGGAAAGGTACCGATACACTCGCGCAGGAGATTCAGCGCTTCTTCGGCTCGGGTGGCGCTTGAGGAGTCCACGAGGACCCAGCGGGCCTGTGTATCGATTATCAGACGCAGCTCCGCGTGACGGCTGAAGGCTCTGGGCAGACAGTCC
>CAZGGN010000017.1:20886-30198 GCA_964525195.1 uncultured Congregibacter sp.
ATACCTTCAATGCGCTCCTGCAGCAAGTCGCGCACCACGGAGCTGGGAAGAATTTTCTCTTCGCGACGCAGGCAGAGCATCAGGCGCCCGTCGGCAGCGTGAACCAGCGTCTGCGCGCCCTCGCCCAGAGCCGGGACCCAACCCAGAGCCAGCGGCTGCGACGGGGTGCAGGCCTTGAAGGCACGACTGCCAAGCTTGTCCTCGAGCTGCTCCGGGGAAAGCTCAAGGCCACGGGACATGCGATAAGCACGTAGATTTTTGAACCACATAGAAAAGAATGTCTGAGGAAAGGGGCGGCACATTCTACACAAGCGACCTGCCATTACCACGAAGCATCGCAGAGCACCCATTGAGGCTTGCCGCGTCGCGGGCAGCCCCCTAGTATCACCAGGCCGCTCTCAACAAGGAACAGCACAATGCGCTATCTGCACACCATGGTTCGCGCCCGGAACCTGGATGAAACACTGGATTTTTACTGCGACAAGCTGGGCCTGGTGGAAGTGAATCGCTACGACAGCGAAAGCGGCCGGTTCACTCTGGTCTTTCTGGCGGCGCCGGAGGACATCGCAGAGTCCGGCCAGACCAAGGCTCCGATGGTTGAAATCACCTACAACTGGGACCCCGAGGACTACGAGGGCGGCCGAAACTTCGGGCACCTGGCCTACCGTGTCGATGATATCTACGCGACCTGTCAGCGCCTGCTGGATGGCGGCGTGACGATCAATCGCCCGCCCCGGGACGGGCACATGGCCTTTGTTCGCTCCCCCGATGGTATTTCCATCGAACTCCTCCAGGCTGGAGAGTCACTGGCACCACAGGAGCCCTGGGCATCCATGGCAAACACCGGCAGCTGGTAAGCAGGATGCTCGCCGGCCGCTCATTCACCACGCGGTTGGTTATTCCCATTACCATCTCTGCGGCGATGATTATTGCCGCGGGGCTGTTCATTGATTATCAGATTTCCCGCAGCCGCATCGTCGCGGACCTGGAGCAGAGTGCTGTCAGCACAGTTAGCGCAGGCGCTCTGCGGATCTCAGAAATGAGCACCGGGGTGGAGAACGCCGTACGCTTTCTCGGCGAAGTGATTCAGGATGTCCCCGGTGAGGAGCTGATCGACCGGCTCCTGCGCGGGGTGGTGGACAGCAACGAACATATATTTGCCGCGGCAATCGCTCTGGACCCGGCTTATGCAGGCTCGGCGAAAGGCCTGGCACCCTACCTTTATCGCAGCACGAAAGGCCTTATCCGCACGGACCTCGCAGACGCGGAGACTCCCTACTGGCAGGAGCCCTGGTATGAGCGAGCGCGCAGCGGGGGCGCTGCGCTCTGGGTAGAGCCCTACGTCGAATCCAGCGGGCCGCAAACACTGATGAGCACATTTTCAACGCCGCTCTACCGACGAGGTGACGCTGGAGAGCGGGAGTTCATTGGCGTTGCCACCGCTGACCTGTCACTCGCGGATCTGCAGGGCTATCTGGCGGGACTCAGAATCGACAGCGAGGGCTTTGGTTTTCTTCTGACCTCCGGAGGAACACTGATCGGTGCCCCTCTGGGCCGGATGATCAGCGCTCCGATCAGTGAGGTTATACAAAGCGGGGACAGTATCGATCTGAGGCGCTGGAGCGACACCCCCGGCGACGGTCCCCACAGTGCAGAAGTACGTTGCCCTCGCAGCGACGAGAGTTGCCAGCTACGTTTGCTGCCAAAAACCCAGAACGGCAGTAGCTGGTCCGTGGGCGTGGTGTACTCGGAACAGGCGCTTTTGCAGCCACTGCGAGATTACGAACTCAGGGTCCTGGTGGTTGGCGTGCTGATGCTGTTTGTTTTACCTCTGGCCATCATCCTGATTACGCGGCGGCTGACGCGTCCCCTGCTCGGGCTTGCGGCGGCCAGTGAGTCCATCGCCCGCGGAGAACTTGACGTACCGCTTCCCGAAACCCCGGGCGATGATGAGGTCAGTCAGCTGGTACGCGCCTTTGACAGCATGCGTGACGATCTGGGCCGCTATATCCGGGACGTTAAATCGGCCGCAGCCCAGCGCAGCCGCATGGACAGCGAACTCAGCGCCGCACGCGATATCCAGATGGCCATGCTGCCTCAGGGGGGCCAGGCCGAGCTGCACTGCCCGCCGGTGGATCTCTGGGCCCGGGTCCGGCCCGCGCGCGCGGTCGGCGGCGACCTCTATGCCTTCGAACGTACCGGGGACCGACTGCTCATCAGCATTGGTGATGTGTCGGACAAGGGCGTGCCTGCAGCGCTGTTCATGGCCCGCGCAATCAGCCTGATCCAGCAATGGGAAGTCCAGCCGGACGTGCCGCCCCAGATCGCCATGCAACAGTTGAATCACAGCCTGAGCCGGGACAATGAAAAGTGCATGTTCCTGACCCTGTTTATGGGTGTTCTGAACCTGAAAACCCTGGAGCTCCAGTTCGCGAGCGCCGGTCATTGTGCGCCGATGCTTCTGCGTGACGGCGGCGCCGAAATCATCGCCCAGAACCGCGGCCCGGCTCTGGGCCTGCAGGAAGGGCTGAGCTTTGCGCTCAACCGTCTGCAGCTGTATGCAGACGACCGCCTGGCTCTCTACACCGACGGCTTTGATGAAGCGCATAACAGTAACAATCAGCTCCTTGGCGAGGAGGCGCTGATGACCATCATGGCAGCGCCTGACACACTGCCGCTGGCCGAGGCGGGCATGAGTGTTTTTGCTGAGACTGATCGCTTTACTCGCGGTGCTCCCCAATCCGATGATATGACCCTGATGCTCCTTGAGGTCGCCGGTACACGGCGGCAACCGCTGCAAGCGGAGCGCGGTAGTCTGACGATCGATGCCAGTCTGCCCGGTGAGGCCATAAGCTGGCTCGAGAACCAGTGGCAGGCTCTGGGGCTCGATGCCCGTGGCCTGCATGATCTGCAGCTGGTGCTCGAGGAAATTGTCTGCAACATTCGCGACCATGCGCAGACCGGTGAACAGGACAGCGTGGCGCTAAGTCTCGAGCGATTTGGGGATCGCGTCGAGCTGGAATGCATCGATCCGGGGCAGGCCTACAACCCTCTCCGGGAGGCGCCCAGGGCCGCGCTGGGTAAACCGGTTGAAGAGACCGAGATAGGCGGCCTCGGGGTCCATCTGATTACCAGGCTCACCGAACAACAGTTCTATCGACGGGAAGCGGGGCGCAATATACTCCGGGTACGCTTATTGTTGCCGTCGGCTGATCGCGAATCATTCAGCTCAAATACAGAGGACTGACCTATGGAACTGAGCACCAGCCAGCGTGAGGAGCCCGAAAAGTCCCTGCTTCGGGTGAGCATGATCGGTGGCCTGAACACCGATACGGCACCGGACTTTGAAGCGACCCTTGATGAGGCGATCAGCGGCGACTGGCGTCTGGTTCTCCTGGACATGCGGGCGTTGGATTACGTCAGCTCCGCAGGGCTAAGGGTCATATTCAAAGCTGCGAAAAAGCTGCAAAGCCAGGGTCGAAGCCTCGCGGTAGCCAATCGGCAACCACAGATCGAAAAAGTGTTTGAAATTCTTCAGGCCCTGCCGGACATGGCCGTGTTCGCCAATGACGCCGAGCTTGATGCATACCTCGATGTCATGCAGGCCAAAGTGCGCGATCGCGACCGCTGAGTCCGTTCGCAATCAGAATCTGCTGACTGCGCCCGGCCTGAACAGGGGCTTCGTCAGGACTTGAGGAACTGCAAAATCCAGCGGGCCATACGCTCCGTCGCCGGCTCATCGCTCAGCGAGGCGATCCCGCTCTGATAGGTGTCTTCGCCGATAATTTCCCGCCGAAACTCCATGATCTCCCGGGAGTAATCATTCACAAACTCCGGGTGCCCCTGGAGCGTGAGAATGTGATCCCCGATCTGGCAGACGGCATTCGGGCAAAAGCCGCTGCTGGCGAGCACCTCTGCCCCCTTCGCATTGACCGTCACCTGATCCTGATGCGTGACCAGAATCGGAAACTCCAGATCCCCGTCGTCCAACCAGTCCGGTCGCTTGCTAAAGCGGTGCCGGTGCATCCCCACGCCCCAGCCCACGGCGGCCTTCTCCGTGCGTCCACCGAGGGCCTGAGCCACCAGCTGATGTCCGAAACAAATACCCACGAGCTTTTTATGCCGGGCATCCAGTTCCCGGACAAAAGCCATGAGCGGCTCGATCCAGGGCAGGTCGTCGTAGACGCTGTGGCGGCTGCCGGTGATCAGGTACGCATCCATATCGTCGATGTCGTCCGGATACTCGCCCAGCCGGACGTCGTAAACGGTGAATTCAAGCTCCGGGTCACGCTCCCCGAGGAGGCGGATAAACATATCCGGATATTCACCAAAGCGCCCCACCCATTCGTCGCGCACCGCGTCAGTTTTGAGAATCCCCACTTTCACGAGCAAGTCCCGATCAATGCAAAGGGCAAGAGTCTACGGAGCCCGCAACCGTCCTGTCCATAACCCGCAGGCGTAAGTCCTGTATTGGGTTACCATTTGTCCATGAACGCGCTCTATTGTCTCTTTTCAGATGCCCGGCCCGGGTACTGCTCAGCGCTGGCACCGCTGGTCGCCCTGTTATTCCTCTTCGCCAACGGGGCGCAGGGTGAAAACGAGAATCGCTTTGTCGGCACCGCCAGTTGCGCGGGCTGTCACCAGGCCGCGCACGCCCGATGGCAGGGCTCGCATCACGATTTGGCCATGCAAAAGCCCTCGCAGGAGAGCGTGCTCGGGGATTTTGACAACGCAACGTTCGACTACTTTGGCAGGAAAACGCAGTTTTTTACCCGCAACGGCGACTACATCGTGCGCACGGATGGGCCGGACGGCGAGCTTCGGGAATACAAGGTCGCCTGGGTCTTTGGTGTCGATCCCCTGCAGCAGTACCTGCTTCCTATGGAAGACGGTCGCCTGCAGACACTGTCTATCGCCTGGGACAGCCGCCCTGCCGCGGAGGGCGGCCAGCGCTGGTATCACCTGTACCCGGATGAGGAAATCCTGTCTGACGATCCGCTGCACTGGACGGGTCCCTACCAGAACTGGAACACCCGCTGTGCCGAGTGCCACAGCACCGACGTGCAAAAAAACTACGATGTCACCAGCGGTACCTTTGCAACGCAATTCGCCGAGGAAGATGTCGGCTGTGAGGCCTGCCATGGGCCGGGTAGCAGGCACATTGAACTGGCTATGGCGGGCAGGCTTGCGTCGGGGAGCCAGAGCGGTCTGGAAACCCAGCTGACGGCCCGCGGTGACTGGTACTTCCCCGAAGGCGAGGCCATTGCCCGGCGACGCTCGCCGCTGGCCGATCAACAGCAGATTGACAGCTGCGGGCGCTGCCACGCCCGGCGCGGAACGCTCGGCGACTACCGCTACGGCAAGCCCCTGACTGACACGCATCGGCTGTCCCTGCTCGGCGAACCGCTCTACCACCACGACGGCCAGATTCTCGATGAAGTCTACGTCTATGGCTCCTTTATCCAGAGCAAGATGCATCGCGCCGGGGTCGTCTGCAGTAACTGCCATGAACCCCATTCCAATAAGCTGCGCGCCGAGGGTAACGGCGTCTGCGCGCAGTGCCACAAGGCGTCGGTATTCGATAATCCGGCGCACCACCACCATGCGCAGGCCTCAGCAGGATCACATTGCGTGAACTGTCATATGCCCGCTCAGGTTTATATGGGCGTGGATTCCCGACGCGATCATTCCATGCGCATTCCGCGACCGGACCTCAGCGTAATGATCGGGACGCCCAACGCCTGCACCCAGTGTCACGGCGATCAATCGGCGCAGTGGGCACTGGACAAGGTGCGCAGCTGGGGTATTGAGTTTGGCGATAGCGCCGCGCACCCGGCGGTGGCCATGGCTGCAATCCAGGGGGGAGACAGCCGGGGGCTACCGACCCTGCTGGCCCTGGCAAATGACCCGGCTGCGGCCAGTATCTGGCGGGCCACGGCACTGGAACGCAGCGCCTCCGGCGGCAGCCCCGAGGCCCTGGAGCTTGCGCAGAAGATGCTGCTTTCCAGGGATCCGCTGCTGCGGGTTTCTGCGGTGCGCGTGCTTCAGCAGCTCCCCCTGCCACAGCGCTACGCAAGTCTGAAACCGCTGATAAGCGACCCGATTAGCAGCGTACGGCTGGAGGTCGCAATGGCTCTGGCCCCGGTCCCCCTCGCACAGCTCGATGCCGAGGGGCAGCGCGAGTTACTCGGCCTGTTTGAGGAATATCAACGCATACAGCGGCAGAACGCCGATATGCCATCCATCAATATGCAACGCGGTCTGTTTTATCTCGCCCGGGGGGATTTTCCGGCGGCCGAGTCCGCCTACCGCGAGGCCATCAGGCAGAATCCACAGTTGATCGCTGCTCACCTCAATCTGGCCGACCTGCTGCGCAGCCAGGGACGAGAGAGCGAGGCCCGATCCGAACTTGAGTCGTCCCTCACTATCAGCCCCGGGAACGGTGATGCGATGCATGCGCTGGGCCTCCTGGAGGCGCGTGCGGGACAGCGCAAGGCCGCTCTCGACTGGCTGGGCCAGGCGGCCGCCATCGAATCACAGGGTTCCCGGCACCGATTTGTTTACGCCGTGGCGCAACACGATTTTGGCGATGTGACCGGCGCTATCACCACCCTGCGGCAAGTGCATGCTGCGCTACCTGCCGACGAGCAGGTGTTGCTCGCGCTGATCAACTACAACAGCGAACTGGGCGAGCGGGACAGCGCGAAGCGCTACGCAGAAAAGCTGCTGCTCATTGCCCCGAACAATCAGGACTACCGACGCCTGGCGGCATCTCTCGGCGCGGGACCGGGGCGCTAGTCGGGGCTGGGCGAAAAGACCAGCTGCGCGCTTACCGGTACCGCAGTGCTGATGCTCGAAAGGCCCGCGATTTCGCGCAGCACCTCAATGCCCCCTTCAAGCCCGAAGTCCGCCGCCTTAACCAGTATCGGCTTGCCAAGCACCACCTGCAGGCTTCCGTCGGCTATACGCGTGACCAGAACGGCTGCCGTGTAGGAGGCACGCTTGCCGTGGAGATCAACGTTCAGCTCAATCGATGTGTTGCGACTCTCGCCGACGGGCAGATTCATCAGAGACTCGGGCACCTCTGCGTCGAGGGTCGCGGCCGGAAAACGGATCGTTTCAAAAAACAGCTCACGCATGCGCTGATTGCGAATCGGCACCAGGGTTTCGACACTGTCCAGATCAATGATGACCTGTGCCGCACCGCTGTCACTGATACCGCCGGTGATCGCCTTGAAGTGGTGGAGCTCTGCCACACTGGCATTCTTGACCGACATGAACTGTACTAGAGAGCGCTGACTGTCCAGCTCCCAGGCTGCAAAGGCACCCGTGCTCAGACAGCCGGCAAGGAGCGCCGCGGCAACAGAGGTCAGGCGTTTGGGTGATAAATACATAGTCTCAGCTCCCGGAAGTTAGGCGCTCAAGCATAGCAGCTTCGGGCTTTTTCCGCAGATGACCAGAGTGGGCGAGTACCGGATAATGACCGCCCGGGGCAACAGGTAAACCGTAGACGCGCATGACAAGCAGAATCAAACAGCAAAGGTTCTTTTATGCAGCGGGCTTCGGTCTGGCGCTGAGCGCCTGTAGCGAATTCACCAGCCAGCCATCGGCGGAACTGCTGGCCTCACAGGAGGCACTCGCGCAGTGCCAGAGCGACTACCGCACGGTCACGCTGGCTCTGCAGCAGAATCACGACTCACTGACATCCGTCGTGCAGCAGAATCACGAATCGCTGACCTCGCTCGGCAATGAGCTACAGGCGCTGCACAATTCCCTACTGGAAGCTTGCGGCGCTTTGCCCCCGCCGGCGGCCGTCTCAGCAATGTCGGTTGCCGCCAGCGGGCCTTCGGAGCCACCCAACAAACTCGTCGTCGGCCGCCTGGAGCGCATATGGGTTGAGGATCTCCAGCTCGCTCTCCCGGCGCGCATCGATACCGGCGCGGAAACCGCTTCCCTGGACGCCCGCAACATTCGCTCCTTTGAGCGGGACGGAGACCCCTGGGTGCGCTTCGAGATTCCACATCCCCGGGGCGAGGAGCCTCTGCAATTGGAGCGTCCCCTCGTGCGGGAGGCGCTGGTCATTCAGGCCAGTAGTGATGAGCCCGAGCGCCGCCCGGTCATCGAGCTGGGTATCCAGCTCGGACCCGTGCGGCAACTCGCCGAATTCACCCTGTCCGATCGCAGTCACCTGGACTTTCAGATGCTGGTGGGCCGCAACATTCTCCGCGACGTCATGCTGGTTGACGTCAGCGAGGCAAATCTTGTGGCGCTTCCCGAACAGCCGACAGTGCCCGCGGCGAACCCCGACCCGGAGAATAGCGAGCGCCCATGAACAGTCGTACGGCCGTCGGGTTCATTATTCTGCTTTTGACCGTCGCAGGTCTGGCGACTGCGATCATGCGGCATGTGCACACCGGGATACCCTGGCTTCCCGGAGAGCGCACCACCGTATGGCTGGTCGAGGCCCGGGTGGACTTTGTCGCCGCCGAAGGCCCGGTAACCGCCAGCCTGAGTATTCCTCAGACCGTGCCCGGATTTCGCATGACCGAAGAGCAGGCGGCATCGGCTGGTTATGGGTTTGCGATTACATCCGATGGCAACGAGCGCCGCGCTGAATGGACCCGGCGTAGTGCAAGCGGGGCGCAATCTCTCTATTTCAGTGCGACCTTCCTGCCCAAGGAACAGAGCGAAGCGGTCGCTATCCTCGAAACACCGGTAGCACGGCCGGTATTCTGGGGCGATGCGGAAATCACCGCTGCATCAGCGCTGATCGACAACGCCCGCGCCACCTCCAGCGATCCCCGAAGTCTGGCCCGGGAGCTCAGCAATCGTCTCAGGGCCTCGGAACGCGGACAGAACGCGGCGCTTCTCGTGGCGCGCAATGATCGCCCGTCAACGCTGCTTCTCAAGCTTTTGAATGACGCCGGAGTGCCCACCCGGGAAGTTATGGCGCTGCGGCTCGAAGATGCTCGCCGTCGCCAGAGCCTGGTGCCGCTTCTGGAAATGTTCGATGGTGAACAGTGGCTGCTGCTGGACCCTGTCCTGGGACCAATCGATGCACCGGAGGATCTGCTGCTGTGGCATCGCAGCGGACGCTCGGTGCTTGATGTGACCGGCGGAGTCCAGTCCAGGTTGAGTTTCTCCATGATTCGCCAGTCCGTGCCCGCCTTGCAGCTGGCAATCGAGCAGGACCAGAGCTCGCTCTTCGCGCTGATCGGCGTGCACCGGCTTCCCATCGAAGAGCAGAGCATGTTCAAGCTGCTCTTACTCCTACCACTCGGTGCCGCGGTGGTCGTGTTTTCAGAGTGTTGA
>CAZGGN010000018.1:0-11445 GCA_964525195.1 uncultured Congregibacter sp.
TGCAGGTCAGGAAATTTCGACCCGGCCCTTCCAGCTGGTGACCGGTCGCAGCTGGCGCGGCACCGCCTTCGGGGGCGCCCGGGGCCGAACGGACGTACCGAAGATCGTCGACTGGTACATGGATGGCCGGATCAACATTGACGATCTGATCACCCATACGATGCCGCTGGATGACATCAATTCTGCCTTTGATCTGATGCATGCGGGCGAAAGCATTCGCTCCGTTGTGCTGTACTGACCACTATGCAACTAGTTGCATCAATTCGTAGTTTCGGTGGCCAGCAGCTCCGCTTTCAGCACCGCTCCGAGGTGCTCAGGTGTGAGATGCATTATTCCCTGTATCTACCGCCGCAGGCAGAAGGGGGACGGGTGCCATTGCTTACCTGGCTGTCCGGGCTGACCTGTACGGATGAAAACTTTGTGCAGAAGGCCTGCGCACAGCGCGCTGCGTCAGAGCACGGGGTGGCGATTCTGGCCCCGGACACCAGCCCCCGGGGCGAGGGCGTTCCGGATGATCCCGAAGGGGCCTGGGACTTTGGCCTCGGGGCGGGCTTTTATGTCAACGCGACCGAGCCCCCCTGGAATGAACATTACCGGATGTACGATTACGTGCTGAGCGAACTGCCCGCTTTGGTGGCTGAGACGCAGGCTGTGGATTTGCAACGGCAGAGTATTTTTGGCCACTCGATGGGTGGGCATGGGGCGCTCACGCTGGCGCTTCGCAATCCTGATCGCTATCGCAGCGTATCGGCCTTCGCGCCGATCTGCTCCCCCCTGAATTGCCCCTGGGGCGAAAAAGCCCTCGGGCGGTATCTCGGGGCGGAGCACTCTGTTTGGGCTGCCCATGACAGTTGTGAGCTGGTTCGGGCCGCCGAGCATCGCCTGCCTCTCCTTGTGGACCAGGGCGATGCGGACGGCTTCCTCGTTGAGCAGCTCAAGACGCCGCTGCTGCGGGCGGCCTGTGAAGACAGTGGCTATCCGGCGACGATTCGCATGCAGCCGGGCTACGACCACAGCTATTTCTTCATTGCCAGCTTCATGGATGAGCACGTGGCCTTTCATGCGCGGCACTGCGGCTGAGTTTCCGCGTGCGACGCATCTTTCCTGACGTTCTGAGCGACGCCCCGGATGGCTGAGGACCCGCTGGACCCGCTGATAAGTGGCCTGCAGAGACAGCTTGCCGAGACCTTCGCTCTTGATAGCCCGGGCGAGGTCACCGCTTTGCAGCGCCTGTCCGGCGGCGCGAGTATGGAAACCTGGCGCTTCGACTATCGGGACAGCCAACGTCAGCAGGCGCTGATTCTGCGCCGTCGTCCCGCGGGTGTTGAGCTCGGTGACAGCTTTGCGCAGGGGATCACGCTCGCTACGGAGGCGGAGCTGTTAAGCCTCGCGCGTCGCGCCGGCGTGCCGGTACCCTCGGTACTTGCCAGGCTCGCTCCCGGGCTGGGTCTGGGGGAGGGGATTCTGATGACCCGACTTGAGGGTGAGGCTCTGCCGCAGCGACTACTTCGTGATGCGCGGTTTTCCACAGCCCGTCAGCGCCTCGCCTTCCAGTGTGGCGAAGCCCTGGGACGGATACACAGTGTGGCCCCGGAAGATTGCCCTTGCGGGCTGCGCGATCTTGCGTGGTCAGCGGATATCGAGCGGCTTCAGGCGCTGTCTGATCACTTTGGGAATCGCTCAGCGAGTCATCAGCTGGCACTCAACTGGCTGCGCCGGCAGCCGCCTCCGTCTTCGCCCCGGGTTCTTTGCCACGGTGATTTTCGCCTCGGGAACCTGCTGGTTGACGAGCAGGGCCTGACCGCGGTGCTTGATTGGGAACTGGCGCACCTGGGCTTTGCGGGAGAGGATCTGGGTTACCTCTGCGCCAATGTCTGGCGATTTGGTGGCGATGCGCCGGTCGGCGGTTTTGGGCAGTACCGGGAACTGCTTGATGGCTATGCAAGTGTCCGCGACAAGGCACCGGCACTGGAGGAAGTTCTGCTCTGGCAGCTCTATGCAGCGCTGGGTTGGGGGCTCGTGTGCCTGACGATGCTGGAGCTTCACTGCAGCGGTGCAGATCCCGGTCTTGAGCGCGCTGCGGTGGGGCGCCGTCTGTCCGAGTCGGAGATTGATATTCTTCTGCTCCTCGAGGCACTGGAAGCATGACCCCCGACACGGTGTTGCTGCAGGCGCTGTCGGCTTTCCTGCGCGACGATTTACAGGACGAGCTCTCGGGCTTCAAGGCCTACCAGAATCGTGTGGCCGTTAATCTGCTGGAACTGCTCGCCCGGGAGTCCCTGTTGGGCGACAAACTTGGCGCGCTCGATGAGCGTATCGCCCGGGAATACCGGCTCGATGCGGGTGATATGCCGGCGGCGTTGAGTCGGGCGATGCGCGACGGTTTGCTCGAGGATACCGCGCGCTTGCGCGGCTATCTGAAGCAGCGCAGTCTGCTGGCGCTGGCGATCGATAACCCCCGCTATTCCAGTTACCAAAGAGCCCGGGACCTATGGGCTGAAGCCGCTGCGAGCGTCGACGCACTCACCGATTAAGCTACCCACCACGAGGGATACCATGGAACATCTCTACAGCGCCCGGCTCCCTGCACTGCTACAGCAACTCGATGAATTTACCCGACGCGAGCTGAAACCCCTGGAGGCCGCAGACGATAATGCGCGCTTCTTTGATCATCGTCGGGAATACGCGCGCACAGACTGGGAGCGCGATGGGCGCCCCAAAGCGGAGTGGGAGGCGCTGCTCGGCAAGGCCCGGCAACTGGCCCGGGAAGCGGGTTTCCTGGGCCTGGCGCTCCCCGGTGAGTTCGGCGGTGGCGATGCGAGCAACCTCGAAATGGCGGTGATTCGTGAGCACCTGGCCGCACAGGGCATCGGCCTGCACTGCGATCTGCAGAATGAGCATTGTATCGTCGGCAACTTTCCCACCACTCTGGCATTTCGAGACTTCGGCAGCGCGAGCCAGCGCGAAGCGTTTATCCCCGGGAGTATCGACGGCAGCGTGGCCGTAGCCTTTGGGCTCACGGAGCCGGATCACGGCTCTGATGCGACCTGGATGGAGACGCGCGCCGAGGCCTGCGAGCGCGATGGACAGAAAGGCTGGCTGATCAATGGCGACAAGATGTGGACCACCGGTGCCCATGTTGCGTCGCACATCCTGATATTTGCCCGCAGCAGTGGCGAGGACGGCAGTGCCCGGGGTATCAGCTGCTTCGTGATGCCCACGGATACGCCGGGCTTTTCCATCGATGAGTGGCTCTGGACCTTTAATATGCCGACGGATCATCCGCGGGTCAGTCTGCGCGATGTCTGGCTGCCGGCCGATGCCATCCTCGGTGAACCGGAAATGGGTCTGGCGATTGCGCAGCACTTTGTGCACGAGAACCGCATCCGTCAGGCGGCCTCCAGTTTAGGCACGGCGCGCTACTGCATTGAAGAGAGCGTGCGCTACGCCCGGGAGCGTCACACCTTCGGCAAGCCCCTGGCGAGCAACCAGTCGATTCAGTTTCGCCTGGCGGAGCTCTACGGAGAGCATCAGGCCCTGAAGGCACTGACCCTGCAGACCGCCTGGGAAATGGATCAGATGGACAAGCGCGAAGTCGCCAGGCGGCTGTCGGATACCGTGGCCATCTGTAATTATCGCGCGAACCGACTCGCCTGCCAGGCGGCCGATGAGGCGATACAGGTACACGGGGGAATCGGCTATTCCCGCTACAAGCAGTTTGAGCACCACTATCGCCATCATCGGCGCTATCGCATTACCGAAGGCAGTGACGAGATTCAGCTACGTAAAATCGCCGGCCATCTCTTTGGCTATATTGGCGGGTGCTGAGGCCTGTCACCTACGGTCTATTTTCCTAAATCCCCGGGTCATTGAGTGGTCGCAGGGGCAGGGTCAGTATCCGGTTCCGCCGCTTTAGCCTCCAGGAGTTTAACGATGCCAAATCACGCTTTTATATACGATGCCGTCCGCACACCACGCAGCAAAGGCAAGCCCGGAGGCAGTCTGCACGAGGTCAAGCCGGTGGATCTGGGCGCCGGTTTGCTGCGCGCGCTGCAGGCGCGCCATGACCTGGATACCCGCTATGTGGATGACGTGGTGATGGGCTGCGTTACGCCGATTGGCGAGCAGGGCTCGGATATTGCCAAGATGCTCGTGCAGAATGCTGACTGGGACGAGTCGGTGGCGGGTGTGCAACTCGACCGCTTCTGCGCCTCGGGTCTTGAGGCCGTGAACATAGCCGCGCAGAAAATCGCCTCGGGCTGGGAAGATCTGGTGGTTGCCGGTGGCGTCGAGTCCATGTCCCGCGTACCTATGGGGTCGAATGGCGGACCAATGAGCTCTGACCCGGCCTTCGCCGCTAAAACCGGGTTTGTTCCCCAGGGCATCGGCGCCGACACGATTGCGACCCTGGCGGGCTGGAGTCGCGAAGACGTTGACCGCTTTGCGGTGGAGTCCCAGCGCCGCGCCGCGCACGCGCGGGATAACGGCTACTTCGACAAGTCCGTGGTCCCGGTGCGTGACGAGGCAGGCCTGATGATTCTGGAGCGCGACGATTTCATCAAGCCCGGTACCACCCTGGAGACCCTTGCCGGTCTGAATGCCTCCTTTGAAATGATCGGGCAGTTTGGCTTTGACGACGTGATTCTGCGTAAGTACCCGATGCTTGACCACATCAATCATGTTCACACGCCGGGTAACTCCTCGGGCATCGTAGATGGCGCGAGCGCGGTGCTGGTTGGCAGCGAGAAGGCAGGGAAGGATCTGGGTCTGACGCCCCGGGCGCGCGTGGTGGCAACGGCGGTGCTGGCTACCGATCCGGTGATCATGCTGACCGGACCCGGGCCGGCGGCGAAGAAATGCCTGGAAAAAGCCGGGATGAAGAAAGAAGACATTGATCTTTGGGAAATCAACGAGGCTTTTGCCTCGGTAGCGCTGCGTTATATGCAGGATCTGGGTATTGACCATGCGGTGACCAACGTCAACGGGGGCGCCATCGCCATGGGGCACCCTCTCGGTGCAACCGGTGCGATGCTGGTGAGCATCATGTTGGACGAACTGGAGCGGCGCGATTTGAAGCGCGCGATGCTCAGCCTCTGTGTCGGTGGCGGCATGGGTATTTCCACCATCATCGAGCGCGTTTAAGCAGCCAGCGGTTTTAAGGAGTTCAGCATGACTATGCACTACGACAAGGATGCCGATGGCATCGTGACCATCACAATGGATATGAGCGGGCCCGTCAACGCCATGAATGCGGAGTTTCGCCGCGACTTCGCCGAGGTGGTTGAAAAGCTCGAAGCCGAGGAAGGCCTCAGTGGCGTTGTGATTGCCTCGGCCAAGAAAGTGTTCTTTGCCGGTGGCGATTTGAATGATCTGGTGGCGGTTACGCCCGATCGTCTGGAAGAGTTTCTCGAGGGCCTGGTGTCCACCAAGGCGCTGATGCGTCGCTTTGAAAAACTCCCGGTGCCCACGGTGGCGGCGATCAATGGTGCTGCGCTCGGGGGTGGGTATGAGTTGAGTCTGGTCTGCAATCATCGCATTGCCTGGAACAACCGCTCCGTGCAGATTGGTTTACCCGAGGTCACGCTGGGCTTGCTTCCCGGGGGTGGCGGCGTCGTGCGTCTTACCAAGCTGCTGGGCTTCGAGAAGGCCGCTCCATTCCTGCTCGAGGGCAAGCGCGTGGCGCCCGTTGAGGCGCTGGACGCAGGCATGATTGATGAACTGGTTGCGGACCTTGAAAACCTCGTCCCCAAGGCCAAGGCCTGGATCAGGGAGAACCAGGGCAACCCGGATGCGGCGATTCAGCCCTATGACCAAAAGGGCTACAAAATTCCCGGTGGCGGCATCACATCGCCCAAGATTGCCCAGGCCATTACCGGCGCGACGGCAATGCTGACGCAGAAGACCCGCGGCCTGTTACCCGCGCCGGAAAAAATTCTCGACATCGCGGCGCAGGCTCTGCGCCTGGACCTGGATACGGCGCTGATGGTGGAGTCACGGGGTCTCGCGGCACTGACGATCACGCCGCAGGCCAAGAATATGATCAGCACCTTTTTCTTCGGTCTGAATAAGGTCAACGGAGGCGCGAGTCGACCCAGGGATGTGCCGCCGCAGAAAACCGAAAAACTCGGTGTACTTGGCGCGGGCATGATGGGCCAGGGAATAGCCTATGTCTCGGCTATGGCGGGTATCGAGGTGATTCTCAAAGATATTTCCCTGGAGGCAGCGCAGAAGGGTAAAGCGTACTCCGAGAAACTGCTCGACAAGCGTGTGGCGCGGGGCCGAATGAGCGCTGAAAAGCGTGATGAGGTGCTGGGGCGAATCCATCCCACCGCGACTGACGATGATCTGGCGGGCTGCGATCTGATTATCGAAGCGGTCTTTGAGAACATGCAGTTGAAGCACGACATCACCCGACAGCTTGAGGGGCAGCTCGCGGAGGGCGGTATCTGGGGCTCTAATACCTCGACCCTGCCCATCACGCAGCTTGCTGAGGGTTCATCTGCGCCGGAAAACTTTGTGGGCATTCACTTTTTCTCGCCGGTCGACAAGATGCCGCTGGTAGAAATTATCGTCGGTGAAAAGACCTCGGACCTTGCCCTCGCCAAGGCCTTCGACTATACCCAGCAAATCAAAAAGACCCCGATCGTGGTGAATGATTCCCTGGGCTTCTTCACATCCCGCACCTTTGGTACCTACCTCGACGAGGGCGTCCGGCTGCTCCATGAAGGGGTCCACCCGGTACTGATCGATAATCTGGGTAAAGCGGTTGGCATGCCCGTGGGACCGCTGGCGGTGTTTGACGAGGTCAGCATGGAGTTGTCCCGCAAAGCCCAGGAGACCTGGAAAGAGATGGGGGTCGTCGACCAGTGGGGTGACGGTACGGTGCTGCGCGAGGTGATCGAGACCATGGTGGTAGAGAACGGTCGCGGCGGTCGCCATCACGGTGGCGGTTTCTACGAGTATGCGGAAGACGGCAGCAAGGCCATCTGGTCACCGCTGTTTGACCTCTACTACCGGTCGGACATCTGTCTGCCGGGACAGGATATCAAGGATCGGCTGTTGTTCCGGCAGGTGATTGAAGCGCTCAAGTGTCTCGAAAGTGGTGTGTTGCGCTCGGAAGAAGACGGCAATATCGGGTCCATTATGGGTATCGGTGCGCCGGTCTGGACCGGCGGTTTGCTGCAGTTTGTAAAGACCTATGGTTATGACAAGTTTGTCGCTCGCTGCCAGGAACTGGAATCAGCCTATGGGGAGCGCTTTGCGCCGCCGCAGATAGCCCTGGACCGTGCCGCGGAGGCCCGGGAGCAGGCGGCCTGATCGCCGATCAACTCGAATCATTCGCTAATCAAGGAGCAGTTAGGGTATGGAGATCAAAGGAAAAGTAGCAATTGTGACCGGTGGAGCTTCCGGTTTGGGCGAGGCAACGGTGCGTCGCTATCACGCCCTCGGTGCGAAAGTTGCGATCTTCGATATGAACGAAGCGCGCGGTAACGCGCTGGTCGAAGAGCTGGGCGAGGGCGTTATTTATCGCCAGGTCAACGTGGCCGACGAGGAGCAGGTAGCGGCAGCCCTTGCGGCGACCGTTGAGGCTTTCGGTGCCGTACATATCTGCAATAACTACGCGGGTATTGGCGACGCTGCCAAGACCGTCAGCCGCGGTGAACCGGTCGAACTGGCGCGCTTCAAGAAGGTGATCGATGTGAATCTGATCGGAACCTTCAACGTGCTGCGTCTGGCGGCCGCGCAGATGGCCAGGCAGGATCCCGTTAACGAGGACGGCGCTCGCGGTGTCATCATCAATACGGCCTCCGTGGCCGCCTACGAGGGGCAGATCGGTCAGGCCGCGTACAGCGCGTCAAAGGGCGGCATTGTGGGCATGACCCTGCCGATCGCCCGCGATCTGGCGTCATTGGGGATTCGCGTCAACACGATTGCGCCGGGCCTGATTCACACCCCGCTGTTTGAGAGCCTTCCCAAGGAAGCCTACGACAGCCTTGCGGCGCAGCCGGTGTTTCCCAAGCGCCTTGGCAAGCCCGATGAGATCGCGCATCTGTCTCAGTACATCGTGGAAAACGATTACACCAACGGCGAAGTCATCCGTATGGACGGTGCAATCAGAATGCAGCCCCGCTAGCCGGCGCTGCGCAGTCGTGACTTGAGGGTCTGCGCCAGCGGACCCTTGTTATTGATGATTTCCTCCTGGGTGAGCCCCACCAGTTCATGGGGAAAAACCAGCCAGGCGTCCGTTTCATGGACGAAAAAATCCGGCGTGATATCGGTGACGTTCTTTGCCGGCTTGTACCAGGGCGTCGCCACCTTCATGTTCTGCGGCATATTGCGGCGACACTTGGCATTCAGTTTGTCGAAAATTGCTTTGACGCTGCGGCCAGAATCAAAAACATCGTCTACCAGTAGCACATCATCCTCGGCATTGACGTTGTTGATAATGTAGTCGAGCCCGTGCACCCGCACGGTTTTCTCCTGCTGGTTGATGCCCGTGTAGGATGAGGTGCGAATGGCGATGTGGTCAGTGGTCACGCCGACGTATTCGAGATATTCCTGAATTGCGATCCCGACCGGTGCGCCCCCACGCCATACGCCGATAATAAAATCTGGCCGAAAACCGCTTTCGACGATTTGTTGTGCCAGGCGAAAGGAGTCCAACAGCAAATCGTTGGCCGAGATATAGACTTTATCCATTCGGGATATTTACGCTGTATTCAGGAGAGGAAGCCGAACTTTAGCATAAAGATCCCGGCGATTAGGTAGACCGCCAGGGGACAGCGGCTCGCCTTGCCGGAAACAATCTTTATCAGTGCGTAGGTGATAAAACCCAAGCCAATGCCATCGGCGATCGAGTAACTGAGGGGCACCGCGATGGCGGTTACGATTGCTGGCGCACTCTCTGCTACATCGCCCCATTCGAGATCCGCTAGGGCCCGGGCCATGATGGTGGCGACGAAGAGGAGCGCTGCGCCGGTAGCGAATCCCGGGATGCTCTGGGCCAGAGGCGCAATAAACAGGCACAGCAGGAACAGCAGCGCCGTAGTCACCGCGGTAAGTCCCGTGCGCCCGCCCGCTTCGACACCGGCGGCACTTTCGATGTAGCTGGTCGTGGAGGAGGTTCCGAGCAGGGCGCCGACCGCGGTGGCACTGGAGTCCGAGAGCAGCGCCTTACGCAGGCGCGGGAGGTGGCCGTTCTCATCCAGCATGCCGGCACGGTTAGCCACCCCGACAAGCGTGCCGGCGGTGTCAAAAACATCCACCAGCAGCAGAGTGAGAATGACGGTGACCATGGATAAATCCAGCGCGCCCACGATATCCAGTTCAAAAAGCGTGGTCATGGGCGGGGGCATGGAAACCACACCCTTGAACTCCGCCGCGCCGGTAAGCCAGCCGAGCAGGGTCACCGCCAGCATGCCGATCACGACTGCGCCAACCGTCCCGCGGGCTGACAGGGCCGCGATCAGAACAAAGCCCAGGAGCATGAAAATCGCCGGTGTTGCGGTCAGGTCCCCAAGCCCCACGAGAGTGGCCTCGTTTCCGACGATCACCCCGCTGCCCGATAAAGCGATGATGCCGAGAAAGAATCCGATACCCGCCGAGATGCCGAGTTTGAGTGAGCGGGGGATGGCGTTGATCAGCCACTCGCGCACCGGGAGTACCGACAGGGCGATAAAGATCAGGCCCGAGATAAACACCGCACCCAGGGCGCTCTGCCAGCTATGGCCGAGACCCAGCACAATGCCATAGGTGAAAAAAGCGTTCTGGCCCATGCCCGGCGCCTGCGCCACCGGGTAGTTCGCGTACAGCCCCATCACCGCCGTGCCAAGGGCGGCAGCCAGGCAGGTCGCAACAAATACCGCGCCGAAGTCCATGCCCGCGGCAGACAGAATGCCGGGGTTCACCACGGTGATGTAGGCCATCGCAAGAAAGGTAGTCACGCCGGCGATCACTTCCTGGCGAATACTGCTCTGGTGCTCCGTGAGACCGAAGAAGCGATCGATAGCGTCACGCATGTTCAGTGCACCTGATCCAGGCGAGCGAGGTACGCCGCCTTTTGTGATTCATGCATCCAGCTCACTTCAAAGGCGTTGCGGGTCAGAGTGATGAGCTCTTCGCGACTGAAGTCTGCCTCGTCTGCCAGGGCCATGAGATTCTCGTTCATGTAGGCGCGAAAATAGGCAGGATCGTCTGAGTTGATGGTGGCTTTCATTCCGCGGCGGAGCATTTCGCGAATTTCATCCCCTGTCAGATTTTGTACAACAAATCGATTGGAGACCGGGCAGACTGTCAATCCGAGACCGCGTCGCGCTATCTCGGTGCACAGAGCGTCATCTTCCAGTGCATTGATCCCGTGATCGATACGGTCAACGCCGATCATATCGAGGCATTCGCCGATGTGCTCCAGAATGTCTTTCTGGTTCACGTCGCAGTGCATCGTGAGTTTCAGGCCCAGCTCCCGGGCCCGGGCAAACACCTCGGCGAACTTGGCCGGAGGATTATCCTTCTCATCCGAGTCGAGTCCCACGCCGATGAGTTTATCCAGATGCGGTATCGCCATATCCAGATGTTCCGCAGCAGACTCCGCACTCATGTCCCGCAGGAAACACATGATCAGATTGCTCTCTACGCCCAGCGAATCGCGGGCTTCTTTCTGGGCCCGGGAAATACCGGCGATCACCGTATCAAAAGGCACGCCGCGGCTGGTGTGGGCCTGGGGATCAAAGAAGGGTTCTACATAGACAACGTTCTGTGCCGCTGCGCGCCGAAAATAGTGCAGGGCGAGCTCGTAGAAGTCCTGCTCTTCACGCAGCACATCCATGGCCGCGTAATAGATGGCCAAAAAGGACGGCAGGTCGTGAAAGTCATAGGCAGCCACAACGTCTTCCGGCGTTTTGTACTGCAGCTCGATTCCGTTGCGTTGCGCCAGACTGAAAATATGCTCGGGCTCCAGCGTGCCCTCGAGATGTACGTGGAGTTCTGCTTTTGGTAATTGCTGGATGAAGTCCTGCATGGCACCCCGCGGGCTATTCTGTGTTGCTTCAGGCATAAAGGCTTCCGACTGCGTTCTCAGTTTGCTGATAATGGACAGGGCTTTTTATGAGTCGCAAAGAGTATGCCATCTCAGAAGAATCTTCGGTAACGCTGCGGCGTTTTTTAGCCGTCCGAGCCGGGTGATAACTATTGTCTGTCAGGGCTTTGTCGCAGTGGGAGTCGCCGGGGATTCATTTCAAAGCGGGCCCTGCCCTGGCGTTGGGATGCCGGCCGTGCGAGGGCCTTCCACAGAGCTTTGGCCGCGTCGATGCGGCTCGGGGGTTCGCCCTTGCCGTAGGCGTGGGCAAGAAGCTCCCGCAGGGCGACCTGCTGACTCGCATCACTGAAGGCTTCCTCCAGACGCTGACAGTGACCATCTCGGGACAGTCGCCAGTACAGGAGTTCCAG
>CAZGGN010000018.1:11455-20340 GCA_964525195.1 uncultured Congregibacter sp.
CAGCAGGAGCGCAAGCAATCCTGCGCCGCCCGGGAGCAGCGTTCGCAGCGCCAGTGGTGCTGACGCGCTCGCTAGAGCTTCTTCCCCGGGCGCCGTGCTGCCGCTCACGGTGATCTCCCGTGGCGCCAGTACAATATGCTCTATCTGGCCACTGTCTGTATTGAGCCAGGCGTAGTCCAGTCCTTCAAGCTGATAGTCGCCGGGAGATTCAAAGGTCACGATGAGCGTTTCTTCGCGCAGGCCGGATAGCGCGCCGCGATTGCTGCGGTCCTCAACCCGGGGCGGTGCAGCATACAGGGAGAGTCCCGGTATATCAGCGGTATCACTACCGTGCAGCATCATTGCCGGCACGTCCTCAACGAGGAACCGCCGCACCCGGGTGATTGCGTCGCCCGGGCGATAGTCTTCGGCAAGGCCCTCCCAACGCTCGTCGATCTGCAGGGAAGGCGTAGCCACCCAGTGTTCCAGCGCTTCGGTCCCCGGCGGTTGGAGGATCTCAAGGGGCGGATGAGTCAGTTTGAGTTCGCCTTCGACGATGCCTGCGGACTCGGTATTGATGGAGACGAAAACGGTGATCTCCGGGAGGGTGAGTGCGCCGGCATCCTGCGGGTAGATACGAAAACGCCAGCGCTGGATACTCCAGCTCTGGCCGTCTATACGTCGGGTCTGGTTGTTGGCGAAACTGGAGACGGGACGAACCACTGCACCGGCTACGGCAAAACTCTGCACCCGGGTTCCGCGACTGAACCAACGCGGCGTACCGATCTCAATGGCGAGTACCACAGGGGCACGTTGATACAGCGGATCCTGGGAATCGACCACTAGTGACAGCATAAGCTCCCCATTCCGGAGCAGAGTCTCGGGAGTGACGGCCTTTGAGGCCGGCGCAGGCACTGCGACACTCAGACACAGCAGCACGAGGACGCGGGCCGGCCAATGGCTCACGGGGAGCCGGCCTCGCGTCGCTGAAGCTGCAGATAAAATTTTGCACTCAGGAACTGCGATGGGTTGCGTTGCACCTGACGCAGCCACATGGCAGTGAGTTCCGGATCCTGCAGCAGTGCTTCGGCGCTGTACTGCTCGCGTTCCAGCATGCTCACACGCTCGTCGCCCTCTGAAGATCGGGGGCCTGTGTCCTGCTCTGAGCTGAGATCACCGGACTCTGCCTGCTGACTTTCAGACAGCTCGCGATTGGCATCTATCAACGCCTGAACAATCGGTAGGTTGACGGCAGGCCCGGGATGATCCGGATAGCGCCGTGCAAGCTCCTCGTAGACCTCCCGCGCATCCAGATATTCCCGAGCCTGGGCGAGGGCATTGGCTCGGGCGAGCAGGGAGTCTGCGTCCTGGTACTGGGAAAAGTACTGCGCTGCGCCGTAAAAGTCCTGGGCGGCGTAGAGACTCATGCCGCGCCAGCGGGGATCCTCGAAGGCGCGCGCGGCCCGGGCGTAGTCGCCGTATTCAAACCACAGCCGGCCCTGCTGATCGGGGGTGAGCCAGAGGTCAAGAAATTGTGAGGGTCGGGCGACAGCCCAGGCTGCAAGGAGTGCCAGGAGCAGCGTGCCAAGCCGCCGCGATGCGCCCTGCGCCAGCCACTGTCTGAGGCGATCTACCATCGCAGTACCCAGCCGCTGCGAAACCAAAGCAGGAACAGCAACATGATCGGAGGCAGCAGATAGTAGCCATTATCTATCCACGGGCGCGCACTATCGTCGCTGAGGCGGTAATGACGATCAATGCGTTTCAGCAGATCGCGGATGTCGCTGTCGTCGGCGCTCACCGGGCGGTAGTAGCCATCGCCCGCCCGGCTGATGGCGCGCAGCTGCGCTTCCTGCAGCGGCTGCGCGCGTGCCGCAAGCCCCCGGCGTGCGTCAGCGTCCAGCTGCGTCTGCGTTTTACCCATACCCCAGATCAGGAGCTGTGTGTCGCTGCGCTCGGCCCACCCGGCAAACGCCCGCGCAGCAGCGTCGCCCGCGCCGTCGCCAACGATGAGCAGGCTGCCACCGCCACCCCGGGTCTCGAGCAGGGCCTCCGCCAGGGGCAACAGGTTTTCCGGAGCCTTGCCCTCGCGCGGGAGCATGCCCACCTCCAGCGCATCAAGGTAGTGGAGCAGGATTTTTGCGTCATTGCTCAGGGGCAGAATCGTATGCGCAGTCCCCGCATAGGCAAGCAGAGCGGTGTAGGCATCGCCCCTCGCTTCCACGAGTTTGAGAATCTTGTCTCGCGCCCGCTGCAATCGACTGGGCTGCAGGTCGGGCTCCTGCATGGAGGATGAGAGGTCGATCGCGATGACCAGAGAAGCGGAGTCACGGGCAAAGGGCGAGTCACCGCGCTGCCAGCTGGGGCCGGCAATCGCCAGTACCAGCAGCGGACTGAGAATGATGGACACCCAGAGCGGCGAGAACAATCGACGCTGGCTGCCCGGAACGATCATTTGTGGCAGGAGGTGGGGCGCGATGATCGGCTCCCACTGCCGTCCGAGGTCGCTGCGCCGCCACTGCAGCATGCTGAGCCCCGCGAAGGGCAGAAGTAGCAGCAGCCAGCCGGGTCGCAGAAAATGGAAGTCTGCCAGCGTCTCCAGCTCAAACATGGATAGACCTCTGGTGGCGCCAGCCCAGGAGCGCGAACAGTGGCAAAGCCAGGAGGTAGAGCAGGGCAAAGAGTGTCAGCGGCACATGAAACAGCGTTGTCCTTGGACGGTAGGACAGGGAGTCGTATTGCGCGGGCTCGAGACTGTCAATTTCCCGGTAGGCCCGGCTCAGGGATGCGCGGTCCAGCGCATGAAAACTGTTGCCACCGGTACTGACTGCAATGCGTTCGAGCGTGTCGAGATCGAGCGCCTCTTCACCGACGGTTTCCGGGTCACCGACGGCGACGGTGTAAATCCTGACATCACTTGCGGCCGCAATCATTGCGGCGTCAATCGGCGGCACGCGAGACCCTGTGTCGTTGCCGTCGGTCAGCACAATCAAAACACGATTATCGGTCTTCGACTCCTGAAAGATCGCAATCGAGAGTCCTATCGCATCGCCCAGCGCGGTGCTCTGACCCGCCATCGCAACCTCGCTCTCATCAAGCAGGGTGAGCCAGGTAGGGATGTCATCGGTGAACGGCGCCTGGAGGTAGGCCGCATTGCCGAAAACAATCAGTCCCAGGCGGTCACCCGCGCGGCCCAGGGCAAACTCCTTCAAGACAGTTTTGGCGGCGCTGAGTCGATCTGTCCTGATGCCGGCTGTGTCGCTGAAATCCGCCGTCTCCATGGAGCCTGAAAGATCCAGTGCCAGCATCAGGTCCCGAGCGGACTTTTCTACGGTGATCGGCGGGCCCACCCACTCGGGTTTTGCCGCGGCACTCACCAGCAGGCACCAACCCAGGATGCTGACCGCCAACTGCAGCCGACGGCGTCGGAGTACGCTGGCGCCGGCCCGGGGCGTTTCGCCGCTGAGCAACACCAGGCGCTGAAAATAGGGCACCTGCAGCGAGTCCTGACTTTCCCGGTGGGGAGGCAGCAGCCAGCGCACCAGCAGCGGTAGTCCGAGCAGGGCGAAAGCCCAGGGAGCGCTGAACTCAAGCATCACTGTGCTCGTGGCGCTGGATCCAGAGCCGCAGGCTGTCAAACAGCGCTTCGCTGTGGTCCGCGGTGTCGGCCAGCGGCGCATAGGCCAGCATATCGAGCTCGACCACCGGCGGCGGCGCGACGTCTGGCGCCAGTTGCTGCAGCGCACGGTGCCAGTCGTCGCCACGCGCACTGGCCAGACTTCGATTCCCAACAGCCTGCAGCACCGTTGCACGAAGGAGTGGGGCCAGTTCCCGCAGACACTCGCGATCGCCCTGGCGATAGCGCGTATGCAGCGTTTGGAGCTGCAGCAGGGCTTCCCGACGATAGCGGTTGCGGCGATAGCGGTTCCAGCTGCGCCAGGCGCGGTGCCCCGCGGCGTAGAGCAAGAGCGCAAGCAGGATCCACCAGCCCGGCGTTTCCGGCTGCAGCGAAACCGCATCGGGCAGGCGAACCTCGACGATGCCCCGGATTGCGTAGTTACCCCAGCCCGGGCCGAAGAGCGGTATCACTTTGTTGCTCCCAGTGCTTTGAGCAGTTGATGCAGGGGATCATCGACGGTGTTGATTTCAATCAGCGGCAGTCCATAGCGCCGCAGCACCGCGTGCATGCGACCCACATGTTCGTTATAGCTCTGGCGAAAACGCGCATTGAGCTGGTCCCGCTTCCCGGATACGGAAATCTGCATTTCGCCGTCGGAGACAAGCAACTCGGGAAGCGCAGGCAGATCGATCTCTGCCGGGTCCGCAATATTGATGACGATCATGTCGTTGTGCAGTGAGATTTGCTTGAGCAATTCGTCGCTGCGATCGTTCCAGCCAAGGCCGTCACCGATATAGATCACCAGCGCGTCGTGAGAGAGGCGCCGGGCAAGCGTGTCCAGCGCAACGTTAAGCTGCTCCTCGCGGGATTGCTGGCCGGCTCTGAGCGCGGCGTTTGCCCGGGCCAACTGGGAGAGCAGGGCGATGACGTTATCGCGACTGCGTCGCGCGGGAATCGTGGCGCAGTGGCGGTCGTCAAACACCATGGCTCCGAGTCGGTCGCCCGCGGCCACAACCCGCCAGGCGGCGAGGGCCGCAACCTCGGCAGCGACGACCGACTTCATGGCACGGCGACTGCCAAAGAACATACTCACCCGCTGATCAATCAGCAGTTGAACCCGGCGCTCACGTTCTTCGGTGTAGACCCGAACGTGAGGTTTGCCGGTGCGATTGGTGACCTTCCAGTCCATGCTCCGGATATCATCCCCCGGGCGGTAGTGGCGCAGCTCTTCAAAATTCAGGCCCCGACCGCGCAGCCGCGATGCGTGGCGCCCCGTGAGGATGCTGCGCACCGGCTGCCGGGGCAGAAAGGAAAAGCCGCGAGCTTTGAATTCCAGAGCACGCAGATGCGCGAGACTGGCGGCAATGCGATCATCGGCGACCCCGGGGGTTTTGCGCTTGGGGCGTAGCCAGGACATGCGGGCGGGCTCAGGCGGCGGCAACCTGACGCAGCAGTTCGTCAATCACCGCGTGGCTGTCGACGGATTCAGCGAGGGCGTCATAGCTGAGAATCATTCGATGGCAGAGCACCGAGTGCGCAACGGCGCGCACGTCCTCCGGATCCACATAGTTCCGGCCGTCCAACCAGGCATGGGCGCGCGCACATTTATCCAGCGCAATGCTCGCCCGGGGGCTTGAGCCCACGCGTATCCAGTCCGGGAGGCGAGACTCGGGATAGCGCCGCGGTTCGCGGGTGGCCATGACCAGCGCCACAATGTACTTGTCGATGTTCGGTGACACGCTGGTAGAGGACATGGCCTCCCGGGCTTCAAATACCAGGTCCTGCGAGAGGCGGGGTTCGTCGCTTCCGGTATCCGATGACTCTTCACCGCGCACGAGGCGAATAATGCTTTCTTCCGCTTCATCATCGGGATAGTTCACGGTAATTTTCATGATGAAGCGGTCCATCTGTGCTTCCGGAAGCGGATAGGTGCCTTCCTGCTCAATCGGGTTTTGCGTTGCCAACACCATAAACAGCGGGGGCAGTGCGTAGCTTTTGCCGGCAACCGTGACCGTGCGCTCCTCCATGGCTTCCAGCAGTGCGGCCTGCACCTTGGCGGGCGAGCGATTGATTTCGTCGGCGAGGACGATGTTGTTGAACAGGGGGCCCTGCTGAAAGCGCAGCTCCTGCCGTCCTTCGATTTCCTGATAGATCTCCGTTCCTGTGACATCCGAAGGGAGCAGGTCCGGAGTGAACTGAATTCGCCCCAGCGTTGCATCCAGTACCCGGGCCAGGGTCTTCACCGAGCGGGTCTTGGCCGTGCCTGGTAAACCCTCAAGCAGCACATTGCCGTTGGTCAGCAGCGCGATCATCAGGGTCTGCACCACGTCTTCCTGGCCGATTACGGCTTTGTTCATCGCATCGGCGAGTTGACGGAAGGCCTGCTGCAGCGCGTTGTCCATGGAGATGTTCCGGTACCAGAATAAGTCGCTAGTGTTGCAGACCGTGCACGCACAAAAAAGCCCTCCGAAGAGGGCTTGGTCGCTGGCCCCGGAGGGGCTCGCTGATTGAGGCCTAGAACTTGTAGGCGACCCGCGCCTGGAAGTTGCGTGGCAGCTCCGGCAGAACAATCTGGCTGCCGAACAAGTCCGGGAAGTTCGAGCGGAAATAGCGCTCGTCCGTCAGGTTCTTGGCATTGAACTGGAACGTCCAGGATTCGGTCTCATAAACAATGCCGGCATTTAACAGCGTGTAGGAAGGAAGAATCACGGCACCGGAAGAGCCGGACGGGGTCTCGTCTACGCTGATGACACTGCCGCTGATCGCCAGGTTGTCGTTGAAGGAGTAGGTCCCTGTGAGCGTGTAAATGTTCTCAGGTATACCCGCCCGGCGTCCGTCCGGCGACGTCGGTATCCCGATGATCTGACCACCAAAGACCAGCGTGGGATCGATCTGGGGAATATCATCGGCCCCGTAGAAGCCAAACTGACCGCCGTTTTCGGCTGCCTCGACAATGATGACTTCCATGTTGGTCCAGCCACCGGTGACAACCAGGTCGTCGTTAACTACCCAACGCAGCTCGGCCTCGATGCCCTCGGTGCGGCTGGTGGGGTTGGTGACGATTGCCTGGGCGTTGAAGTCCACACGCTCCTGCTCGTAGTAGTTGACCGCGAAGTACAGCGAGTCATCCAGAAAACTGCCCTTCAGACCGACTTCCCAGAGGTCCGAGGTATCGGTCCAGGTGCCTGTGGCGATCTGCGCGGTGGGTAGATCACCGACCTGACCGGCAATCAGCGTCGCCTGTTCGGCGATGGTGAAGTACGGAATCAGGCCGAAATCCGTCGTCCAGTTAATGCTGGCAGACCAGGACAGGAGCTCTTCAGAGTCGGAGGCCTGTTCGATCGCTCCGTCCGGGAACAGCAGCAGCTCAAGGGGGGTGCTCGCCTCAGCGTCTACCCAGTCCTGACGCACGCCGAGGGTGACCGCGATGCCGTTATCAAAGGTGAAATCGCCCAGAAACGCGAGGCCATACATGGTGTAGTCGCCGCTCTGGTATTCCGAGTAATCGTCGTTGATTTGCGTCGACAGGAGCCGCGTATCCAGCGAGGGATCGCGCTCGGCATTGCTCTGGCTGAGGTCGCGACGATCAAAGTATTCGTTGATGAAATCCTGTCCGCGCAGGAAGTCGGTATAGCGGATAGAGGGCGAGAACTGGAAGTCCGCTGTCATGGACCCGAAGTCCTTTTCGAAGGCAAACACGAGCTTGTCTTCGATAACATCGACCTCGCCGAACTGTGAGAAGCCGTAAGCGTTCTCGTTGTTGTTATCGAGGGTCTCGTAGAAGAGCTGGTTGGTGATCGTGATGCCGTTGTCCATGGTGTATTCAAAATCCAGATACAGCGTAAGGACCTCGCTCACGAGCTCGTCATTAGGATCGACCAGGACGTTACTTTCGTCCAGCTTGGTGGTGCCCGGGTTGACCAGCGCCATGGCCGGGTTCAGGTTCTCCTCGGTGACGAAGCCGGGGCGAAACACAAAGTTGGACAGCGGCGGCGTGCCATCACTGCCGACGACGTTGTATTCCTGGTGCGAAATCTTGCCGTCCCCATTGGTATCGAGGGGGCTCGCAGTACCGGTGATGTAGGTGCCGTTGTCGATGAGGTCCTGGGTCAGACGGTTCCAGCCCGCCACCTGGTTCCCATCATAATCGTGGTACATGCCGCCAAGCTTCATGACCAGCTTGTCGCTCAGATCCACATCGAAGGCGGCTTGCAAAATGGTCTGCTGGGTTTCGGTGTTGTCGTAGAAGCTGTCGGAGTCTTCCACTTCGCCGTACAGGTAGTAGCCCATGCGTTCGTTGATTGGGCCGCCGACCTCAGCGGTCACGACATTGCGGTTCCAGCTCCCGGTCTCGTAAGACAGGCCGCCAGAAGTCTCGTCCAGGTATTCTCCGGACTCCGCGCGCGAGGATTTCGGATTGAAGTTGAGGTAGCCGCCAATTTTTGCGGGACCGTAGATGGGCGAGGCGGGACCGCGAACGATGTCGATGCGGTCGGATGCACCGATCGGCGTCGGATAGTTGCCGGGGTTATCGATACGACGCATACCCCTGAAGTAGGTTTCGCCGGCGGTTCCGCGCACGTCCAGGGAACCCGCGACGCCGAAGAAAGACTGGGTAAATGTGCCCGGTGCAAACGCCACGAGCTCATCGATGTCCGTGATATTGAAACGATCCAGCTGCTCCGCGCTGATTGTCGATGCGGAGCGGGGCGTTTCCAGCAGTGACTTCCCGAAGCCAAAAATCTGTACGTCTTCACCTGGCAAAGACCCCAGTGAACCGGTAACAACGACTTCTTCGATTTGCTGCTTGTCGTCCTGGGCATTGGCCACAGGCACTGATGCAACAATCGCTGCGATAGTGGCTGCCAGCGGCAGGCGGCGGGTGGTGAATGGCTTCATGACCTCTCCTCAAAATGCATGATGCGGTTCATCGGCATGGGCTGATGAACACTTTTTTGTAATACTGGGGCACTACGTCGTGAGAGTAGTGCATAAATGATGCCAATCGCCCGGCCGCCAGACAGCAAAAAAATCGCTATTGTTTTCATGAGCTTGGGAGGCCTGCGGGCACCGGCGATGACGCTGCCGGTGTCTGATAGGGCGATCAATCTCAGCTACCTCGGCTTTTGTGCACCGCGATGGTGCGTGGCTCGAACAGCGGGCGAAAGCGCTCCAGCGGCGACAGGTCGGTGCCCGGCACCGGGAGGTCTCCGACCCTCAGCGCCACCGCCATCCCGGCCTTCGCGCCCTGCTCGTCGTACTCGGCGACCAGGCGCTCGCCGTCCCC
>CAZGGN010000018.1:20350-30002 GCA_964525195.1 uncultured Congregibacter sp.
TGGTAACCTCGCCTGCTGATGCGATTATGCACCGTGATGGTGCGGTTTTGGCCTCGGGGGACGTCAATGGGTGCTGTCGTGGACTGTTGCCGTCAGGGTGTGTTTTCCCGACTGAGCTCCCGGATCAGCGCTTCGTGCTGCGGAAAAAGTGAGACTAACGCAGAGGTTTTGCCCAGACTCATATCGCTGTAATCAAAGCCCGGGCTTACCGCCTCGCTGATGAGTCCGTAGCCATAGCGGCCCTCGCCGTGCAGGCGAGAAGCCTTCCATATGCCGCCTGCTACCGTGAGTTGCAGTTGATGTCCCTTGCGCGGGTCTGGCCCCATTATCACCGTTTCCAGGCGTCCGTCCGGGTGAATCATCTGGTATTCGATCGGGTCGCCCAGATGAAAGTAATGGACGATATCTGAGCGGTTGCGATGGAAGTGTCCAATCGGACCGCCCTCGGTGAGCAGGTAAAAAATCGACGTCATGCTGAAACGCTCACCCGACGCAGTGCCGATGCGCGGCTGCTCCAGCGCCTCGTAGGTTCTGCGATAAAAGCCGCCCTCGACATGCCCCTCGAGGCCCAGGGCGCTGATCAGTTCTTCAGCGCTCGGTGGATTCGTCGTATCAGCCTTCACGACGGTGGGCGCAAGAATGAGCAGGGCCGCTAGCGCCACAAATGGCGCGAGGGTAGGTCGGTACTGCAACGAAGACAACAGTCCGGTGGCCTCCTGAAACTCGGGCATGGGTAGTTCTCCTCACAGGGAATCGGGGTGGTAGTGGGCGTGCCAGTGCCGGGCAATATCCACGCGCCGGCACAGCCAGGCATCGTCGTGTTGCAGCACGTAGTCGAGGAAACGCTGCAGGGCGAGGAAACGGCCGGGTCTGCCGGCTATGCGGCAGTGAAGCCCGACATTGAGCAGCTTCGGCTGCTCAGCGCCCTCGGCATAGAGCGTATCGAAGGCATCGCGCAGATAGCTGAAAAACTGGTCCCCGCAATTGAATCCCTGGGGGCTGGCAAAGCGCATGTCGTTAGTGTCGAGCGTGTAGGGGATGACGAGGTGGGGGCCATGCGACGAGTCCAGCCAGTAGGGGAGGTCGTCGGCATAGGAGTCTGAGTCATACAAAAACCCCTCGTGCTCGAGCAGCAACTGCCGGGTATTGGGACTGTCGCGCCCGGTATACCAGCCCAGGGGGGGCTCGCCGGTCAGCTCTGTATGCCAGGCGATGGCCTCCTGCATGTGTTGGCGCTCTTTATCTATCGCCATCTCCTGATAGCTGATCCAGCGTAATCCGTGGCAGGCAATCTCCCAGCCCGCTTCGCGCATGGCGGCAACCGCTTCGGGATTGCGCGCCAGGGCGCTGGTGACCCCAAAGACCGTGACTGGCACCTCTCGGCCGGTGAACAGGCGATGCAGGCGCCAGAAGCCCGCACGACTGCCGTACTCGTAGATCGACTCCATACTCAGGTGTCGGTCCGGGTAGGCCTGTGCACCTATGATTTCTGACAGAAAGGTTTCGGAAGCGGCATCGCCGTGGAGCACGCAATTTTCGCCGCCTTCTTCATAGTTGATCACAAACTGCACGGCGATACGTTGCCCGCCGGGCAGGTCGCGCCGGGGTGGGTGCTGCCCGTAGCCGCGCATGTCCCGGGGGTAGGGGGCCTGGCTGTCCACGCTGTGTTCCTGTTACTGGGGTAAAGGCCAAGCATGCACGGCCTCTCGCAGGGCGGCAAGGCCGGGCTGGGCTATCAGGAGGCTCGCACAAAAAAAGCGCGGCGGCGCACTGTGCCGGTGCGTCGCCCTGAGCTGTCCCTTGCGTTCGGAGATTGCGCGGTGTGACTTAAGCGCCAGGAGCAGCGCTGCAGCGCAATACCCTGACTGCGCGGTCGCCGCAGGGCGGCGTGGCACCGAACTTGCCTTGCCCAAGCGTTCAGACTGACCGATGATGCTCGCCGCTGAAAATGCGCAAGAGCGGTTTAAGCGTGGCAAGGGAAAGGCGACGGGGTGGACGAGCGATGAGAACATTACTTGAAAATATCAGAGCGGCGATGGGGCAGGGCGCGCTGCGCAGCCTGCTGGCGCTGACGGCCTTGCTCGGCGCGGCGCAGCCGCTGCAGGCCGCGCTGCCGCCGGCAACTGGCGACATCGCCGGCTGGTTCGAAGCGTTCAAGCGCGACGCCAGCGACGAGGAGCTCTACCGCTTTTTATACGCCATGCCCAAGGGCGGCGATCTGCACAATCATCTCTCCGGTTCGATTCTCTCCGAGTGGTTCTACGACCTCGCGATGGCTCAGGCCGAGCGGGGCTATCGCTATTACACGCGGGTCAAGATTAACAATTGCCGGCCCTATGGCGGCAATGCGTTTACCGAGTCGCCCTATCTGCTGATGTTCGTCAACATTCAGGAAAGCCGCTACGAGGAACTGGATGCCTGCGAGAAAGCCGAGTACCTCGCATTGGATGCCCTCAATGATGCGCAGAAAGCGGCCTGGCTGGACAGCCTGCGTCTGGACAAGCCCTACGAGGGCCGGGATGAATTTTTTCAGACCCACTGGCAGCGTATGGGTGATCTGTACCTCAACCCGTATCTGGCCGCCGATGCGTTGGTGAAGAACATGCAGGCTTTTGGGGATGAGGGCCTGATATATCTCGAAAGCATGATTGGTGTACTCGGGTTTATTGACCCGACGGGCGCTACCCTGGATCCGGATGCCGTGGCGGAGATCTATCGCGCCAGGCTGCAGGACGACGACGCCCTGGCTACCGGCGTTACGGTGCGTTTGCAGGTCGCTATCCTGCGGTTTCATCCCGATGCAGAGAATCACCTTCGCTACCTCTACGATTTTGTAGCCCGGCACAACGACCTGTTTGTCGCCCTGAATATGGTCGGCCGCGAGGATAACGACAAGGGCTATCCGCTGCGGTTTTTGCCGGTCCTGCGGGAAATGCGCAGCCGTCATCACAGCGTTCGCCTGTCCATTCACGCGGGGGAAGTTGATGAGCCCAACGATCATGTTCGCGACACGCTGCTGCTCGGCGCTGATCGTATCGGCCATGGGGTCAATCTGATCAGTGACCCGGACACGCTGCGGCTGATGCGCCACGGGCCCTATCTGGTGGAAATCAATCTGATCTCGAATCTGCTCCTCGAATACGTTGATGACTACAGCCAGCACCCGTTTCCGGAGTATCTGCGCACCGGCATTCCTGTGGCTCTTTCGACCGATGATCGGGGTATGTGGGACAGCAACCTGACCGATGAGTTTTTTGTCGCGGTCAAGGCCTTCAATCTGAGCTGGCCGGAAATCGTGCAACTGCATCAGAATTCCCTGCGATATTCCTTCCTGCCTGAGCCGGTGAAAAACAGTCTGCTCGCGCGCCATGCAAGCCGTCTCGAGGGTTTTGTCCGGCAGATCGCCACCGCACCGACGGCTGCGCTGGCCCCTTCGGCGCACAGTTTTGGATTTCTTTGCGACCGCTATGCGCTGTGTAGCTGGTAGTCTTACCCGTGTTTAGCGCACTAACTGAGAGGAACACCATGCGATTCATCCCCGTCCTGCTATGCCTTCCATTGCTGAGTCTCCTGCTCAGTGCCTGTGGTGCTGAGCCGCCCCCGGCGACGGCTCCCGAAAACAATACTCAGGCGGTCGCGCAGGCTCCGGCGCCGATACCGGTTAAAGTGGTCGTCGTTACCATGTTTGAGATTGGTGAGGACAGCGGTGATCAGGCCGCGGAATTTCAGCTCTGGAATGAGCGGCGCAATCTCGATCAGGTCTTCGACTTTGCCGGTCATCACACTTTGCATTTTGATAGCGAGAACGGTGTGCTGGTGATGGTCACGGGTATCGGCACGGCCAAGTCAACCGCTTCTGTCATGATGCTCGGTATGGATCCGCGCTTTGACCTGAGCAAGGCATACTGGCTGGTCGCGGGTATAGCCGGTGTTGATCCTGAAGATGCATCCATTGGCAGCGCGGCCTGGGCTGAATACCTGGTGGATGGGGATCTGGCGCATGAGATCGACCCGCGGGAAATGCCCGCGGACTGGAAGTACGGCTACATCGCACGCTATACCTCCAAGCCCTTTGATGAGAACAAGCCAGAGCCCACGGGAGAAATGTTTCGTACCAATCCGGAGCTCACCGAATGGGCCTATCAGCTGACCAGGGATATGCAGCTGCCGGACTTTGAGTCTCTGGATGAGACCCGGCTGCTCTACACCGAGCACCCGAACGCCCGGAAGCCGCCTTTCGTGTTAAAGGGCGATCATCTCGCCGCCATGACGTTCTGGCACGGGAGCCTGATGAATGACTGGGCGAATGACTGGGTCTATTACTGGAGTGAGGGTGAGGGCAATTTTGTGACCTCGGCGATGGAGGACACGGGGACCATGCAGGCGCTGACGTGGTTGACCAAAGCCGGTCGTGCGGATCGTGATCGCCTGATGGTTCTGCGCACTGCGAGCAACTACACCATGCCCCCGCCGGGCGTGGACGCGGCCACGAACCTGCTCTCGGAGAACGAGGGTTACGCAGGACTGGATGCATCGCTGGAGTCCGCCTATCTGGTCGGCTCGAAGGTCGTTGATACGCTCGTGGCCGGCTGGGATACCTTCCGCGATCGCACTCCGAGCCCGAAGGACCTGGTCAATCCCTGACCGGTCTGTCGGGTCAGCTCGGTCAGCCCGCTGCCGAGCCGCTTTTTCCGGCTATTCCGTGTGCGAGCTGAGCGGCCGCATGCGCCGGCTTTCTGCCGATTGCGGGACTGCGTATGCTGTGCCGATTTTTCTGAATATCTTCCTGTGCTGATTTAAGGACCAACGCATGTTCAACGTCGCTTTCTCCCCGCGCGCAGGTCGCTCCCTTCTGGCGGCGGTTTTGCTGACACTTGCGGCGCTTACGGTGGTACCCGTCAGGGCTGCTGATACGCTTCCGGTGAAGGTTGTCGTGCTGAGCATGTTTGAAAACGGTGAGCCTCTGGGTGATCAGCCCGGCGAGCTGCAACTCTGGCTTGAGCGTAATCCCGGCCTCAGGGAAATGCCCTTCACTCTGGGGGAGTACCCGCTTTACTACCGCGACGACGGGCTGCTGATCGCCTGCCTTGGGGGAGGCATCCCCAATGCAACGGCGTCAACCATGGCGCTGGGTCTCGATTCACGCTTTGATTTGAGCCGGGCTTACTGGTTGATTGCCGGCATCGCCGGCGGCGATCCTGAGGATGTGTCGTTGGGCTCTGCGGCCTGGGCATCGGCGGTGGTGGACGGTGATCTGGTCTACGAAATTGATGCGCGAGAGATTCCCAAAGAGTGGCCCTACGGTTTTATTCCTCTCGGGGGCTCTGAGCCCGCGGATGGTCCGCAGGACGTTTCAACCGGCTGGACACTGGATACGATCAGTTTTGCCCTCGACGGGGATCTGGCCGAGTGGGCTTACCAGCTGACGCGCAATACCGCACTGATGGACACGCCGGCCATGCAGGCATTTCGCGCGCAGTTCAACGGCTATCCCCGGGCCCAGCGTCCGCCCTTTGTGACCCGCGGCGATACGCTGTCCGCGAGTACCTACTGGCATGGGGAAAAGCTCAACGAGTGGGCGAACGACTGGCTGCATGCCTACGCGGGGGAGTCTGCAGAGTTCATGACGTCAAATATGGAAGACTCCGGCACGCTGACGGCCCTGCATCGTCTCGGACGGGAGGGACGTGTTGATCCCCGGCGCGTGCTGGTTTTACGCACCGCGAGCAACTACACCATGCCACCTCGGGGCAAGAGCGCAGCCTGGAGTACCACCGCGGATTATCCGGATGGCGGGCTCGGGGCGCTGGAAACTGCACAGCGTGTCGGCCAACCCGTGGTTGACGCGCTGATTAAGGGGTGGTCCGACTATGCGCATACGCTCCCGAGCCCGGCGCCGCGTATACCCGTGATCTTTGATACGGATATGGCCATCGATGACTGGGCGGCACTGTTGTTCCTTGCGCGCCATCCGCAGATCGATCTGCGCGCGGTGACCGTGGCCGGCAGCGGCGAGGCGCATTGCGAGCCGGGTGTTCGCAATGCCCTGGCTCTCCTGGATCTTGTCGACCCGCACAGCGCGGTGCCGGTGGCCTGCGGTGATGCCTATCCTCTGGATGGTTACTTCGTATTTCCCGTGCCCTGGCAGGAGGACATGGACAAACTGTCGGGCGTGGCGGTGACGCCGAGTACTCGCTCGCCGGATTCACGTCATGGCGTCGAACTGCTTCACAGTGTTTCAGCGGCAGCGCTAACCCCGGTAACGATTCTCGCGACGGGACCCCTCACGAACATTGCGCAGTGGCTGGAGCAATACCCGGAAGATCAGGCCAACACTGAGCGTCTTGTTGTCATGGGTGGAACGCTGGATGCACCGGGAAATATTATTGTCCCGGGTTTCACAGACGACAATCCCAATAGCCGCGCAGAGTGGAACATCTACGTAGACCCCCTCGCGGCAGACAAGGTGCTGCGTTCGCAACTGCCCATTGAACTGGTCGGCCTGGATGTGACGAATCATGTGAAGGTCACCACGGAGTTTGCCGCAGACTTCAAGCAGCGCGTCGACAACCCGGCGGCAACTTTCTGGGATGAGATTCTGGATGCGAACCGCTGGTTTATAGATTCCGGGGAATACTATTTCTGGGATGTGCTGGCGGCGCTGGTGGTGGTGGACCGGGAGCGTTATTGCGTTGGCGAGCGACTGGCTTTGGCCGTGGATTTTGAGCCTACGGATACACCCTGGTGGCCGACCTCAGACAAGAATATGCCGGCAACGGCGGCGGACGGTTCTCCGCGACGGCATTTTGCCGCGGCCAGCGCCGGGGTCATTGAAGCGCGTCAGGGGCCTGCAAACACGCTGGTTTGCCGCGAAACGGATGCACAGGCAGCTTTCAAGCTGTTTATGAACACCCTGACTGGCGGAGAGCCTGAGAATGAGTAAGCCGGAATTCGGCCCGGTCACCCGGTGGCTGGCGGGCATGCCCAAGGCTGAGCTGCATCTGCACATTGATGGCAGCCTGCGAGCCCCGCGTCTGCTGGAGCTGGCAGCCAAACACGGGGTTGAGCTGCCCTACGCGACCGTGGAAGAGGTCGAGGCCGCCTACAACTTCAGTGATCTGCAAAGCTTTCTGGATTTGTATTATCTCGGCGCGTCAGTGCTCAGGGAGGAGGATGATTTTTATCTGCTGATGCAGGATTATCTTGCGGTGTGTCACGAGCAGAACATCGTGCATTGCGAGATCATGGTGGAGCCGCAGACCTACCTTCCTCAGGGGGTTGCGCTCGGGACCGTGCTTGCGGGCTTTGACCGCGCCATCCGCGAGGCAAAAACAGGCTGGGGGCAATCCGTTGGACTGATTCTGAGTTTTCTTCGGCACCTGCCGGAAGCAGACTGCCTTGCGATGCTCGAGGCGGCGGACCCCTATCGCTCACACTTCTGTGCCATCGGGCTGGCCAGCTCCGAGCGGGACTTTCCGCCGGCCAATTTTCAGACACTGTACAAGGAGGCCGCAAAACGTGGCTACGAGCTGACCGCGCACGCCGGAGAAGAAGGGCCTCCTGGCTTTATTCGCGATGCGCTGACCAAGCTTAAGGTCAGTCGAATTGATCACGGTGTGCGGGCGATCGAGGATGAAGCGCTGCTGGAGGAGCTTGCGGCGGCCCGGGTGCCGCTCACCGTCTGTCCTCTCTCGAACCTGCGTCTTTGCGTTTACGATGACATGCGCGAGCACCGGATACTGGATCTCCTCGGCCGGGGGCTCTGCGTTACCGTGAATTCCGATGACCCCGCCTATTTTGGCGGCGATCTGCTGGAGAACTTTGCCGCACTGGAGAACGCGCTGGCGATGACGCGGGATCAGGCATTGGAAATGGTACGCAACGGCTTCGAGGCGGCGTTTTTACCTTCTGATGCGAAGCTCGCGCTGGATAAGAAGCTCGAGGACTATCTTGCGAGCGACACCTGAAACCCGCGGAGCCAGTGCTATTGGCGTTGCTGCACTGTTGGTCTGTTGCACGGTTCTGGGGCTCGCGGGGACAGACCTCGTACTGCCTGCGGTTCCGGGACTGCCAGCCTCCCTGGGGGGAACTATTGCCCAGGCACAGCTCGTTCTGGCGGCCTTTGCCGCGGGAACCGGCCTGGGACTTTTGCTCTTCGGAGAGCTCGGCTCCCTGTTTGACCATCGCCGCATGCTCGCCGCCGCACTGTTTGCCTACGCTATCCTGTCCGCCGCCGCGGCCACGGCCAACAACCTGACTCTGTTGATCGCCTTGCGTTTTCTCCAGGGCGTGGCGGCTTCCTGTGCCGCGGTAGTGACGCCTGGAATGGTACGGGCGCTGTTTGATGAGCAGGGAGCGTTGCGGGCCCTGGGGGCCCTTGGCAGTGTCGAGTCTCTGGCGCCGGCCATCGCCCCGATTATCGGCGTTTGGTTGTTGCACGCCTACGGCTGGACGGCCTCCTTCTGGGTGACGGCCGCCCTGGCCTTCGTGCTCTGTATTCTCGTCGCGATGTCGAAGTCTTATATACCGGCGGTCTACGGAAATCCTTCGCGTCTCGGCTACTGGATGCTGCTACGCAATCGCGCGTTCCAGCGTCATGCGCTGAGCCAGGGCTTCAGCCTTGGCTCCTTGCTGGCCTTCGTTTTCGCGATGCCGACAGTTTTTGTGGTGGCTTTTGACGGTGAGATTAGTGACTTCATCATCATGCAGCTTCTCGGTATCTCGAGCTATATCGTTGCTGCCAACCTGTCCAGTCGTCTGGTTCAGCGCTACGGCGCGGAGGCAACGATTTTCCGGGGCAGTGTGCTGGCCTTGGCAGGGGGGCTGGGCATGCTGACCTATGCGGCCTTTGACGGGCGAGAGCCCTGGGTGATCTGGCTGCTGTTTCTGCCCTTTAATATGGGTTTTGGCTTTCGCGGACCGCCGGCCTTTTACTGTTCACTGCAGGCATCAGAGGGAGATGACGCCCGGGCGTCAGCGCTGGTTATTCTCTACGTCATGTTCATTACCGCAGTCGCCACGGCTTTGATCGCGCCCTTGGTGGGTCTCGGTCTGTGGCCTGCGGCGCTCGCTGCGGCAGTACTTGGCGCAGTTTCGCTGGTCTTTCTGCCTTTGTTATCCGCGCCGACAGGCGTTCCGGGGAAAGCGGGTTAGGGCACTGCGTTCAGCCGCCAGTCGTACTCCAGAAATTCAATCGGTAGTTCACCGTCGAGCAATTGTTGTTTTTCTCGCGGCGATAATCCGAGTGCCTCTGCATAACCCCCCAAAAAGCGCTCGAGGGAATCGCTATCCCGCCAGAGGCGTTCAAAGTCATCCCGGTACCATTTAAAGATCGATGAGATTTCCAGGTAGCCGTTGTTGAGGCGGTTGCGGCTCGGGTCGCCGAGAAAACTCCGGGTTTGGTCTTCGAGCTGGATTTCGAGGTCGGCGGCGATAAATGCCTCCCGACGCAGTGCCGGGCAGCCGATGCTTGCACAGTTGACGGCAAAATGGATTCGGGGTTCGTCGAAACGCCCCGGCGCGCGAATCATCCCGTGTTCAATGTCGTCGAGACTGACCGTGTCGCCCAGTAGGGGGATAAAGGCCTTTTTCCAGGGTGAGCGCAGGAGGCTGCCGAGCTCGCGTATCGATTGGATGTCGGGCCAGGCACTCA
>CAZGGN010000019.1:0-6562 GCA_964525195.1 uncultured Congregibacter sp.
TGCGATCCCCGTAGACATTGTCGACCCGGCTGACCGGTGGCCAGTACTTGTCGAGCTTCAGATGTTCCATGGCAAAGGCCGCCTGCTCTCTGCTGTAAGCGTGAGGCCAGTGCTCGGCCGTGAGGTCGCGCAGGGTGTGTGGTGCGTTGACCAGTGGATTGTCATCGAGGGGCCAGCGACCCTGCTCGACGGCCCGGATTTCTTCGCGGATTGTGATCAGTGCGTCACAGAATCGATCCAGTTCGGCCAGTGACTCCGATTCCGTGGGCTCGATCATCAGGGTGCCCGCGACCGGAAAAGACATGGTCGGGGCGTGAAATCCGAAATCCATCAGGCGCTTGGCGATGTCCTCTTCGCCGATGCCGCTGGCTTCCTTGATCGGACGGATGTCGATGATGCATTCATGGGCAACGGTGCCGCTGCGTCCCGTGTAGAGCACCGGATAATGGTCCCGCAGTCGATGGGCGATGTAGTTTGCGGAGAGTATGGCGACTTTACTGGCTTCGGTCAGACCCCGCGCGCCCATCAGTGCGATGTAGGCCCAGGAAATCGGCAGGATCGATGCGCTGCCGTAGGGCGTGGCTGACACCACATCATTATCCTCCGCAAGCCCGGGTACCGGTGCAACCGGATGCGAGGGTAAAAAGGGCTGCAGGTGTGCGCCGACACCGATTGGGCCCATGCCCGGACCGCCGCCGCCATGGGGTATGCAGAAAGTTTTGTGCAGGTTCAGGTGCGAGACATCGGCGCCAAACTTCCCCGGTGCCGCCAGGCCCACAAGGGCATTCAGGTTGGCCCCGTCGACGTAAACCTGTCCGCCGTGCTCGTGGACGATGTCGCAGACCTCGACGATCCGCTCTTCAAAAACCCCGTGTGTTGACGGGTAGGTCACCATAATCGCCGCGAGTTTTGCGGCATTCGCCGCAGCTTTAGTGCGCAAATCGTCAACGTCCACATTGCCCTGGGCGTCGCACTCGACAATGACTACACGCATACCCGCGAGGACCGCGCTGGCGGGGTTCGTACCGTGTGCCGAAGCGGGGATAAGACAGATATTGCGTGCCTGATCGCCACGACTTTCGTGATAGCGCTTGATGGCCAGCAGACCCGCATATTCGCCCTGGGATCCGGCGTTGGGCTGCAGTGACATGGCGTCATAGCCGGTGCATTCACAGAGCATGTGTTCGAGTTCGTCCAGCAGTTCGCGGTATCCCTGCGCCTGCTCTGCCGGTGCGAAGGGATGCATGGCGCCGAAGGCCGTCCAGGTAACCGGCAGCATCTCGGTAGTCGCATTCAGCTTCATGGTGCAGCTGCCCAGGGCGATCATCGAGCGATTCAGCGCAATGTCCTTGCTCTCGAGGCGGCGCATGTAACGCAGCATCTCGGTTTCCGAGTGGTACTCGTTGAACAGCGGATGCTGCAGGTAGTCCACCGGGCGCCGGAGCGGCTCCGGGATGCTGTCTGCTGCGGGCAATTCGCTCAGCGAAATCTCCGCCTCTGGCGCCAGAATGTCCAACAGCAATTGCACGTCGTCCCGGGTGCTGGTTTCGTCAAAGGAAACGCTGATGCTATCGCTCTGATCGCAGCGAAGATTGACGCCCTGTTCTTTCGCGCGGGCCAGGATCGCCGGGCGATTCGCCCCCGGCAGAATGGTCAGGGTGTCGACGAAATGGCTATTGTGGATCTCGAGACCCGCGCTTCGCAGGCCCCCGGCAAGAAGGGCAGTCAGGAATTGGGTTCGTTCAGCGATGCGACGCAGCCCCGTGGGGCCGTGATACATGGCGTAGAAGGCAGCCATGACCGCCAGGAGTGCCTGTGCTGTGCAGATGTTGCTCGTCGCCTTCTCCCGGCGAATATGTTGCTCCCGCGTCTGCATCGCCATACGCAGTGCCGGCCGCCCGTCGCGATCGACGGAAACGCCGATGATGCGACCCGGGGTGGAGCGCTTGTAGGCGTCGCGGGTTGCAAAGAATGCCGCATGGGGTCCGCCGTAGCCCATGGGGACGCCAAAGCGCTGGCTGTTGCCGACTACCGCATCCGCGCCCAGCTCGCCCGGCGTTTTGAGGAGCAGCAGAGCCAGCAGGTCGCTCGCGACCACGACGAGAGTATTCTGGGCGTGTGCCTTGGCAATCAGTGGCGCCGGGTCGCGGATGTCTCCACTGCTGCCCGGATACTGCAGCAGCAGTCCGAAAGCATCGCCTTCATCCAGCAGCGCATGCGCATCGCCGCACTGCACATCAATCCCCAGCGGCGCGCCGCGGGTTCGCAACACCGCGAGGGTTTGCGGGTGACAATCGCTGTCGACAATAAAGCGCTGACTTTTGCTTTTCTTGTTGACGCGCTGCAGCAGCGTCATGGCCTCAGCAGCAGCCGTGGCCTCGTCGAGCATCGAGGCATTGGCCAGCTCCATCCCGGTCAAATCCATGATCATTTGCTGGTAGGTCAGCAGTGCCTCGAGGCGGCCCTGGGAGATCTCGGCCTGGTAGGGCGTGTAGGCGGTGTACCAGCCCGGATTTTCGAGCACATTGCGTTGAATGACCGCGGGAGTGTGCGTTCCGTAATAGCCCATGCCGATAAAATTCCGGCAGACACGGTTCTTGTCAGCAATGGCTCTGAGTCGCGCGATCACGTCCACCTCGCGCCGCGGGCCGGCAAGCTGCATGGGCTCCCGGCTGCGGATGCTTTCGGGTACGGTGGCATCGATCAGCGCATCGAGGCTCTCGTAGCCTGCGGCGACCGCCATCTCCTGCTGCTGAGCGGGGCTGGGCCCGATATGACGGGCCAAAAATTCATCATGGGCTTCAAGTTCACTAAGGCGGTTCATGCTCATGCGGGGAGTCCAGGCAGGTGGGGCTAGGCCCATTCGGAAAAGGCGCGAATGGTAGCAGTCCGGGGCCGGAATCAGCAATTCTGCTGCGCCTCGAGCTGTACGTGTTTTGGACAGGCCTTTACACTGCGCGACCCGTTTTCTGATCCAAGCAGGACAAGGTATTCATGGACTGGGAGCAGATTGACCCGGCGGTCGTCGGAATGAATCGGACGCGGCTCGCCCGTATCGGAGAACATCTCGAGAACCGCTATATCGGCGCTGGCAAGATTGCCGGCAGTCTCACCGCTGTCCTGCGACAGGACCAGCTGGCGTACCTGCATGTGGCCGGTCAGCGTGACCGGGAGCGCGAGCTGCCGATGACCCGCGATACGTTGTTTCGCATTTACTCCATGAGCAAGCCGGTAACATCCCTGGCGCTGATGACGCTCTGGGAGCGCGGCCTGTTTAGCCTGGATGACCCGGTGCAGCGCTTTATTCCCGAGTGGGCGGCATTGCGGGTTCGCAGCGGCGGCAGCTGGCCCTTGTTCGAAACCCGGGCGCCGGAGCGGCCCATGCGTATCCGCGACCTGCTGACTCATTGTGCCGGGCTTACCTACGACTTTATGCGTTCAACGAACATCGACTACGCCTATCGCAAGTTGCAGGTCGGCCTGCCGGTGCCTGGCTATACGCTGCAGAAAATGATCGAGCAGCTGGCAGAGCTGCCGCTTGAGTTCTCCCCCGGGGAGCGTTGGAATTATTCGATAGCGACGGATGTGCTGGGTTTTCTTATCGAGAGAATCAGCGGGCAGCCTTTCCCCGACTATCTCAGGCAGGTGATTTTCGAGCCTCTGGGAATGGTCGACACGGTATTCAGTCCTCGTGAAGACCAGCTCAATCGCTTCGCATCATGCTACAGCCGGGACGCCCAGAAGCGCCTGATTTTGCAGGACGATGCCCAGGCCTCGCAGTTCCTCAATCGCACGTTCTTTTCCGGAGGCGGGGGCCTGTTGTCGACTGCGAGTGATTATCTGCGCTTTTGTCGGATGCTGGCAGCGGGAGGGCAGCTGGATGGGCAGCGAATTGTCGGGCGGCGGACGCTGGAGATGATGACGGCCAATCACCTTCCCGGGGGCGCGGATCTGGCTCGCGCTTCCCTGGCGGGATTCAGCGAAACAACCCATGAAGGGGTGGGCTTCGGACTCGGTTTCGCCTGCAAGCTCGACCCGGTTGCCAATGGCTACCCGGCAACCCGGGGCAGCTATTACTGGGGCGGTATGGCCAGCACGCTGTTCTGGGTTGATCCCGCAGAGGAGCTTATCGTCCTCTTCATGACCCAGCTCATGCCGTCGAGCACATTTAACTTCCGCGGGCAGCTCGAGGCCCTGGTGTATGCGGCGCTCGATTGAGCACCGCTAGGGGGGACCGTCATGGGAGGGGTACCGGATATCCGTGATTTCCACCTCCCGCTCGCCCTGGGGGCTCGCCACCCGGGCGATGTCCCCGACGCTTTTGCCCAGCAGCGCCCGGGCCATGGGTGAGTCTATGGAGACCTCCTGACGCGCAGTATCGAATTCGTCGGGGCCCAGTATGGTCAGGGTGCGCGTGTCGCCGTTTTCCTCTTCGACCGTGACCGTCGCGCCGAAAAACACCCGACTCCGGTCTGCCGGAGCCTCTCGTACGACTTGCAGTATCTCCAGGCGTTTGCTGATAAAGCGCACTCGGCTGTCGATTTCCCGGAGCCGTTTCTTGCCGTAAATATAGTCGCCGTTCTCCGAGCGATCACCATTTTTTGCCGCATCCTGTACCGCCTGAGCGACTACCGGGCGCTCTTTGCGCCAGAGTTGCTCAAGTTCCTCGCGCAGTCTGGCCTCACCGGTGGCGGTGATCAGCGCGGTGCCACGAGGGCGTGGTGCTCGGTAGCGTCCCATGACCCTAGTGTAGCCCCAGCCGCAGCCGATTCGTGGAATATCCGGTGAGTTTCCACACACCGTATTGCATGCCGTAAGCCCGGCGCTACTCCGGCGCGCAGCAGTGCTTCGCAGGCCATTGCCAGACGATGCCCGGGAACCCTACACTTTGAGGATGAAGTATTTATCATTGAAAGTAGCCGTCGCGCTGCTGTTAAGCCCGCCGCTTCTCGCCGCTGGAGATTGCCCCGAGCTGCAGGGGGAAGCCGTCCAGGGCGGTCTGATCTGGGGTCGCGCATCGCCGGATGAGCCGGTGGTGCTGGACGGCGAGACGTTGGAAGTGCTTCCCAACGGCTATTTTTTTGCGGCTTTTCATCGCGATGCCCCGGCGGACAGCGTGCTCAGGGTGGGTAAGGACTGCGAGCTGCCGCTCCGTGTCAGGCAGCGGGAGTACCGGATTTCGCGTGTCGAGGGCGTCCCCCAGCGCACGGTAACTCCGCCGCCGGAGCAGCTGGAGCGTATCCGCCGGGAGCGCGCACTGGTTGCGGCTGCCAAAGCGCAGCACATCGAGCGACCGGATTGGCTGATGCAGATTGACGGGGGCTTTCGCTGGCCGGTCGAGGGCCGTATTTCCGGGGTTTACGGCAGTCAGCGATTTTATAACGGCACGCCGGGCAGTCCTCATTACGGCGTCGATGTCGCGGTTCCCACAGGGACACCGGTGCTTGCGCCGGCGGCCGGCAGGGTCACCCTCGCCGAGCCCGATCTGTTTTATTCCGGAGGCACGGTGATCCTCGATCACGGTTACGGGCTGTCTTCCTCGTTTTTGCATATGAGTGAAGTCTCCGTGTCAGTGGGCGACGAGCTGGAGCCCGGAGACCTCGTCGGGGCCGTCGGGGCGACCGGTCGTGCAACCGGACCGCATCTGGATTGGCGTATGGGCTGGCGGGATCGGCGAGTCGATCCCCAGCGTCTGGTGCCGCCGATGCCGTCGATGTCGGTTTCGGCGCCAGATTAGCCCCATCGTAGCTGCCGCCGGACATCAATTCCCGCGTCACGAGTCCGCGGCAGCAGCGACGCCGTTGGGCAGGGGGATAACCTGCGGCCGGCAAAGAACGTATACTTCAACTTTTGATTCTAAGGACGTGATCCCGTGCTCGATAAAAAGCTGCTGAGCATTCTCGTATGCCCTGTGAGCAAAGCGCCGCTGGTGTACAAAGAGGAGAGCAATGAACTCTTTTGCAAGGCCAGCGGCCTGGCCTATCCGGTGCGCGATGGTATCCCTGTGATGCTTGAGGAAGAGGCGCGACAGCTCACCGCGGACGAGAAGCTGGGCTAGTCCCATCAGGTCAGAAGGAGCCTAACAGGAACTATGGCAGACAGTATTTTCGGCAAGATCATCGATGGCGAAATCCCCGCAGAGAAGATCTACGAGGACGAACATTGCATCGCGATCAATGACATCAACCCCCAGGCGCCTGTCCATGTGCTGGTGATCCCCAAAAAAGCCATTGAGAAGCTGGTGGATGCGCAGGAAGAAGATCAGGCCCTGCTCGGCCATCTGATGCTTGCGGCCGGGAAGGTGGCGCGGCAGCTGGGCGTTGATGATGCCTTCAGGCTGATCATCAATAACGGCGCCGGCGCCGGGCAGACAGTGTTTCACCTGCATCTTCATATCATCGCCGGCCGCAGCTTTGCCGAGAACGCCATGGTGAGCTGAGGTCTCCTCAGACTCCTTGAATGCAGATTCCTTAAGCACATTTTTGCGGCTCGGAAACCGAGCGGCCTTCAACGAGACTACAACATGAATACCGGAGAAATCCGCGAGGCGTTTCTCGCCTAT
>CAZGGN010000019.1:6633-7841 GCA_964525195.1 uncultured Congregibacter sp.
GCGGGCATGAACCAGTTCAAGGACGTGTTTCTGGGTGCTGAATCGAGACCCTACCAGCGTGCGGTGAGTTCCCAGCGCTGCGTGCGCGCGGGAGGCAAGCACAACGATCTGGAGAACGTCGGCTACACCGCGCGCCACCATACCTTTTTTGAGATGCTCGGTAATTTCAGTTTTGGTGATTATTTTAAGCGCGAGGCCATCCGCTACGCCTGGGACTTCCTCACGGTCCAGTTAAAACTTCCCAAGGATCGCCTGTGGGTTACGGTGCATCTGACCGACGATGAAGCCGAGAAAATCTGGATTGAGGATATCGGTTTTCCTGCCGAGCGCATCTCGCGCCTCGACGAGGACAACTTCTGGCAGATGGGCGATACGGGCCCCTGCGGACCCTGCTCAGAGGTGTTTTATGATCATGGGCCGGACGTGCCGGGTGGACCTCCGGGCAGTGAGGATGATGATCTGGATCGCTACATCGAAATCTGGAATCTCGTCTTTATGCAGTTCAATCGCACTGCCGACGGGGAAATGACCCCGCTGCCCAAGCCCTCGGTAGACACCGGTATGGGCCTGGAGCGGATCGCTGCGATCCTCCAGGGTGTGCACAGTAACTACGAGATCGACCTTTTTGAGGCACTGATCGCCGCCGCGGCGAATATTCTGAACGCGCCGGACCGCAGCGCATCCTCACTGCGGGTTATCGCTGACCACATTCGCTCGTCCGCGTTTTTAATCACGGACGGCGTGCTGCCCGGTAATGAGGGGCGTGCCTATGTCCTGCGTCGCATTATCCGTCGCGCCATTCGTCACGGTAACAAGCTCGGGGCGACCGATCTGTTCTTCTACAGGCTGGTACCGGCGCTGGTGGAGCAGATGGGTGATGCTTACCCGGAGCTGCGTGTACAGCAATCCCGGATTGAGGCGGCTATTCGCGGTGAGGAAGAGCAGTTCGCCCGCACCCTGGAGCAGGGCATGAGTATTCTCGAAGAAGCACTCGATGGTATGAGTACTTCGGTGATTCCCGGCGAGCTGGTGTTCAAACTCTACGATACCTATGGCTTTCCGGTAGATCTGACTAACGATATTGCCCGCGAGCGTGAGCTGACCCTGGACATGGAGGGCTATGAGAGCGCCATGCAGGCGCAGCGCGAGCGCTCGAAAGAAGGTGGCAGCTTCAGCGTGGATTACAACGCCACGCTGAAGCTCGATGG
>CAZGGN010000019.1:7851-28300 GCA_964525195.1 uncultured Congregibacter sp.
CGTGGTAGTACTCGATCAGACGCCGTTCTACGGCGAATCCGGTGGGCAGGTCGGCGACAGCGGTTACCTCAGCGCAGAGGGGCTGCGCGCCGAAGTCCGCGATACGACCAAGGCGCAGGGACATCATCTGCATCACGTGCGAATACGGGAAGGTTCAATTTCTGTTGGCGACAGCGTGGTTTGCACAATCGACAACGAACTGCGACAGAAGACGGCGCTCAACCATTCGGCTACGCACCTGTTGCACGCAGCCCTGCGGAGAATTCTCGGAGAGCACGTCACCCAGAAGGGTTCGCTCGTTGACGCGCAGCGTCTTCGCTTTGATTTCGCGCAACCGGCGGCGATGAGCAAGGAGCAGATTCAGGCCGTTGAAGATCTGGTGAATGCACAGATTCGCGCCAATACGCCGGTCACGACCGCGCTGATGAGCATGGATGAGGCCCGCAACGCCGGTGCCATGGCGCTCTTTGGCGAAAAGTATGGCGACGAGGTGCGGGTTCTCAGTATGGGGCAGGAGGACTTTTCCGTAGAGCTTTGCGGTGGTACCCATGTGCAGCGTACCGGTGATATCGGACTGCTGCGGATCCTCTCAGAGGGCGGTCTCGCATCCGGGGTACGTCGTATTGAGGCGGTGACCGGCGCCAATGCGCTGGCCTCGATTCGCAGCGTCGATAAGGCTCTGGAGGCCGTTTGCGATACGGTCCGCGGCAGCGCAGAAAATGTCGCCGACAAGGTCCTTGCGCTGCGCAGTCAAAACCGTGAGATGGAGAAAGAGCTGGCGAGGCTGAAGCAAAAGCTGGCATCCTCGGCCGGCAGCGATATCACTGCCGCGGCCCTTGAGGTTGGCGGGATCAAGGTGCTTGCGACGGTGGTCGACGGCGCTGATTCCGATGCACTGCGCGGGATCATGGACCAGTGCAAGAACAAACTGGGGTCGGCGGTTATCCTGCTGGCCGCTACCGGTGATGACAAAGTTGCCCTGGTGGCGGGGGTTACCAAGGACTTGACCGACCGGGTCAAAGCGGGCGATCTGATGCGTGAATTTGCAGGCCGCCTGGGCGGCAAGGGCGGCGGTCGCCCGGACATGGCGCAGGGGGGCGGTACTAACGTTGCGGCCCTGGGCGAGGTGCTGGAGGCCGTGCCTGCCTGGGTCGATGCTGCCCTCAAGGGATGATATGTCGCTGATTGTTCAAAAATTTGGTGGCACGTCCGTAGGCAGCATCCAGCGCATTGAGCAGGTCGCTGACAAGGTCGCCGGCTTCCGCGATGCGGGGCACGACATCGTGGTCGTCGTGTCGGCGATGAGTGGCGAGACCAATCGTCTTATCGAACTCGCCCGGGAGCTTCAGGAGCATCCGGAGCCGCGTGAGCTGGATGTTCTGCTGTCGACTGGCGAGCAGGTCACGACGGCTCTGCTGGCAATGGCACTGCACAAGCGCGGCAAGGCGGCCAAAAGCTACAACGGCGCGCAGGTGCGGATTCTCACCGATGACGCACACACCAAGGCGCGAATTCGCGAAATTGACGATGCTCGCCTCCACGCCGATTTGAAGGCCGGAAACGTTGTCGTCGTGGCCGGGTTTCAGGGCGTTGACGAAAGGGGCAATATCACCACGCTCGGTCGCGGTGGATCGGATACCACGGCGGTGGCTCTCGCGGCCGCGCTGAAGGCCGACGAGTGCCAGATTTACACCGATGTCGACGGGGTCTACACCACCGATCCGCGGGTCGTAGACGGCGCCAAGCGTCTGGACAAGATTACCTTTGAAGAAATGCTGGAAATGGCCAGCATGGGGTCCAAGGTTCTGCAGATTCGCGCCGTCGAATTTGCCGGTAAATACAATGTGCCGCTGCGCGTTCTGCACAGCTTCAAGGACGGCCCCGGCACGCTGATCAGTCTCGAAGAGGACGATGCCATGGAGACGCCCACCATTGCCGGTATCGCGTTTAATCGCGACGAGGCCAAACTCACGATTCTCGGCGTCCCGGACATGCCCGGGGTCGCTTACAAGATACTCGGTCCTATCGGTGAAGCGAATATCGAAGTTGATGTGATCGTGCAGAACGTGGCCGAGGACAATACCACCGACTTTACCTTTACGGTGTCCCGCGGTGAGCTTACCCGGGCAGAGCGGATTCTCAAGAAAACTGCTGAAGAACTTGGCGCCCGGGAAGTTCGCTCTGACAGCCGCATAGCTAAAATTTCGGTAGTCGGCGTCGGCATGCGCTCGCATGCGGGGGTCGCCAGCCAGATGTTCGAAGCCCTCGCAGGGGTGGGTATCAATATCCAGATGATTACGACTTCGGAGATCAAGATATCCGTGATCATCGAAGAGAAGTTTCTGGAACTGGCCGTGCGGGCATTGCATTCCTCTTTTGAGCTTGACGCGGAACCCACAGAGGAGTCCGCTGCCTAACTGCTGTGAGCGGCGGGATTTACCGCTGCCGGCAAAGGACCTTATTCATGCTAATTCTCACGCGAAAAGAGGGCGAATCTCTGCGACTCGGCGATGACATTACGGTCACTGTGGTGAGCGTTAAGGGTGGACATGTACGCCTGGGCATTTCGGCCCCGCGCGATCTGGCAGTCCACCGCGAAGAGATTTACCAGAAGATCAGCGATGAGTCTGAGCCCGCCCCGGGCGATGTGCCCTCGGACAGCTAGAGCGCTGCCGGCCTGTGAGCGGCCTGATTATAGTCAGTCATTCAGCACAGGACGTCACGGGGTCCGCGGGTTTACTGACGAAGCCACGCCGGGAGCGCGCAAGTTTGTCTGAAGCCGCTCGAGATAGCGCTAAATAAGGGCAAAACGGGTTTTACGTATCCGACGACGGTGGTATGATCCCGCGCCTTACGGAGAAGTGGCCGAGTGGCTGAAGGCGCGCCCCTGCTAAGGGCGTATACGTTAATAGCGTATCGAGGGTTCGAATCCCTCCTTCTCCGCCATATGCCCTCGCCTTATGCGGCGGCGTAGTGGCGGTCCCTGTAGGCTTTCCAGTTCCCCTTACGACGCTCCGGCGCGGCCCGGGTTTGACGACACCTCGACACATGAGAATCTCCCGCATAGCGAGCACTTCCGGCAGGCGAGCTTCTGTTGTAAGCCGCGGGTCCCGAACGCCTTTCGGACGTTGAGCGCGATCCGCTATCGACCCGAAATTGACGGCCTGCGCGCGCTGGCTGTCGTACCGATCCTGCTGTTTCATGCGGGCTACGCCTTTTTGCCCGGCGGATTTATCGGTGTTGATATCTTCTTCGTCATATCCGGCTACCTGCTCGGTTCGATCATCCTCAGGGAAATTGATGGCGGGGTCTTCACGGTCCGAAGATTCTACGAACGCAGAGTTCGGCGAATATTGCCGGCCCTGCTGGCGACGATTTTCTCCACGCTGCTACTGGGCTATTTCTTTTTGCTACCCGAGGAGATGCTTTCTCTTGGCAAAAGCAGTATCGGAGCCTTGCTGTTCGTCCCCAATATTGTTTTCTGGGACCAGTCGAGCACCTATTTTGGTCTGGATATTGCGACCCAGCCCCTGCTGCATACCTGGTCTTTAGGGGTTGAGGAGCAGTTTTACCTTCTTCTTCCCGCGCTGTTGCTCTGGTGTCGCCGCTGGGGCGATCGCAAGTACCGCGCCGACGCGATCCTCTGGCTGCTGATCGCCGCATCCTTTGGCATCAATATTCTGATGCTGCCCATCGACAGCAAGTTTTCTTTTTACATGCTGCCCGCCAGAGCCTGGGAGCCGCTGCTGGGGGTGGCACTCGCCTCGCTGATGCGGCGAAGGCAACCGGGACCGGTCTCGGGTCCGCTCACTGCGATCCTCGGACTCGCTTTGTGTTGTTGGGGAATCTTCACCCTGGACGAAGCCCAGACGTTCCCGGGATTCAACGCCCTGTATCCGACGGTGGGCGCGGCGCTGTTGATTTTTGGCACGGCCCGGGAGCGCAGTGCCGTGGGCAGCCTGCTGCGGCTGTCGCCACTGGTTCTGATCGGGCGCATTTCTTACTCCCTGTATCTCTGGCACTGGCCCGTCCTTGTGTACCTGTTTCTGTTGCTACCGGAGTACGTCTATCGCTCCGAGCTTGTGGTTGCGCTGTCTCTGGTGCTTGCGACGATGTCCTACCGATTGATTGAACAGCGCTATCGCAGCAGCCGCGCCGCAGCGCCCCGGGGGTCCCTCCGGGAGCTCTACGCGGTGTCGGCGGTACTCCTGGCGGTGATAGCGATCAATGCAGTCAGCGCTGGGGTTCCCCGACGGGTGCCGGATTCAGCCTGGGCAGCGGCGGGGGTACCGGTTGACCCGGCGACCTTTGCCCCCTGCGAGGTGCTTCTGGACGATCCGGACCATGAGAGCCGGGTCTGTCGCTTGGGCGTGGCAGACCAGACCCCCAGCTTTGCAATCTGGGGCGACTCCCATGCCAACGCGCTGTCGCTCGGCGCGCACGAGGCTGCCCTGGAACTTGGGCAGGCGGGTTTACTGTATTTCGGCTCCGGTTGCCGACCGTTACTCGGCGTCTCTCGTCCCTTTGATAACCGCTGCCTGAGATATAACGAGGCGGTGGCTGCCGACCTCGCAGACAGGCCCGCCATTAAAGCGGTATTTCTCGTCGGCTACTGGCGCGTGTCCATGACGGGGCAGGGCTTTGATACCGCGATGCACTTTATCGAGGATGAGCAGAGCAATATGTTGGATGCGCTGCAAAATCGCCTGGTTTTTCAGCGCGGTCTGCAAAGGACGATTGCTGCTTTAGACGGTCGTCATATCGTGGTTGTTGAGGATGTGCCGGAGGTAGGTGCCGGCTTTGGCAAGTCCGTTTCGAATCACTTTGTGCGCGATGCCTGGCTCGGTATTGAGCGTAGCAAGCCTGCGGCGCTCACCCTGCACGAAGATCAGTTCTCTCGCGACTGGCTGAAGCTCAAGGCGGAACTGGGGACGACGGTCGACTATCTGGGTACCACGTCGGTTCTGTGCCAGGACTCGGATTGTCCCCTGCGCGGGGACGGAATGTTGCGCTATGCCGATGGCGATCATTTGTCCGAGGCGGGCTCGCGACAGATGTCGCCCCTCTTTGCCCGGGCCCTGAGTGACCTGAAGCCCGTGGACTAGTAGATGGACGGAAACTCGCCGTGCTCACTTTGGCTTGTAGAGCCAGAACCACCAGACGATCAGGGCAATGAGGGCAATGCCTGCGATATTGACCAGTATCATTCGCCGAGTCTCGCCTCGTGATTTTTCAGTTCCAGAAATCGCAGACGGTTGGCGTTACTTACCACCGTCAGCGACGAAAAAGCCATGGCGGCGCCGGCGACAATCGGACTCATTAGCAGCCCGAACAGCGGGTAGAGTACGCCGGCGGCTATAGGTATTCCGGCCGCGTTATAGATAAAAGCGCCAAACAGGTTCTGCCGGATGTTTCCCATCGTCGCCTTGCTGACCGCAATGGCGTCGGCCAGTCCGTGCAATGAGCCGCGCATGAGGGTGATGTCGGCGCTTTCAATGGCAACATCAGTACCTGTACCGATTGCAAAACCTACATCCGCCATGGCAAGAGCCGGAGCGTCATTGATTCCGTCTCCGCTCATGCCGACCACTTCACCGCGTTGTTGAAATTCGGCGACCTTGGCGCCTTTGTCCTCGGGTAGCAGCTCTGCGAAAAACTCGCGAATGCCAGCCCGCTCCGCGACCGCCTGTGCGGTTGCCTGGTTGTCGCCGGTCAGCATCACCACGCGAAGCCCTTTTTCCTGCAAGCGTTGGATAGCCGCCAGCGAATCGTCCTTGATCGGGTCGGCAACGGCGATGATGGCGAGCAGCGTATCGTTGGCACTCAGTAGGATAGGGGTCTTGGCTGCCTGCGCCAGCTCACGGAGCATTGTGCGATATGGGTCGAAGCAGACTCCCCGTTCCTGCATGAGTTTTTCATTGCCCAGTAACAGATGCTGATCCGCCACCACCGCCTCGACACCCCGGCCGGCCAGCGCTTCGAAATGCTCAGCTTTATCTATCGCCAGTTCGCGCTCTTTCGCCGCTGCCAGAATGGCCGCGGCCAGCGGATGTTCGGATCCCGCTTCCAGGCTCGCGGCGAGGCTGAGAATCCTGTCTTCACTGAGCGGCGACAGAGAAAGCACGTCGGTGACCTTCGGGGCCCCCAGCGTGATGGTGCCGGTCTTGTCGAGAAGCATGGTGGTCAGCCGCGAAGCTGTCTGCAGGGCGTCTCCGTTGCGGATCAGCACGCCGGCTTCGGCAGCCTTGCCCATACCCACCATGACAGACATCGGCGTAGCGAGTCCCAGGGCACAGGGGCAGGCGATAATTAACACGGTGGTTGCACAGACCACGGCAAAGCCCACCGCGGGCTGCGGTCCGAAGTTGAGCCATGCCAGGGCGCTCAGCACGGCAATGATCATCACCGTCGGGACAAAGTAGCCGGCAATCGTGTCCGCGAGACGCCCGATGGGCAACTTGGAATTCTGCGCGCGCTTCACCATTGCGATGATCCGCGCCAGAGCCGTATCTTTCCCCACCCGGATGGCGCGAAACTGTAGCGACCCGCTGTTGTTCAGGGTGCCTGCCGACACCTGATCGCCGGGAGATTTACTGACCGGCATGGGTTCACCGGTCAGCATGGATTCATCGACGGAACTGCGTCCCTCCAGTACCTCACCATCGACGGGGAATTTTTCCCCGGGGCGCACCCGGAGCGTGTCGTTCACCAGTACTTCCTCAATCGCGATGTCCTGCTCTTTACCGTCGCGCCAGACCCGCGCCGTTCTGGGCTGCAGACCGATGAGTCGTTTGATCGCAGTGGAAGCTCGGCCTCGCGCTTTCAGCTCCAGGGCGAGGCCGAGATTAATCAGGCCGAGAATCATGGTGGTGGCTTCAAAATACAGATGCCTGGCCATTTCCGGCAGGGCGTCGGGCAGGAGCACGACGACCATGGAGTAGCCCCAGGCCGTCGCTGTGCCGAGAGCAATGAGCGTGTCCATGTTGGCGGAGTGGTTTTTCACTGATTGCCAGGCGCCGCTGTAAAAATGTCGACCGGCAAATAGCATTACTGCAAAACTCAGGAGGCCAATCGCCAGCCAGCCCCATTGCTGGGCCTTGCTATTGATGGCCATTTCCCCAATGAAGAGTCCGTAGATCATCAGCGGGACGCCCACGCCCAGGGCTACAAGCACGTTGACCATCAGTCGCCGGTACGCGCTTTCGTCGGCTTGCTCTTGTTTTTCGAGGCTGTCTGCCTCCGAGGCCCCACCGGTGCTTCTGGCACTGTAGCCGGCCTCTGTGACGGCCAGGATCAGGGTATCGCCGGACGCATCACCGGTGACCTGGGCTGTTCGATCCGCCAGGCTCATCTCCGCGCTGCGCACGCCGGGAACCGCACAGAGTGCTTTTTCAATCTTGGTGACGCAGCCAGCGCAACTCGCGCCTTCAATCAACAGGGTCTGCACTGACTCTGGCGGCTTGGCGCTCTCTGGGCGCGCGGCAAGGTCGCCTGCGCTGTTCTTCGAAATCATCACTCTCCCGGAAAATCTTTGGAAGGTTTGAGCAAGGCAATAACGCTAACACGATAGAGCCTATCTGTTGCCTATGCCATCGGGTCGTCGAGTCAGGTAGTCTAGGCGCTATCGCTGCAAAGTCTGTGCGGGAGGTAACATGCAGGCACGGTTGCCCTGTATTTCGCTGATACTTTTACTGTCCGGTTGCTCCAGGTGGGAAGTTGATTTCTTTGATGACTTTGACAGCTTTAATCCGGATAACTGGCGGGATCAGGCTGTTTGGGTCAATGACGAAGACCAATGCTATGTATTGAACAGCGAATTTAATACCCGGGAAGTTAGCGGGGGCGTCCTTAAGTTGCGCGTTGTTGATCTGGGTGAAAAACGACCCTGCGATAACCAGAGCAAGTACGGCGAGCAGCATCATCCGACGCAGTATGTTGCGGGGCGCATCCATTCGAAAAATCGTCAGGAGTTCATCAAGGGCCGTTGGACTGCCAGACTCCGGGTGCCCGACAGTGGTCAGCCCGGGATGTTTCCAGCCTGGTGGCTACTGGGTGCTTTGAATAACGAGGCCCCGCTAGAAGAGCCCGACGAGACCGTCTGCTGGCCCATGACGGGATCGGGGGAGATTGATATTTTTGAGCACCACAGCGATGGGGGACCCGACCATTACGCCGCGCGCGGCATCAAGAATCTGGGCTACTGCGACGGTGGCGACTGGCAGCAAAAGATGTATATCGGCGAGGCCGATTTTTCGCAGTTTCATGAGTACTCCGTAGAGTGGGATGGCGCTGATCTGGTCTTTGGTCTCGACGGTGAAGAAGTCTTTCGTAGTTCTGGCCAGGGCGACGATTACCCGGAACCGATGTTTGCGATTTTAAATTTCGCAAAGATCAATGATGCTCCGATGACAACGAAGTCCTGGGTCATGGAAGTGGACTGGGTAAAACATGAGAAGCGTCGGTGAGTCCTTTTCGCTTCGCCACAGGAGGCGCATTTTTGCTCGCGCTACTACTGGGTAGTGTCCGGATGTCTGCTGCGGGAGAAGCACGCTACGACATCGGCGAGCCTGCTACTCCATCAGAAATAGCGCGTTGGGATATCGATGTCATGCCCGATGGTCGGGGGCTCCCTGATGGCAGCGGCACCGCGAGCGCCGGTCGCGCCATTTACGCTGCACGCTGTGAGCAATGTCATGGTGAGAACGGCGTTGGCGGTCAGTTTGGTTCGCTCGTCGGGCGCCTCCCCGGTGATGCTTTTCCTTTCGGCCGGGATGCGTCTGTAGAGAGGACCATAGGTAACTACTGGCCCTATGCAACCACGCTCTTTGACTACCTGCGTCGGGCTATGCCCCTGGACGCGCCGGGGACCCTGTCTGTGGATGAAATCTATAGTCTTGTGGCCTATTTGCTGGAGGAGAATCGTATCATCGAGGCCGGATTCGAACTCAACCAGCATAACCTTGCCGCCATTGAGATGCCCGCTCGGGATCGTTTTGTTCCCGATGACCGGCACGGTGGCGATGACGTGCGATGAAGCGGGCTGAAGACAAGGGGGACGCTGAGCGTGGCTAAACAGCCGACGGATCCCAGGGGGGGTACGTCCCGGCGGGAATTTCTCGCGCGTGCAACGGCCGCAGGCGGCGCACTGGCCAGTGCAAAGCTGGCGTCTCCTGCACGCGCGGACCTGCCTGCCGGGGCTGACCCGACGCGGGTGCCCGGTACTGCGCCCGGGCGTCTCGGACAGCGTTCGCCTTTCGAGGAACTACATCGTGTGCCGGCCTTTAATATTGCGTCCCTGACGCCGCTGGAAAAACTGCATGGCAGCATCACGCCATCGGATCTGCATTTCGAGCGGCATCATGCGGGCATCCCGGCGATTGACCCGCAGCAGCATGTGCTGCTGCTGCACGGTATGGTCGAGCGACCCCTGCGGTTTTCCCTGGAGGATGTAAAGCGCTTCCCGGCGGTGACCCGAACCTGTTTTATCGAGTGCTCGGGTAATCTGAATCTGCGCGGCGGCGAGGAGTCGAGCGTACAGATGCTCTGTGGGCTAACCAGTCAGAGTGAGTGGACAGGAGTGCCCCTGCAAACCTTGTTGCGAGAAGCAGGCGTCAAAGCCGGCGCCAGCTGGTGCCTGGCCGAGGGATCAGACGCTGCAGTGATGGCGCGAAGTATTCCCCTGGAGAAGTTACTCGACGACGCCATACTGGCGTACGCGCAGAACGGGGAGGCACTGCGACCTGCCCAGGGCTATCCGATGCGTCTTCTGCTCCCGGGCTGGGAGGGCAATACGAACGTGAAGTGGCTGCGCCGGCTTGAGATTTCCGATGCGCCCTTTATGACCCGCGAAGAAACCTCGAAGTACACAGACCCCTTAAAAGACGACAAGGCCAGACAATTCAGTGTGGTCATGGATGCACGCTCGGTCATCACTGCCCCGAGTTTTCCCGCGCAGCTGGAGCGGGGCTGGCAGGAAATTCGTGGTATCGCCTGGAGCGGGCGGGGCAGAATTCGAACGGTGGAGGTGTCAACCGACGGCGGACGCTCCTGGCAGAGCGCGTCGCTTCAGGATCCGGTACTACCCAAGGCCCATACGCGCTTTGGTTTGCCTTGGCGGTGGGATGGGCAGCCTGCGGAAATCGCCAGTCGGGCCATTGACGAGACGGGCTATGTACAGCCGACGCAGCGCCAGCTGATTGATGCACGAGGCCCCGGGAATCAGGTCTATCATCTCAATCCGATCATGAGCTGGCTGGTGCAGGCCGACGGGCGGGTGCTCTACAAAGCCGAGCCCTGGGTCTGAGTGGAGAGCGCTGGCGACTTGCTGATGAGGAGCTAAAGGGAGCCCTATGACTTCAATCAAGGCGTTTACGCAGGTCGATGTCTTTGGCACCGCGCCTTTTCTGGGTAACCCGGTGGCGGTTGTGCACGATGCAGATGATTTAAGCGACGCGCAGATGGCGGCTTTTGCGCGTTGGACCAATCTTTCAGAGACGACTTTTTTGCTGCAGCCGACCCGATCCGATGCCGACTATCGCCTGCGAATTTTTACCCCCGGTGGTGAACTGCCCTTTGCCGGCCATCCCACCCTGGGGAGCTGTCATGCCTGGCTTGAAGCCGGGGGTGTTCCGGTGAGTGCCGCAACGGTCGTGCAGGAATGTGAGATAGGCCTGGTGCCGGTCAGGGCCGTGGACGATGCGCTGTATTTTGCCGCACCGCCACTGCGGCGCACGGGCCCGCTGGATCCCGGCTTACTCAATCAGCTCCTGAGGGCGCTGGATATCCCCAGGGACGCAGTCCGGGCTCACCAGTGGGTAGACAACGGTCCCGGCTGGAGCGCCTTGCTGCTCGACTCGGCTGAGCGTGTGCTACAGATAAAACCGGATTTAGCTGCACTGGGCGACAGCCGTCTCGGGCTTGTTGGGCCACAGCCCGAGGGCGCAGATACAGACTTTGAGGTGCGTGCTTTCGTCCCCTCTCTGGGCGTTCCCGAGGACCCGGTAACGGGCAGCCTGAATGCGGGAATCGCGCAGTGGTTGATGGCCGCTGGCCTGGCGCCCGCGTCCTACACCGTGACTCAGGGCACCGCGGTCCGCCGTGCCGGGAAGGTGCAGCTGCACCAAAATGAGGCAGATATTTGGGTGGGCGGCATTTCATGCACCCGTGTAAGAGGCCAGCTGAGCCTCGACTAGCGCGGACCAGGTACGGATTTTAGCGTTGGCCCCGTCTTTGCATGCTCGAGCAGGTAGGTTTACCTGCGCGGTATAGCTCTCGCAGTAAAACCTCACGCTTTGGCTGAACCCATGTAAATGGGGGGCCAAGTTCTATTGCCCTAGGGAGGGGTTTTTAAATGAGGAATTATTGCCAGAAGAGAAGATCCGTTTTGAGTCGCAGCGTCGCCGTGGCAGTGGCGTCACTTGCTGCAGTCGGATCACAGGCAGTTTATGCGCAGAGCGCCGATGGCGACGTTCAGTTGGAAGAAGTGATTGTTACCGGATCGCGCATCAAGGGCGATCCGAATGCGATTTCATCGCAGCCGGTTTCCAGCATCAGCGGCGAGGACATCGCCATCTCCGGTGAGTTTTCTATCTCGGACGTCGTCAATGACGTGCCGTCGCTGTTTTCATCTTCCACATCCGAAAACTCTATCGACGGCAATAATGATGACGCCGATGGCACGAATATTTTGAATCTGCGCGGCCTGGGTGCCGCCAGAACACTGGTGCTGGTCGATGGCCGGCGTCATGTGGCGGGCTCTGCCGGCACGCAATCGGTTGATGTGGGCTCCATTCCCATGAAGTTGATTGAGCGTGTTGAGGTCCTGACCGGCGGCGCGTCGGCGGTCTACGGTGCGGACGCGGTCACAGGCGTTGTGAACTTCGTCCTGAAAGATGATTTCGAGGGCTTTGACATCGACTTCATGACCGGAATCTCCGGAGAAGGCGATGCCAATCAATCAACAATTTCCGCCGTGTGGGGTAACAACTTCAGCAACGGGCGGGGTAACGTTGCACTGGCCGTTGACTATCGTACGGATGAGGGTCTGCAGGCAAAGGAGCGGGGCGCGGATGGTGTGCTGATCGGCTCCGGTCGTGACTGGGTAAACCCGGACCTGCGTTTTCAGCAGGGAGATATCGGTGGATCAACCCCGAACTTCGCGGAGTACTTCAATTACGCCAATACCGGTCTGACGGAGTTTGGTTTGCCGATTCCCAATCAGGCAGACTTTATCGCTGACTATCAGGAGACATTCGGTTCCGCTCCGTCCCTGACAGATGCTGAACTGGCACTCTTTAATCGTGCCGCTTCCGCACCGCAGCGTGCGGTTGAACTGGGGCGCACATTCCCCTTCACCTCGGGCTACGGCTACATCGTACCGGGTAACCCCTACAGCTTTGATGGCTTCGACCCGGAAGTGGGCATCGACCTTGATGGCAATGGTCGAGGTGACTGTCTGGACTCCTTTACCGGTTATAACTCCGTGTTTGGTGCGGCGTCCTTCGGCGCTGTCGGTGGCTGCTGGAATGTTAATCCCGATGGTAGCTACCGACCGGTTCGTGACGGACGCGTGGCCGGTAACTTTCAGGGATTTGGCGGCGACTCTTTCAACACGATTCAGCAACCTCAGTCGTACATCATTACGCCGGAAGACAAGGTTAATGTGAATCTTATCGGGCATTTCGACATCAACGAGCGCATGAGCGCGTTTGGCGAAGTGAAGTACGCGTGGCAGGAAAACAAGAATATCGAGCAGCCCACCTCCTACTGGGATCTGTTGTTCGGCGCTGCGGATAACCCATTCCTTCCGGCTTTTATACAGCCCCTTGCACAGGAACTTGGTGGCGTTGCGATCACCGTTGACCCCATTGGTTTGGGGCCGGGTGAACGCACGACCGAACGGGAAACCTTCCGCGTCGTGGGTGGACTCGAGGGCTCCTTTGCCAATGGCTGGACCTACGAGGTTTCTGCTAACTACGGTCGCTTCGAACAGACCATTGATCGGTCAAATGAAGTCATCTTCGACCGTTTCCTCGCTGCTATCGATGCAGTGACTGATCCGGCGACCGGGCAGGCAACCTGTCGATCCAGCGTTGACACGGGCGCTCCTCTCACAACGACGCCCTTTGACATTCCTGTTATCGATCCGGGCTATTTCTCCTTTACTCCGGGTGACGGCAGCTGTGTACCGCTCAATATCTGGGCGGGGCAGACCGGCATTACGCAAGACGCGGTGGACTGGGTAACGCGTTCCACGAGCCAGAAGACCACGATCGAGCAGACCGTTTTCTCGGGCTATGTGGCTGGGGATTCAGAGGATTGGTTCACGCTGCCGGCCGGTGCAATCTCCTTTGCCGCGGGTCTTGAGTGGCGGGTGATCTTCCAGCCGGTTCGCCGTTCCCGGCGGGGACGAATATCGGCGACGTGAGTGGTAACGCCAGTCTTCTGTTCCAGCCGAGCCTGGCGAATCGCGACGAAGTGGGACAGTACGATGCAGCGGACGCCTTCATCGAATTCAGCGTGCCGCTGCTCGAGGGTGTGCCCTTTGCCGAGTCCCTGGTGGCTGATGCTGCGATTCGTTACTCGGACTACAGCACGATTGGCGAGGCGGTTACCTGGAAGACCGGTTTGTCCTGGACTCCCATACAGGACATTCGCTTCCGCGGGACCCTGTCTGAGGCGGTTCGTGCGCCAAACATCAACGAGTTGTTTGCGCCGACAACCGGTACTACCTTCCGTCCCGCAGATCCCTGTGATGCCGCTCAAATTACGGCGATCAGTGGTGCAGATCCGACCCTGGGTGCGCAGATTCAGGCGAACTGCGTAGCGGACTTCGCTGCGATCGGACTTGATCCCTTTGATTCCGACGGGAACTATGCATTCGCTGATCCGCTGTCGGCGGCCTTTCCGGGCATCACCGGGGGTAACCAGAACCTGCAGGAAGAAACGGCCGAAAGCTACACCCTGGGTGTTGTGATTCAGCCGCGTTTCCTCGACGGCCTGACGGTGAGCGTCGATTACTGGTCTATCGAGATTCAGGATGCCATCGAGGCGGTGTCTGCGCAGGACATCGTGGACGCCTGCTATCGCGGCGCGACGCTCAACGATGCGTTCTGCAGTCAGTTTGGCCGAAACGCGACCTCAACCTCGGCGCAGTTCGGCGGCTTTAACTTCCTGCAGCAATCGCCGATCAACTTTGCGTCTCTTGAGTCGGATGGTATCGACTTTTCCGCAAGCTATGATTTTCAGATCGGTGAGCACGGCTTCAAGGCAACGGTTGCCGGTACCTACGTAAACGACCTGAATCGTTTCTCGGATCCGCTCGATTCATCGGTTGTCGACGTGGAGCTTGGAGAGATTAACCGCCCGGAACTGGCCGGCAACATCTTCCTGAACTGGTACTGGAAAGACCTCACGGTGCAGTGGCAGACCCAGTATCAGGATGAGCAGCTACTGGCTTTCGTCGAGATCGATAACGCGGAAACGCTCTACGGTGATTCTGTGGTTCAGGACGAGTTCTGGCAGCATGATCTGGCGTTCACCTACGCCTTTAAGGAAACCATGTCTGTCTACGGGGGTGTTCGCAACCTGACCGATGAGCAGCCGTTCATCACGAACTTCGGCTATCCTGCCAGCCCCCGGGGTCAGTTCTTCTACCTGGGTCTGAACATGAGTTTTGGCGGCATGTAAGCGGGTTTGATGCGCAGCTTTGACGCGCAAAAAGGCCGCCCTGTGCATGCAGGGCGGCCTTTTTTCAGGTACATCGCAGATTTTCAGGGATCGCATTTCGTCGCGTGCCTCCGTAGTTATGCCGGGCGCCCCGTCCCCGCTTCACTCGAGTGCTTTCAATAATGTGAGGGCGTCTTTGGAGATGCGCGAGCAGCTCAAAGGGCTGTCGCCTGTCTCGCCGACTTAAGGTGCGAGCTACGCCGTGATCGTCAGCGGCTGGCTGTTATGGCAGCGGGTGAGGTTCCGCGCAGGCCCGTTTGTCGTGATGGAGGTTGTGGTGTTACGTCAGGCGGCGATGGATCCGGCTGAGCAGTTCCTCAGCGGCAAGCATCGCGAGCACGACGACAATAAACGCCAGCACGCCATGCATGCGACCAAGGAAATGAATGCTGTCGCCGAGGACCCAATCAATAGCCCCGAGCATGACAAACTTCGATCCAAACAGAATCAGCCAGGCACTGAAAAACCGCAGGCCAGTCCACATTGCTCCAGAGCGGTTCGTAAACCAACCCGCTACTGCATGCTCCAAAGCCAGGGTCCCTTGCAGCAGTAACTGCAGAAGAATCGCCGCAATCAGCGAGGTGCTGAAGCTGTCGATAAACACCCGGGACCAGTACTCGGCGAACAGATTGAGCACCGTCAGATCTACCAGCAGTGCTATCAGATAGCGCGCAAAGAGGCGCTGGCGTGTGTTCGGTATCTCTGCCGATGCGGCGACAATGTGATGGTGGGTCTTGATGGGACTACCTCGTCACGTGCGCAGTTTCGTTGTTGGAAGTGGAAGGCATTAGCCCAGTACCAGCCTCGCGGCGAGAACGCCGATGGGTAGTGCAATTACGGTACGCAAAACAAAAATGCCCAGCAAGGTCGACAGGCCCAGCTTCAGGGAACTCCTCAGTAGCAAGGATCCGACTTCCGAGAGATAAATCAATTGCGTCAGCGATACTGAGGCGATGACAAAGCGGGTCAGTTCACTCTCGATACTTTGCCCGATCGCTGCAGGCAAAAACATGTCGAGAAATCCCACTATGAAGGTCGGGGCTGCGGCAGCAGCCTCCGGCAGGCCCATCCAGGCGAGCAGGGGCGCCAGCGGCATCGCCAGAGTTTGCATGATCGGCGTGAACTCCGCGATGGCCAGGCCGAGGGTGCCAATCAGCACGACCAGCGGCAGCAAGCCCATCCAGATGTCCAGTACGTGCTGTATTGAGGACGCGAGATAATCGCGCGGGCCGGGGCTGCCCGCCGCGCGCCGACGTGCAGCCAGGAGCGCGGTCCCGAATAGCCCCTGGCCGGGAGAGCGAGCTACCGGTCCCTGCGGAGTCGGGGCATCCTCTGCCAGGGCCTGCAGCCCCCGCAGCGGGGGTAGTCTCGGCAGCAGCACGGCACAGCACAGCCCGATTGCCACAATCGTGGCGTAGACCGAAAAGAAGTGCTCGCGCAGGCCGATGAATTCGATGACGAACAAGCAGAAGGGCAGGCTGGTGACCGAAAAGTTGGTGGCGATGACGACGGCTTCGCGGCGGGAATAGTAGCCCTGTTCGTATTGACTGATGGTGATCAGAACCCCGACCGCGGCGGCAGACAGCCAGCTCGCCATCGCATCGACGGCGGCGCGCCCGGGCAGTGTGAACAGGCGACGAAACACCGGCTGCAGCAGGGTGCCGATAAATTCCATCAGCCCGAAGTCCGTCAGCAGCGGCAGTAAAAATGCAGCGCAGACGAATATGGTGACAATGGTGCCGCCCAGAGAGAACAGCGCCACGGCTCCGGTGTTTTCGTGCCAGATAAATTCGGGACCGACTTCGAAGACAATCATCCAGGCGCAGACGGTACCCAGCAGGCGCAGAATCAGCCAGAACGGAGGAACCAGAAACGCCCGGGTAATGGTGCTTTTGCGGTAGCGGCTTTGCAGTGACGGACGCAGAGCCCCGGCAAGGCTCAGTATCGCCGACGAACTCAGAATGATGAGAAGCAGTACGGGCATGCTCTCGCCCACCAGGTCCCGCAGCGTGTCCGCCGCGACGCCCAGCAGAATGGTCCACGCTCCGTTGTAGTGAATCGGCAGCAGGAAGAACAAGGCGCCGATGAGCGAAGGCAGTAAAAATCGCTGCAGCGACGCCGCGGAACCGGCCGCCGGTGGAGTCACGGTGGCAGTACCCGCGTCGCTCTGCTTAGTCATTGCATTGATTCCCGGCCGGGTGGCTTGAGCCCAGACGATCAGTGTGCCATGTCGACAACGGCGCGACCGCGCACTTTTCCGGCGAGAATGTCCGGGCCGCGTTGCAGCAGGTCGCTGAAGGGTAGGTCGAAGGACAAGGCTTCGAGCTTCGACATATCCAGTTCCCTGGCGAGCCGCGCCCAGGCCGTGAGCCTGCGCTCCATCGGGGCCTGCACCGAATCCACGCCCTGGAGACGCACATTGCGCAGGATAAATGGCATCACGGTAGCGGGGAGGTCGGCCCCCTGGGCGAGACCGCAGGCGGTCACAACGCCGTCGTAGCGTGTCTGGGCGATCGCGTTGGCGAGGGTCTGGCTGCCGACACAGTCGATGACGCCGGACCAGCGCTCCTTTTGCAGGGGTTTGCCGCGTTCAGCGAGTGATGCGCGATCAAGAACAGCGCGGGCGCCGAGTGACTTGAGGAAGTCGGCCTCTTCGCTGCGGCCCGTGGAGGCAGCGACTTCATAGCCGAGCCCCGCCAGCAGGCTGATTGCCACCGAGCCAACGCCGCCGGCAGCACCGGTGACCAGGATCTCGCCGTCGCCGGGCCTGGGACCGTTGCTTTGCAGACCCATCACGCTGAGCATCGCGGTATAACCGGCGGTGCCGATGGCCATGGCCTGACGTGTGCTGATGGCGTCGGGCAGCTTGACCAGCAAATCGCCGCTCACCCGGGCGCGCTCGGCGTAGCCGCCATGGAGATACTCCGATGCTCCGTAGCCATTGAGTACCACCCGGTCACCGCTGCTGAACCCCGAGTGTCCGGATTCAATCACGGTACCCGCATAGTCGATACCCAGAATGAGCGGATGACGTTGCACGATGGGCGCCGCGCCGGTCATGGCGAGGCCATCCTTGTAGTTCAGCGTCGAGTACTCAATCGCGACCGTGACATCTCCATCGTCAAGATCATTCAAGCTCAAGCGTTCATAGGCGCAGCGCTGTTCGCCATCCTTGCGTGCGACGAGGGCCTGAAAGCTGTCTGACATGAATCTGTTCTCCTAATGCAGGGGCGGGGGGCCGCTCAGCGTCTGTCGCCAGTGCGGCTCGTCAAAGAGTGATTCGGCGTTGCCCAGTGCCAGACGATAATCACTGGCCATATCTTCCAGAGCCGCGGTCAGTAGTGCGGCGGCTGAAGCGGAGCGCTCGGCGCTGGCGGCCGCGAGATCATCGATGCGAAGGCGTTTTCCCGGCTCGAGAATATACAGTCGTATGCCTGAGGGGTCCGGAACCTGCGGGGCCAGCCGGACGCGGTCCAGTTCAAGTTCCACAACGATCACGCCGCCGCTGCCGATGACCTCAATCTCACGCTCGTTGCCATGCACAATCATGCCCGCGCCTTCACAGAGGCCAAAACCAAAGCGCTGTTGCTGCGCCGCGCAGGCCATGAGCAGGCGTCCGAGACGATGTCTGCGGACGAAGTTCTGATCGATCAGGCCCAGGCGTGTGAGGCCAATGCCCCGCTCGACCACCACGCCGGAGAAACTGGCGTCTTCCGAACTGCCATAGCGCAGAGCGCCAATACTGTCGCCATCGGCGATCATCCGCTCTCCCAGGGCCGTCGCCGAGGCGGCCACCGCAATCAGCGGTACGCCGCGCTCATAGGCAGTAACAATACTGTGCAGTACCGGGGTCGCCTCGGCGCAGTGCAGCAGGGCCTCGGTCAGTCGTCGCTGGTCTCCGCCACTGAGCAACAGGCTGCCCATGCGGCCAATCCTGCGCAGCAGAGCCCGGTCGCGGCTGGCACGTTCAATGTTGTGCAGCGCTATCGGCAGTAGTTCGGCCTGAATATTTTCGCTCGCCAGCCAGGCCAGGTAGCGCTCGGCCATCGCCTTGGGTTCACCGGAGGCGGTTGCCAGCACGCCCACGGGTTCTTTCAACTCACTTAGCAGTCGCATCCGTGCGGGGTAGGGCCAATCTATCGGCGTGCTGCCCAGCAGGACCAGCCGTGCCTCCGGAGCCGGGTCCGGCCGCAGCACCTGGGTACTGTCATTGAGGGGGCAGGCGTCGAGGGAGACGCGATGGATATCCAGATTGAAATTGAGTGCCGTGTAGCGAATGTCGCCGTCGCGCACCGCGCGCAGGGCCCGGGAGCGGCGCGGACGTCGCTCGATGTGCAGGGTGATTTGATTTCCCAGCAGCGGATCGAAAGCACTGCTTCGATCGCGGTGATAAAAGGCCGGGTCGCTTTCGACCAGGCGCAGCATGAGATCGTAAACCCCATAACTGGCGAAGGCATTGCGGCGCACGGGCGCCGGTGCCCGATAGGAGCTGCGGCCCACCCGCGTTCGCCGTTTGTCTGCGGCCGGCAGCGGTTTTCCCCGGGCTAGGTCGATCGCGTCGCCATCATCCAGATAGGAGATCCGCGCGCCGCGCACGGCAAATTCACCGTCATTGAAGCGCGCTTTCCGCAGATCGATGAACAGAATCCCGGTCTCGCCCACGATGTCGCCGCGATCGCCCTGCACGATCAGGGCACTGTTCTCGTCGATACCAAAGGCCAGCGCTTCGCCCGAGAGTTCCGCTGCCCGTATCAGGCGCCCGATACGGCCGCGCTGGAGAAAGTGCTGGTCCACCATGCCCCAGGTAAAAAAGCCCAGTCCCCGGCCCAGGCGGAAGGCATCAAAGTCCTCGGCAGCACCCGCGCGATCATCGAGGCCGCGACTGACGGCGTTGAGAGAGGTACCGCCCAGGATCATCGGGCCGGACATAATGGCTGCGCCGGCGGAGCTGCCTGCGATTAATCCCCCTTCGGCGTAAAGCTGGCGTATCGCCAGGAGGGCGGGGGTTTGAGAGCCATTCTGAATCAGCGTGCCGACGATTCGGGACTGGTCTCCGCCGGTGAAGAACACGCTCCCGAAGGCGCGCAGGCGTTCGATCAATGCCTCGTCAAAGGCTGACTCAATGCGATTTTCAAAATAGATGGGGACGAGCTCGGCGTAAAAACCCTGGGCCCGAAATTCCTCAACGGTCTCCAGGCCGACTTCCTGCGGATAACCCGAGGCCATCGAGCAGATCGCAATACGGCCATTCGAGCGCTCCCGCAAAGCCGTATAGAGCGCGCTGTTGTCGGCTTCGAAGCGGCCACCGATAAGCGCCAGGGAGCCTTTCGGCGCCCTTGGCGTCGGTGAAACGTTGTGCGAATGCGCTAAGGTCACTGTCTGGGCCGGAGGCTTGAAGGTCATCTGTCGATCATGGGTGTCGCATTATCCCTAAAGCGCGGGAATATGGCGAACGCTCAATGCTTTCACGCGCTATCCGCAGCGGGTAGAGTAGCGGTTTCCGAAAAGGTCTGGAGCCTGTCAATGGAATTCCTCGATACGAGCGTGTACCGCGGTCCTAATGTCTATGCGCTGTTTCCGGTGATCCGGCACAGGGTCGACCTGGGCGTCCTTGAGGAGTGGCCGACCGGGCGTCTGGGCCGGGAGTTCGTCGACGCCCTGGTCGAGGCGTTGCCGGGACTGGCGGATCATGGCTGTTCCTATCGCGAGGCCGGTGGTTTGA
>CAZGGN010000020.1:0-1354 GCA_964525195.1 uncultured Congregibacter sp.
CGGTGATGACAAAACCGCAGGCGAGCTGACCGCCGATTTGCGCTTCCAGACTGTGGCTGAACTCCAGGGGGCGCCCACTTTTGTTTAACTCATCAAGTCCGGCTGTATCGAGACTTTCAGGCTCAGCGTAGGGCAACGGATACTTCACCTCGATCTTTCCGGATCTACAGGACTGATCGTGGTCGAAGAGAAAAAACCCGGGGTTCATGAATCCACTGAGCAAGTTCCCGGCAGGCCGTAGAACGCGGAAGCACTCTTTCCACACGACCCGAACGTCGGGTACAAAAATATTGGACACCGGATGAAAAATGAGGTCAAAACTCTCCGCAGTGAATTCAGACAGGTTCGCCATGTCGCCGCGAACGCAGCGAAGGTTCAGCCCGTGCCGCTCTGCAAGCTCCCGATCTTTCTCGAGTTGCACATCCGAGAGATCAAAGCTCACCACCTGCGCCCCCGCCGCAGCAAGCACCGGTGCCTGCTGACCACCACCGGAGGCAAGGCAGAGGACGCGCCTGCCCCGCAGATCGCCGAACCAGTCGCTCGGCACTGACTTTCTGGGCGTCAAAATAACCTCCCAGTCGCCGGAGCGAGCACGAGCGATCGTCTCCTCACTGACGGGAACTGACCACTCGCCACCGAGTGTCGATTCACGATTCCAGGCTTCTCTATTGTGTTCCAGAATATTCATAAGCGATCGGGTAGTGTTATCGGATGCCATCCTCACGGCCGCCAGAACAACAGTTGCGTCTGGCTATCGTCATTTTCCGCGCGCAAAGCGCCCGGGCGCATACCCGCCTTGAGTAAAACTCTATGCGATGCCAGGTTCTCAGGCGCTGTGGTTGCAATTCAGCGGTTAAAATTGGCTCACCGTCGCCCACCCACTGCATAGCTTCCCGGTCACCGTAGACAGCAAGCATCGCATTCAAATCAGACTCCCGCCATTTGCGCACCCGGGTGCGACGGGTTTCAAACACCAGGATAGCCGCTAAAACCAGTAGTCACGGACGCATCTGCCGTCCTGCGGCAGCTCTGCAAAAGATACCAGCCCCTCGAAATGGCGGATCGGGATGGCGGCAACGGACTCCGGCTCGGCCAGCCGCAGATTCACGGCTATCCTACGTCGACCATCGCTCGCGGCCTCGATGCCGCGCCAGTAACAGACACAGCCACAGCCGGGACAGAAGTGAAAGCCAATGTGCCTGTCACCCCAGACGTAAACCGCGGTCTCCCCGGATGTGTGGATGCCCTCACCCTCATAATCGTAGGCCCAGAGAACACCGTATCGCCGGCACACTGTGCAGTTACAGGCCGTTGCACTGTCCGGGTCACTGTCAAAGGTCCAGCTAATGTTGCC
>CAZGGN010000020.1:1364-6988 GCA_964525195.1 uncultured Congregibacter sp.
ACTCATCTGGGACCTTAACAGCCATTAACTGTAATCAGGAACATCCGGCCGCTGCCGCAAAAGCGCCTTATTAGTCGTCAGCGTGGAAAAGCTCGCCGGGAAACAGGCCGCCTCAGCGCGCCACCGCCTCCGCGTCGTGCATAAATCCTCGCAGGAGCTGTCGATACATCACCGGCTCCCGACTGATAGACGCGTGACCCACACCCGGAATCACCTCAAAGCGCGCTCCTGGGACAGCATCCGCAAAAGCCTTCACCGTCTCAGGCCGGGCCTCATCAAACTCGCCGGTAACGAACAGGGTGGGCACATCGATCTCACCCAGTCGTGCGGTGAGATCAAAGTCCTGCAGACTACCCGTAGCGTAAAACTCCGTCGGGCCCCACATCTGGTTGTAAATCACAGAATTGCGCGGTGCATCCGGACAGGATGCCTCCTCTTCAGGCTCACCCCGGGACAGAAACTGCGAGTAAAAAACCTCTGTCGCGGCGATGTAATCCGGGTGCTCTACGCTCCCATCTGCCTCATGCTTGTCGAGTACCGCCTGAACCTCCGGATCGAGCGTCGCACGCAGCGCGTTTGCATCCCGAATCCACAGCGGCGTGCTGATCAGCGGCGATGACAGGGTGAGCGACACAATCCCCTCGGTGCCTTTTTCGAGCACATAGTAAGCCGCCAGCGCGCCGCCCCAGCTGTGACCCTGCAGGTGCATGCGCTCAAGGCCCAGCTCCTGGCGCAGCGTATGTAACGCCTCGACAAAACGATCGCGATTCCAAAGGGACGAATCCTTAGGCCGTCCCGAACGTCCGCTGCCCAGCTGGTCGTAACGAATCACCGGGCGCTCATCACTGAGCGGATATAGCAGTTGCAGACCACAGGAGGTGCCGCCGGGGCCTCCGTGCAAGGTAAGCAACGGAACACCGTTCGCATCACCGGCGATTTCATACCAGAGCGGTCCGCCCGCCACCTGCACAAAACCCGAGCGCCGCGCGTTCTGATCCGCCGACGCTGCGCTCGCCCCAAGGACGGCGGCCAGCACCAGGATGAAAGAGCTTATCCGGGAGAGGTACTGCAAAAACCCGGGGCGCGCAGCAGTCATCACAGCACAGCCGCCAAGAGCATTAGCAGCGTTGCGACAAAGCCCACCGTAAAAATCAGCGAGCGCAAAAGAAAGATGCCCGACGCATAGGCGGGAACATAAAGAATGCGGGCAATCAGATACACCCAGGCGCAGTTGACGGTCAGACTGCTGCTTGCGTCACCAAGCACCACGACAACCACCGCTATCGTGAACAGGATCAGTCCCTCGAAGTGGTTATCCAGCGCGCGCTTGAGACGCCCCGGCACTCCGCTGGCTTCTTTATGTTCATCACGTGGCCCGGCGGTGTACTGCGTACCCAACTGCAGATTCACCGGAACCGCCATCAGGACAAACTGCACAAACTGCAGGAGCGCGGCATAAGCCAGCACTTGTACTTCAACAGGCATAAGATCTCCCCTCCCTCACCGGCTACTTTGTCAGGTGCAGAAGACGACCCTGACTATCCCCGTACTCATCCTCAAGCACCCAGATACTGCCATCGGCCGCTTCCTCGACGCTGCGAATCCGCGCACCCATATCGTAGCGCTCAACCTCCGCCGCAGAGCCATCGTCGCCCAGCTCTACGCGGACGATCGCCCGGGACGACAAACCGGCAATAATCGCGTCCCCGCGCCAGTCCGCAAAGGTCTTCCCACGGTAAATCAGCATATCTGCCGGAGAAATGACAGGAGTCCACCACAGTGCCGGTGCCTTGAATTCCGGATGCGTATCGTGATCCGGCATTTCACGACCGTCATAGTGATCACCATTGGAGACCACCGGATAGCCATAGTTCGCGCCACGCTCAATCAGATTGAGTTCATCGCCGCCTTTCGGACCCATCTCGATTTCCCAGAGCCGGCCGTCCAGGTCCAGAGACAGACCCAGCAGGTTGCGGTGCCCAAGTGACCAGATTTCCGGATAAACGCCCTCATCATCGACCAGCGGATTCTGTGAGTAGTAATGAACAAAAGGGTTGTCCTCGGGTATCGAACCGTCGGCGTGGAGCCGCAGCAGCTTGCCCGCATTGGATTGCATGTCCTGTGCCGTCGTAAACTTCTGGCGGTCGCTGGAACTGATCCAGAGGTAGCCGTCGTCGTCAAACAGCATACGATGGCCGTAGTGACCGTAGCCCACCAGCTTGGGATACTGTCGCCAGATGACTTCCAGATCGCGCACTACCGGACGCCGTCCAGACTCATCGAGCACGCCGCGCGCGACAACGGCGCCCTGGGTGTTACCCACACCAGCCTCGGCATAGCTCAGGTACACCATATGGTTGTCTTCAAAATCCGGGTGCACGACCACATCACCCATGCCGCCCTGACCGCCGTAACGCACGTCCGGCATTCCACCCACGGGCCGCGACTTGCTACCGTCTGCCTCGACGATAAAGAGGTTGCCTTTTACTTCGGTGACGAGCAGACGCCCATCGGGCAGCACCGCCACAGACCAGGGCTCATCAAAGTCGGCAACCGGCGTAACGCTGAAGGGCAGCTCGGCCTGCGCCGGAACCACTGCGAGTAACGCGAACAGGAACATTGCGGGACTGAGCAAATACTTCATCGTAAATCCTTGTATCGGGAAAAAATGTGACGATCCTGGGTAGCGGCGGCGCTATTCGGTTGCCGCAACCTCAAAACAGGGGCGGTAGGTCGCCGGATCGATCTTCATACGACCATCGCGGACGAACCCCTCCAACAAACCGGCGAGTCCAGCGATCAGCTGACGCTCACCCCGCAGTTGATACGGCCCGTTGGCCTCAACGGCTTTCACGCCAAACTCTTTGACGTTTCCGGCCACGATCCCTGAGAAAGCGCGGCGCAACTCGGCCACCAGCTGGTGCTTGGGCTGATCCCGGTGCAGCGCCAGAGCGGCCATGTTTTCGTGCGTGGGAAGAAAAGGCTGCTGGAGTTCCTCGGGTATGTGCAGAGTCCAGCAGTAGCTGAAGGACTCGCTGTGCTCGATGCGCTGACGGCGTACGGACTTGATCGACTTTTTCATGGCCCGGGCCACGGCAGTCGGATCGCCATTAATTATCTGGTAATGCTCTGTCACCTCATCACCCAGACAGTCGCGCAAGAATCGATCTATCTGCTCGAAGTAAGCGGCGCTTTCCTTCGGACCGGTAAAAATCAGCGGCAGTTCGACGCCGGCATTCGCCGGGTGCATCTTGATCCCCAGCAGGAACATGATTTCTTCAGCGGTCCCTACCCCACCGGGAAACACCAGAATGCCGTGGGCGATGCGGACAAAAGCTTCCAGACGCTTCTCAATATCCGGAAGAATGACCAACTCACTGACAATCGCGTTGGGGGATTCGGCCGCGATAATCCCGGGCTCTGATACGCCCAGATAGCGTGTGTCCTTGTTTAACTGTTTAGCGTGAGCAATGGCCGCGCCCTTCATCGGGCCTTTCATCGCTCCGGCGCCGCAACCGGTGCAGATGTCATAGCCGCGCAGGCCGAGAGAATAGCCAACGCTCTTGGAATAATCGTATTCAATGCGGGGAATCGAGTGCCCGCCCCAGCACACCACCAGACGCGGCTGCACATTACTGCGCACCACGTTGGCATTTCGAAGGATACGAAACACCGCATCGGTGATACCTGCTGAGCTATCCAGATCAAAGTTGCGCTGGGCAGTCAGCTTATGTTCCGTGTAAACAATATCGCGCAGGGCCGAGAACAGGTGATTGCGAATCCCCTCAATCATGCGCCCGTCGACGAAGGCCTCGCCCGGCGCATTGAACAGCTCCAGCTTGAGCCCCCGCGGCTCGGGAATAACCTGCACATCAAAGTCCGTATAAGACTCGTAGACCTCCCGGGCATCATCGATGTAGCCATCGGTATTCAGAATTGCCAGCGCGCAACGCCGAAACAACTCATGTATCGACGCATCGGCGTTGGCCAGACTCGCCATTTCGCGCTGGGACAAAAGGTCGAGGGTTTGCAGCGGTCGAACCGACGTGCGCTCAATCCGCGGCGGACGCTCGCCGCCCCCCGTGGTTTCACCATCAAGCTGTGCTGGAATACTCATGTGCCGGAGTATAACGCGCGGAGCTTACCGGCAGATGACGGCGGCACGCAAAAACTGCTCACAGGGTCTGTACCAGCCGAAAGGTCAGGTTGATCCGCGGCCCACAGGGTCGGGTTTGCTTGGGGATTTCGTGCTTCCAGTGCTGCTGGGTTTCGCCTCGCATCAGTAGCAGACTCCCGGAAGGCAGCGTCAGCCGCAGCGGGGCAAGGTCCTTGCGACTGCGGTGCTTCAGCCTGAATACCCGCTCTTCACCGAGACTCAGAGAAGCTATCGTTGGTCGCCGTCCGAGCTCCGGCTCATCGTCTGCATGCAGCCCCATGCTGTCTCGCTCGTTGCGATAGAGGTTGGCGAGCACGCTGTTGAAGCGCGCACCACTGAGAGCTTCCACGCGTTGGCGAAGCTCGTCCAACACCGGAATCCACGGCAGCGGCTCGTGACGTATCCCCGAGTACCGGTAGGACGCCTCACTATCGCCATACCAGGCCAGTAAACGAGGCTGGAGGTAGCGCTTGCCAAACAGCTGAATAGACTCCTCGCGCCAGGCGATCACCTCGCTGAGCTGTTCGAACAAGGCGTCATGGGCCGTGCCCAAATCAGTGGCAGCAAAGAACAGCAGATCCGCGCCTGGAAGACTGATTTGCTCCGCCTGCCCCCGGGCAAAGAAATCCTTCATCGGCTTGGCGGCGTGTTCTCAAGAATGAAGCTGAGATTCGCTTTCACCCCCGGCCATTCGCTGGCGAGAATGGAATACACATAGGTGTCCCGCAGCACCCCATTGCGGTGATAGCTGTGACAGCGCAGCACACCATCGAGCCTGGCACCTATACGTTCAATCGCCCGGCGGCTGGCCCGGTTAAAGGACGAGGTGCGAAACTCTACTGCAATGCAATCCAGCACCTCAAAAGCATGCTCAAGGAGCAGCAGCTTGCACTGCGTATTCAAGGCGCTTCGCTGCACTCGCCGCGCGTACCAGGTGGACCCGATTTCAAGCCGCGGCGATAGCGCATCAATGTTCATGTAAGTCGTCATGCCGACCGGAATACCCTCTGGATCAAGCACTGTAAAAGGCAGCATCCTGCCCGCCGCCAACTCAGCGAGACGACGTTCGATCTCTGCGGCCATCAGCTCCGGCGAGGGCACATTGGTGTACCACAGACGCCAGATATCACCATCGGCGCTGGCTTCGGATAATGCTTCGCGGTGCTCCATTGCCAGTGGCACCAAACTCGCAGCGCTACCTTCCAGAGACACCGGATCAGGCCAGGGCATAGGTTTGAGTCCTGTCACTTGTGAACACTAAGCATGCCATGAATCGAGCATAAAAAAGTTTCGTCACGGATTCGCGGGAGCAAGGCTGCGCGGCACCCCCATGATGGGTCCGGAAGGCATTCCCGGGCTACCACTTCCTGGATCTTTAAGTCGGCGAGACAGGCGGCAGTCCTTTGAGCTGCTCGCGCATCTCCAGAGACGCCCTCACATTATCAGAAGCACTCGACGGACGCTCAAA
>CAZGGN010000020.1:6998-11310 GCA_964525195.1 uncultured Congregibacter sp.
CCTGCCTCGCCTTTGTCAGTGCGACATCTGCGCGCTGTTTCGGCAGTGCCATGACCTGACGCCGGTAGCGGGGACGGGCCGCCAACCGCGGCTACGAAGTTATGTTCGAAGCATGCCCAGGGAGAAAAAGATCCCTGAAATCCGCGATGAACCAAAAAAAACCCGCCTCGGTTTACGAGGCGGGCCAGAGTTCGGCCAGATGGCCGCAGGGAAATGAAATTAACCGACGAAAGCCTTACGCGGCTCAGATACCCCTGCGGGCTCCTCGCCCTTGAGGTAAGCCAGCATCGTGTCAGCATCAGACACTTCGAAAGGATCGGTCTCGCAGTTGTCCGAAAACCCGGGCTCTACAAACATCTTCTCGATCTTGCCGTCGTTGACGAGCATGGAGTAACGCCAGGAGCGCATACCAAAGCCGATGTTTGACTTGTCGACGAGCATACCCATCTTGCGGGTGAACTCACCGGCGCCGTCGGGCAGCAGGAAGATGTTCTTGTTGCCCTGCTCTTTGCCCCACTTGAACATTACAAAAGCGTCGTTGACCGAAACGCAGATGATTTCGTCTACGCCCTGGGCCTTGAACTCGTCGTAGAGCTCGTCGTAGCGCGGCAGGTGGTTGGAGGAACAGGTCGGGGTGAATGCGCCCGGAAGGGAGAAAACCACCACTTTCTTGCCGGCGAACAGGTCTTCAGTGGTCTTGTCTTCCCAACGGTAGGGGTTATCGCCGCCGACTGACTCGTCACGAACGCGGGTCTTGAATACAACGTTTGGTACCTGAGTAATCACAGCATTCTCCTCTGGTAGTGAATAAAACACGAAACAGCAGTGCGGAGAGCGACCGGAGTCACGTGCCACCACTGCAGATTGCTACTCATTATACGCGCCTAGATGCTATCGATAAATTGATATTTATCGAAACACTTATCCGGTTTTTCCGATTGATTAGCCGCCACACAGCCGGACCCGGGATCTAGCGCAGCACACACCTCCCTAGGCCACACGCCGGGGCGCGTCTTTGTCACTGTCCGAGGCAACGGAAGAATAGCGCAACGCCGGTTCATCAAAGTCCATCTCGGCAAACTCGCGGCACTCGCGGAGATAATTTTGCGAATTCACCCAGGGAACCCGGTCGCCCTGACGTGGAAACAGGTGCATCACCCGCTGCATATACCCCGCAGAAAACCCTTCAACCCAGGGCCGGGCCTCCATCGGCGGCAGCCCCTCCTCCAGCGCAGGCGTCACCACAGTGGCCCCCGACTGCTGCATATGCTTTAACAGACCGCAGAACCACTGCGACACCAGATCCGCACGCAGAGTCCAGGAAGCATTGATGTAGCCAAACACCGACACCAGATTCGGCAGGCCGGTGCACATCATCCCCCGGTAGGACCAGCTCCCGGCAAGGTCAAAAGGACTGCCGTCAACGCGAAGATCAATGCCGCCCATTAACTCCATTTCCAAGCCGGTCGCCGAGACAATAATGTCCGCCGCGATATCCGTGCCATCGCTCAGGCGCACGCCATCGGGCGTCAGCGTGTCAATCTGTGCGGTCACGATCCGGGCCTTACCGGCGCGCAGCGCCGCAAAGAGGTCGCTGTCGGGTACCAGACACAGGCGCTGATCCCAGGGATCGTAGCGGGGCGTGAAGTCCTCGATACTCCCCGCACCCGCCAGTTGCTTGCAGGTCTCATCCAGCAGCATTTTGCGAATCTTCTCGGGCTTTTTGCGCGTCTGCTTATAAAACCAGTGCTGCAGCCGGGTATTCTTCCAGCGGATGACATTGTAGGCCCAGCTCTTCGGCAGTACAGCGCGGAGCAGGTTAGCGAGGCGATCGCGTGAGGGTCTGGATACCACCCAGGTGGGCGAGCGCTGGAGCATGATCACCTCTTTGGCCTCGTCCGCCATCGAGGGCACCAGCGTCATCGCGGTGGCGCCAGAGCCAATCACCAGCACCCGCTTGTTGCGATAGTCCAGGTCCTCGGGCCAGAACTGCGGATGCACAAATTCCCCACGGAAAGAATCGCGGCCGGGAAAATCCGGCTGATGCCCCCGCTCATAGCTGTAGTAACCCGGGCACATCTGGATAAAGCGCGCGCGGAGGGTTTGCTCATCAGCGCCTGGGCCCGCCCGGACGGTGAGCTCCCAGCACCCGGCGTCACTGTCCCAGTTCGCCCGGGATACCCGATGTTGATAGCGAATCAGTGATTCGATGCCGTACTCCCGGGCAGTCGCCCGGATGTAGCGCAAAATCGACGGGCCGTCAGCAATCGCCTTTGACTCCTCCCAGGGCTTGAAGCTGTAACCGAGGGTGTGCATATCGCTGTCGGAGCGGATGCCGGGATAGCGAAACAGGTCCCAGGTACCGCCACTCCGCTCCCGGGCCTCAAGAATCGCAAGTGTCCGCTCCGGGCACTCCCGGCGCAGGTGGCAGGCAGCGCCAATGCCGGACAGGCCGGCCCCGATAATCACTACGTCAAGGATATCGTCCATAGGGTCCGGTTCCTCTGTTAACGGGGGCTGCGTCCCCGGCCCGCGGCAATTCGCAGGCGCAGCGCATTCAATTTGATAAAGCCCTCGGCATCCGCCTGGTTATAGGCCCCGGCGTCCTCCTCAAAGGTGGCGATGCTTTCATCAAAGAGGCTGTCCTCAGAGCGTCGTCCGGCCACTGACACGCTGCCCTTATACAGCTTGAGTCGCACCGTACCGTTCACCACGGACTGGGATTGATCAATCGCTGCCTGCAGCATCAGCCGCTCCGGCGACCACCAGTAGCCGTTGTAGATCAGATTCGCATAGCGGGGCATCAGCTCATCCTTCAGATGCGCCACTTCCCTGTCCAGCGTGAGGGACTCCATTGCACGGTGGGCCCGGAGCATAATCGTGCCACCGGGGGTCTCGTAGCAGCCCCGGGACTTCATACCCACATAGCGGTTCTCGACGATATCATCGCGACCGATACCGTTGGCTCCACCAACGCGGTTCAGCTCGGCGAGCACCTGGGCGGGGCTCATCTCGGTGCCATCGATAGCCACGATGTCGCCGCCGCGAAACTCCAGCTCGATATAAGTCGGTGTGTCGGGCGCCGCCTCCGGACTCACGCTCCAACGCCACATGGACTCCTCGGCTTCCACCCAGGGATCCTCAAGCTGACCGCCCTCATAGGAGATATGCAGCAGGTTCGCGTCCATAGAATAGGGCGACTTTTTGCCGGCGGCAGCAAAATCCACCGGAATATCGCGCTCACGGCAGTAAGCCATCAACGTTTCCCGCGAGGTCAGATCCCACTCGCGCCAGGGCGCGATCACATGAATGCCTGGCATCAGGGCGTAGGCACCCAGTTCAAAGCGCACCTGATCGTTGCCTTTTCCGGTCGCGCCGTGGGAGATGGCGTCGGCGCCGGTTTCGGCGGCAATATCCACCAGACGCCTGGCGATCAGCGGACGTGCAATCGACGTACCGAGAAGGTACTCCCCCTCATACACGGTGTTGGCGCGGAACATGGGGTAAACATAGTCGCGGACAAATTCCTCGCGCAGGTCTTCAATGTAAATTTCCTTGACCCCCAGAGCCTGGGCCTTTGCCCGCGCGGGCTCCACCTCCTCGCCCTGACCGATGTCCGCAGTAAAAGTGACCACTTCGCAGGCGTAATTGTCCTGCAGCCAGCGCACGATCACCGACGTATCCAGGCCACCCGAATAGGCCAGTACCACCTTGTTGATATCTGCCATAGCAATTCCCTTGATAAAAAGCGTGTAAGTCTACCGCCGCCGCGTACTCCGTGCCCAGTGCCGGGCTCACCGCGGTTTTGTCGCCGGCGCCTTTGCGGTAGCATCTGCTTCCGTTTTCTGATCGGCCTCCTGCCCCTTGGACACCCTGACCCTGATTCGCCCCGACGACTGGCACAGCCACCTTCGCGATGGCGATGCCCTGCTACAAACCTGCCGCGACATGGCCCGCTACATGGGTCGGGTCATCGTGATGCCCAATCTCGTGCCGCCGGTCACCAACGCGCGGCTGGCCGCGGAGTATCGCCAGCGGATCCTGCGCGCAATGCAGGGGTCGCCGCGCAGCTTTGACCCGCTGATGACCCTCTATCTGACGGATGCCACCAGCTCCGAGGATATTCGCGAGGCTGCACAGATTGACTGGCTGGCCGCCGTAAAGCTGTACCCTGCAGGAGCGACGACCAACTCCACGGCGGGCGTCAACTCCCTTGAGGCGCTCTATCCGGTCCTTGCGACCATGGAAGAGGTGGATCTGCCGCTGCTCATACATGGCGAGGTCACAGACAGCCATGTCGATATTTTTGATC
>CAZGGN010000020.1:11321-16958 GCA_964525195.1 uncultured Congregibacter sp.
GCGCTTCCCGAAACTTCGGGTGGTGCTGGAGCACATCACCACTCGCGACGCGGTGGAGTTTGTGCGCGGTGCCGGGGAGCGGGTCGCTGCCACCATTACCGCGCACCATCTTCTGCTCAACCGCAACGACATGCTCGTCGGCGGCATTAAGCCACACTACTACTGTCTGCCCATCCTCAAGCGTCGCGGCCATCAGGACGCCCTGCGCGAGGCCGCCACCGGCGATGACCGAAGCTTTTTTATCGGCACCGATTCTGCTCCGCATGACCAGACCGCAAAGGAATCTGCCTGCGGCTGCGCAGGGGTATACACCGCGCATGCGTCGCTGGAATTCTACGCGGAAGTCTTTGAGGAAATGGGTGCGCTCGACCGGCTTGAAGACTTTGCTTCACTGCGCGGGCCCGACTTTTATGCCCGGCCCCGCAACGCGGATACGGTGACCCTGCGCCGGGTTGAGTGGCAGGTCCCGGAAACCCTGCCGCTGGGTGCAGCGTCTATGGTGCCGCTGCGCGCCGGTGAATCGCTGCGCTGGCAGCTCACCGATGGCGGAGCCGACTAACCCCCATGCCTATCAAAGACCGCTTTCGCGGATTCCTGCCCGTTATTGTGGACATGGAAACCGGCGGCTTCTCGTCGTCGACAGATGCAATACTCGAACTTGCGGCGACTATCGTGCGCATGGACGAGCGTGGGCGGATTGCCGTGCACGAGACGCATAACTTCAACGTTGCCCCCTTCGAAGGCGCCAATATTGAACAGTCGGCGCTGGATTTCACCGGCATTGACCCCTGGCACCCCTTTCGCGAAGCACACTCGGAAAAAGACGCCCTGGGCGAGCTCTTTCAGGTCGTGCGCCGGGAAATTCGTGACCAGGAGTGCAACCGTGCCATTCTGGTCGGCCACAATGCGCACTTTGATGCGGGTTTTTTGAATGCCGCCGTGGAACGCTGCGAAATCAAGCGCAACCCCTTCCACCCGTTCTCGCATTTTGACACCGCCACCCTGGCGGGGCTGGCTTACGGGCAGACCGTGCTGGCCAAGAGCTGTATCGAGGCGGGCATCGCCTTTGACAACGATAAGGCCCACTCGGCGGCCTACGACGCGGAGCGCACTGCGGAACTGTTCTGCGCCATCGTCAATCGCTGGCAAATGCTCGGTGGCTGGGTACCGGGCAGTGCTTCAGATCCCGACGAAAACTAGTCTTCGCCACTCATTGCATTGAGCAAGAGATCGAGCTCACGCATCAGCTCCTCAATACTGCTCAGTGACAGCATCTCGAGCTTGAGCTCCTCCTCGAGCGGCAGCAGCTGCACGAGGCTGTAAGCAACCTGCCAGGCATCGCCCCTATCGACGGGCAGGCCGATGCGCTGCACATGGGGATGCGCCTCGAGTCCCTCCAGCACCGTGCGTATAGGTTCCCAGCTGTCGATCATCGTCGCCGGCTCGGGCATGGGCAGCAGCTCCACCTCGGCGCGGACCAGACCACTGTCCTCACGCCAGCAGTTAAGCGGGCGAAAGCACTGACCGCCCTCCACGGTAATTCCCAGCAGCCCGTTGTCCAGCTGATCCCAGTCGACGATCCTGGCCAGCGTGCCCACGCTCGCGAGCTTCGGGAGCGCCGCAGCTCCCACCTCAACGCCGCGCTCGATGCGCACGATGCCAAACGGCTCAGCATTACGCATGGAGGACTTTACTAACTCCAGGTAGCGCTGCTCAAAAATCTGCAGGGGCATACGGCCATAGGGCAGCAGCACGGCCGAGAGAGGGAATAGCGGAATCTCCGTCATCGCTCAGGTCCCATGGGCTTAAGGCGAACTATCAACAGCGGCAAGAGCAGCAGTGCACCGAGCACCGCGGTAGTCATGGCGATCACGGTCAACACCCCGAAATAAAGACTGGGGTTGAAGTTCGACAGGGTGAGCGTGCTGAATCCGATCACCAGCGTCAGCGTGGTGTAGTAGAGCGCTCGACCGATGCTCCGGTGACAGCGGTACATGGTCGCCAGGTAATCACCGTCCGTCGCAAATTCGCGCTTGAAGCGATGCACATAGTGAATACAGTCGTCCACGCCTATACCCACCACAATGGCCGCGATGGTAATGGTCATGATGTCCAGGGGAATCCCGATCAGGCCCATGACTCCCAACACAAAACCCGCAGCGAGGAGATTCGGAGCCAGGGTGATCAGTGCGATGGAGAGCGAACGGAAGAGCAGCCAGAACATCAGCAGAATGACCCCGAATACCGCACCGAGGGTGAGGATCTGAGAGGCAAAGAGACTCTGCAGCACGTTGTTGTACATCACCAGCATGCCGGTAAAGTGCAGCTGCTCGGACTCCAGATCACCCGCGTCCCGGAGCGTCGCCTCGAGGTCCCGGAGAAACTCGGCCCGGCGCAAATCGCGGCTGGTTTCCTTGACCCGGATGGTGATCCGCGCCTCGTCCCGATCCCCGTCAAAATACGGCGCAATCAGCTGTGAAGAAACTTCCGGCGACAGCGCGTTACGCGCCAGCGCGAGCTCCACGCCACCGATGTCATCGCCCAGAAGCTGACGAAACAACTCGAACGTCGTAGACAGAGACTGCACCTTGCCAGTCTCGTTATAGCTATCCACGACGCCATGCAAACGATCAATGAGGCGCATCCCCTCAACGCTGAACCAGAAACCCGGGTCAACGCTCGCATTCTCAAATCCGCCCGGGGATCCAAAGCCGTCATCCCCCTCCGCCATGAAGTCATCGCTGGCGAAAGGATCATCGGCAAACCCGTCCTGCGCAAAATCCTCTTCGCCAGCCGCTGCAAAGGGCGCCGCAACGTCATCGGCGAAAGGATCGTCAGCTGCGACGGGCTCGGAAGGGCCGCTGGCGCTGCTTTCGAGACCCGGCAGCGGCGCGGAGCTGTCCGGAGCGGCCACAATAATATCCAGCGGAATGGTGCCCCCGAGGCGCGCGTCCAGGAGTTCCATGCCCTGGTAGATCTCCGTGGTCTCCTTGAAATAATCAATGAAGCGGTTTTCTACCTGCAGCCGGGAGATTCCGACCACCGTCAGCACAAGAATTCCGACGCTGCCCCATATCACCAGTCCGCCGTGCTTGTCCGCCGCCCGCGCAAAACGCAGGGTAAACGGTTCCCCCTCTTCGGGAGCCGGGGGCTTCACATCCACGGGCCAGAGCAACATCAGCGCCGGCACCAGGGTAAATGACACCATCAGCGCCACGCTGATGCCCAGGGTCATCATCCAGCCAAAATCAATTACCGGCTGGAGCCCCGAAACCACCAGCGACACAAAGGCCACCATGGTCGTCAGGGCCGTGTAGGTGCAGGGCACGATCATGGAGCGCATGGCCTCCCGCACCCGATCGTAGAGCGGCCCCTCCGGCGCCTGGCGATGCAGTTCCCGGTAGCGCACGACAAGGTGGATGGCCATCGCCAGACCCACGATGAGCAACACCGCCACGACGTTGGAGGAAATCACCGTCATCCGCCAATCCAGAAAACCGAGAATACCCAGCGTATAGGTCACGCCGAGAGAGCAGCTGGCCAGAGGGATCACAACCCACTTGAAGCGTCGGAATATCACGGCGAGTACCAGCACCATGACAGCGATGATCGCCGCGCCGAAAAGCCGCAGGTCACTGCGAATAAAGCTCACCATATCCGCCGCAATCATCGGCACGCCGCCGACGAAAATCCCCGCGTGTTCCCGATAGCCCCGGACCACGTTCCGAACCTCAGCCACGAGTTCACTCTGCTGCTCGAGAACCACCGCGCTGCGACGCTTCACCAGAGCCTCAACCTCCTCAAGCCGCGCGGCCTGAACGGGAGACAGCCCACCCGCGTGCTTCGCATCGCGCAACTCCTGGCGTTCCAGCAAAAGCTCTGCATCCGCCTCTATGCGGCGCAAATTGACCTGCACCGCCGTCACATCGCCATCGGCCCCCACCAGCAAATCGCTGTACAAGGGGCTGTGGGTAAACTCCCGAAGCGCGAGCTCCCGGTCAACATCATCGTCCCGCAGGGAGGGCAGAGGCTCGCCGGAAGTCACCTGCGTGAGACTTACCGGTGGGCTTTGCAACAGCGGTACATCGAGCACGCTCACCACCGAGGACACGCCATTCAGGGCGCGCAGTTCATCGGTCATGGCGGCAAGCGGCTGCAGGGAAGCATCGGACAGCAGCGGCGCATTGGGGCGCCAGGTAATGACGATGAACTCCTCACTACTATAGCGGCGGCTCACCTCCCGGAAGTACTCCAAAGCCGGGTCTCCCTGCAGGAGTAGGGAGTCGGCAGACGCATCAATGCGAATCTTGGGAAACTGCAGCAGGGCAAGCAGCAAGAGCGCAGCGAGCAAACTGAGCACGACGACAGGTCGTCGCAGCACCCACTGCTCGTAAAGGGCGAACATAGATTTACTCCTGATGAGTCTGTGCGAGCGCCGACAACAAGCGCTCATGAATACCGCCAAAACTACCGTTGCTCATGACCACAACGTCATCGCCCGGCAAAGCCCGCTCAACGATGAGCGCAACCAGTTCCTCAATATCGTCGCTGATCAGCGCCGGCACCTTGCTCTGGGCCAGCACATCATCCAGTGACCAGCCCAGACCGCGAGGCTGATACCAGAACACCTGATCCGCATCGGCGGTCGATGGCGCAAGTGCCGCTCGATGTTCTCCCATACGCATGGTATTCGAACGCGGTTCGATCACAGCGAGTACCCGGCTGCGGCCCGCAGCCCCGCGCAGCGCCCGGAGCGTGCTGGCAATGGCGGTCGGGTGATGGGCGAAATCGTCATACACGCGGATGCGCGCCACCTCTCCCCGCAGTTCCAGACGCCGTCGCACGCCACGGAATCTTCCCAGCGCCTCGGCCGCTTGCGCCGGCGTGACCCCCACATGGCGGGCGGCGGCACAGGCGCTCAGCGCGTTGGCGACATTGTGCGCACCGCGCTGCCCCCAGGACACATCCAGAGGCGCTCCCCTCGGTAGCCCGGCACCGCCCGGAGCGAAGAGTCGCCAGTGACTGGCGGCACTGTCGTCCAGTTCGGCGCTCCAGTCGGCGTCCGCGCTGCGCACCGACAGCAACTCCCGCGGCGTCCAGCAACCCATGGCGAGCATGTCTTCGATTGCGGGCTCCGCCAGCGGCGTGATCACCCGGCCATTGCCGGGCACACAGCGCAGCAAATGGTGAAACTGCCGCTGAATCGCAGCGAGATCGGGATAAATATCCGCGTGATCAAATTCGAGGTTGTTGATCACCAGAGTGCGCGGTCGGTAGTGCACAAACTTCGCACGCTTGTCGAAGAACGCCGTGTCGTATTCATCGGCCTCGATGACAAAAAAATTGCCGTCGCCAAGCCGGGCTGACACACCAAAGTTGAGGGGCACCCCGCCAATCAGAAAGCCCGGGGACAGCCCCGCATCCTCCAGCAACCAGGCGAGCATGCTGCTGGCTGTAGTTTTGCCATGGGTGCCTGAAACCGCCAGAACCCAACGATCCGCCAGCACAGTCTCTGCCAGCCATTGCGGTCCGGACTGATAGGCCAGCCCCCGGTTGAGTACGGCTTCCACCGCCGGGTTGCCCCGGGACAGCGCATTGCCGACCACGATCAGCGCATCGTCGGGAAGCTGCTCCGGG
>CAZGGN010000020.1:16968-27978 GCA_964525195.1 uncultured Congregibacter sp.
TTCTTGCAGCGCAATACCCGCCGCCTCAAGCTGATCGCTCATCGGCGGATAGACATTCGCATCGCAACCACTGACTTCCCAGCCAAGTTCCCGGGCAATCAGCGCCAGTCCACCCATGAACGTGCCACAGATACCCAGAATATGCAGGCGCTGATGCACAGACGGTCCTCGCAAAAAGGGTGAAATTCTAACACGGGCCACGAATGAGCAAGATCCCATCGCTGCACAGAAAAGCCGCTATCCCGTATGATTCACATATCAGCCAAGCAGTAGGGAATGTCCAGCGTGAGCCGCAAAGCCAATGCCTTCTATGCACAGTCGGGGGGCGTCACCTCGGTCATCAATGCCTCAGCCTGTGGAGTAATTGAAACTGCCCGTGAGCACCGCGATGTCATCGGCAAGGTTTTCGCCGGCCGCAACGGCATTATCGGCGCCCTCGAGGAGGATCTGATCGACACCTCTCGCGAGAGCCCTGCGGCGATTCGCGGACTGCTGCAAACACCCGCCGGGGCATTTGGCTCCTGTCGACACAAGCTGAAGTCGCTGGAAAGCAACCGCGCCGAATACGAGCGCCTGATCGAGGTCTTTCGCGCCCACGACATCCGCTACTTCTTTTACAACGGCGGCGGCGACTCCGCCGACACCTGCCTGAAGGTCTCCCAGCTGAGCGAATCCATGGACTACCCTTTGCAGGCGATCCATGTGCCCAAGACCATCGACAACGACCTGCCGCACACGGACAACAGTCCGGGCTTTGGATCCGTTGCGAAATATGTGGCGATTTCTACCCGGGAAGCCGCACTCGATGTGGCCTCGATGTGCGCCAGTTCGACCAAGGTCTTTATTCTGGAAGTCATGGGTCGCCACGCGGGCTGGATCGCCGCTGCCGCAGGACTGGCGGCGGAGCAGGAAGGGGATGCCCCGCACTGCATTCTGTTCCCCGAGATCGCCTTTGATCAGAAAAAGTTTCTCGCGCGGGTCCAGCGATCGGTGAAGCGTTATGGCTACTGTGTAGTGGTTGCCTCAGAGGGTGCCCAGACCGCCGATGGTCGCTTCCTCAGCGATGCGGGCACCCGGGATGCCTTTGGCCACGCGCAGCTGGGAGGCCTCGCGCCCACTCTGGCTGGCCTGATCAAAGATGAACTCGGTTACAAGTACCACTGGGCGGTCGCCGATTACCTGCAGCGCTCGGCACGACATATCGCGTCCCAGACAGATCTTGATCAGGCCTATGCGGTGGGCAAATCGGCGGTCGAGATGGCTCTGGCCGGCAAGAATGCGGTGATGCCCTGTATCGTGCGCGGCAAGGGCAAACGCTATCGCTGGACCATTGGCGAGGCGCCGCTGGATCAGGTCGCAAACGTCGAGAAAAAAATGCCCCGCAACTTTATCAGTCGCGACGGTTTCGCCATTACCGCAGCCGCCCGGGAGTACCTTGCGCCGCTGATACTCGGTGAAGCTTACCCGAGCTATCGTGCCGGTCTGCCCGAGTACGTGCGTCTCAAGAACGAGTCCGTGCCCCGCAAACTGCGCAAGCGCTTCCGCGTCGCCTGAACCCGCGCCGGCGGGGAATTTCGCGAACCAGCGCGCAAACTGCCAAAGTCCCCAAGATTTTGTCGCGGGCAGCGGTTACAATCGCGCCCGCTTTATTGACCCGTAGTTTTGATTTGCCCGACTCGCAGCGTTTGTGCGCTGTGCGGCCGGGTGCCTGATTCGGAGGACATCACATGTATCGCAATGAAACCTTTAATCGCTGGCGTCGCCATCCCTGGCACGGACTGCACGCCCATGCCGACGGCGCCGCAGAAGGCGTCGTACAAACCTATATCGAAATGCTGCCCACGGACGTGGTCAAGTACGAGCTCGACAAGGCCTCGGGCTTCCTGATGGTCGACCGCCCCCAGCGCACCACTTCCAGCCCGCCGGCTCTCTACGGGTTTATTCCGCGCACCTATTGCGCGGAAGAAGTCGCCAAGCGCTGCCCGGATGTGGACGTGGCGGATGGCGACCCCCTGGATATCTGCGTCTACTCCGAGCGGCACATCAATCGCTCCGATATCATCCTGAATGCCCGCGTAGTGGGCGGCATCCAGATGATTGATGATGGCGAAGCGGACGACAAGATCATCGCGATCCTTGACGGCGATAATATCTGGGGAGACGTGAATGACATTGCGGACCTGCCGAAGATTAAAGTCGAGCGGCTTCAGCACTACTTCTCAACCTACAAACTGATTCCCGGCAAGCAGATCGATATCAAGGTGGACCATGTTTACGGCCGCGAGGAAGCGTTGAAAGTAATCGCCGCTGCGGAAGCCGACTACTGGAATCACTTCGGCCACCTGCACGAACAGGCCAAAGCGCAATAAACGCCTGCTGAGAAGGCCAGGCCCCGGTCGCTGGCCCTTTGCCGGCGGCCGCTTGGGTTCTACCGCTTGTTACTACTTCGCCCCCGGCCGGTAATCCAGCGCCGTCGATGGTGGCGCTGCCACTCGCTCGACGTAACGTTCCAGCAGTTCGTCAAGCAACTCATCAACCTGCGCAAGCGACAAAAACGTCGCTGTGCGCGACACCTCGTGCCAGGCTTCCCGCAGGCTGCCGGCCCGCAACTGTCGGCCGCAGGCCGTCGCCAGCGGCGCGTAACTCAAATGCCAGCGCTCCGGCGCCACACCGCCGCGATCCCGATCGTAGGGCCGGTAAAAGCCAAAGCTTCGCCCCGCGGTAATCTGTCCGTCCAGCCATTCGTGCAGAGGTGCAAAAACACCTCCTGCCTCGACCTCCCGGGCACTGAGCTGCAGCTTGTAATCCGGCGCCACCGCGGCGGCATCAAACACATCGATATCAGTTCCCCAGTGATGTCGACTGGTACCGGGCAGCGCTGAGAAACGCAGCACACTGTGGATACGGGACAGTGGATCAAGCGATGCCAGATCTACCGGACGGTCATGGTCGTCAAGAACCGGACGCTCGCCACACAGCTTGCCGTTCCAGATCCGAAGCTGCCGCTCAAAAGAACGGTGAGCGCTGGCAATCTCCAGGCGAAACCCCGCTTTTTGCGCCTCCTGAGCCAGTTTTGAAAACGCCCGGTGCACGGGCTCACGCAAGTAATGCGTACCCACGCAGCAGAGATGTCCACCATCCAGCCCGAGCAGTTCCCGCTCCTGCAAAGACAGCGTCACTGACCAATCCCCGACCGGCCCTTGCCTGAGGGCTTCCGCCGATGGCTTACTTCACTATGAATACACCCAAACTCAAACTTACAGAGAACCACCATGAACAACCCTGATGCAGGTCCAACGCTCCTGCCTATCCCGGAAAACAGCAGCTGCAGTGTAACGCTCGAGGGCCGCTCGCTGGTACTCGTCAATCGCCGGGGTGAACTATTCCTCTACGAAAACAACTGCCCCCATGCCAGCGAATCCCTCGACCCCCTGGGGGGCTCACTGAGCAACGAGAGTGGGGACCTCATCCGCTGCCAGCGCCACGGGGCCGAATTTCTGGCCGATAGCGGTGAATGCGTCGCCGGCCCCTGTATCGGTGAGCGTCTGCAGCCCGTCGCCTTTACGGCTGCTGGCGAGCATATTTACCTTGATTGACAGGTGCCAGCGCAAAGTAATCAGAAGTGTTTTTTTGCTGGCACGGGGAAGGCAATTCTGGTAGCTTCTGCGCGCTTCGAAATGCGCCCTGCCGTTTTTTCCGTGGGGCAGACAGAGTAAGACAGTTGGAATACAGCCATGCCGACCAAAACAGCACCGAAGAAAAACGCGACGGCCAAAGCAACGGCCAAAGCAACTACCAAGGCAACGACCAAGGCCGCTAGCAAGGCGCCGGCTAAAACCAGCGCCGCCAGAAAGTCCGCCCGCGCGACAAAAGCCGCAAAGGCCCCGGCAATCAGCGAGTTCCGTAATTTTGAGCCGTACAAGACGAAGCGCGGCGAGGAGTACATGAACGAGGCTCAGCGCGATCACTTCAAGGATATTCTCAAGAAGTGGAAATCAGCGCTGATGGAAGAAGTCGATCGCACCGTGTCTCACATGAAAGACGAGGCGGCGAACTTTCCGGATCCCGCGGACCGCGCCACCCAGGAAGAAGAATTCAGCCTGGAGCTGCGCACCCGCGACCGCGAGCGCAAGCTGATCAAGAAAATCGATTCGACCATCGAGCGAATCGAACAGGATGATTACGGCTTTTGTGACGCCTGCGGCGTAGAGATCGGCATCAAACGACTCGAAGCGCGACCCACGGCATCCCTGTGCATCGACTGCAAAACCCTCGCAGAAATCAAGGAACGCCAGGAACTGGGCTAAACCCGGTCCTCCCCGGTTGATGGCGAGCGCGCTGATCTACCGGGGTCGCTTCGCCCCCTCCCCCACGGGCCCGCTGCATATGGGCTCACTACTGGCAGCCGTCGCCAGCTTTCTTGATGCGCGGGCCGTGAACGGCCGCTGGCTGCTGCGCATTGAGGATATCGATCCGCCGCGGGAAGTTCCCGGGGCCGCCGACAGTATTCTCCGCTCCCTTCAGGCCCATGGCCTTGAGTGGGATGAAGCGGTTCTCTGGCAATCGGCGCGCAGCCAAGCCTACGAATCGGCACTGGACAGGCTGCGGCAAAAGAATCTGCTCTTCCGCTGCAGTTGCACCCGTGCCTTGCTGGGGCCCGGCGGCAGCTGCGGCGGCCGCTGCAATCCCGGCCCCCGGGACCCCTGCGCATTGCGACTGCGGCTCGAGCCCGGGGCGTTCACAGACCGCTTCCTCGGACCACAGGAAAAGCTCAGCGACCAGCGAGACATAGTCCTCAAACGGAAAGACGGGCTTTATGCCTACGCGCTGGCCGTGGTGGTTGACGACGGCTGGCAGGGAATCAGCGATGTTGTCAGGGGATCTGACCTGTTAGCGCAGACCCCCGCGCAGTTACAGCTCTTTGGGCTGCTCGACCTGCCGCAACCACGCTACGCGCACCTGCCCCTGCTGTGTGACGAAGCCGGTAACAAACTGAGCAAACAAACGGGCGCAGCGGGTATCGACGATCGCGCCGCCCTGGACAACCTCCGCTGCGTTCTGCGCTATCTGGGACAGCCCAGCGCTGACCTGGCGGCGGCTTCTCCGCGGGCATTGCTGGGCCGCGCAGTAACGCTCTGGAACGACAAGGCGTTGCGAACCGGCACTGCCACCCCCATGGTTTACCCCCGCGCGATGAATCCGTAGCATCCAGCTCATGTATCTATCGCCCAGACTAGCGGCCCACCGATCTTGAACCTCCTGCTTGTTGCCGTGCCCATGGTCGCGCTGCTCTTGGCGCTGCTTATGCTCTATCGTCAGCGCCGTGAGTACCGGCAGACCTTTGACGAACTGCCCACGGGGCTGTGCGTCATCACCAGCGACAACCGGGTCCAGCGCTGGAACCGGCAGATGACGACGCTCAGCGGCGTGAGCGCCGCCGAGGCCATCGGACGGCATATCGACAGCCTGCCAAGCCCCTGGCCTGCGGCCCTGCGGGAAGCACTCATCGACCCCGTGGGGAAAGTCCTCAAGCAATCCCTGGGGGAGGACGAGAGCGGCGCGATCCGCTGGGTTATTTTTCATAGCAGCGCGATACACCTGCCGGGACGGCAGCGTCAGGTACTGGTCGAGGAAATAACCGACTACCAGCGCCTGCAGGACGAGCTTCTGCATAAAGAGCGCCTCGCCTCCATTGGCCGGCTGGCGGCGGGCGTCGCCCACGAAATAGGCAATCCGGTGACCGGCATTGCCTGCGTGGCACAAAACCTCGCCGACAGCGCGGACCCGGTGGAGCTCGAACAGGGCACTGCGGAGATTCTCAAGCAGACAGATCGAATCTCACGCACCGTGAGCTCGCTGATGCAGCTATCGCATCGCGGGAGCGTGGCGAGGGTACCCGAGTGTGTGCCCTGCAACCTCGCCGACTGTGTCGACGAAGCGGTGCATTTGCTCAGCCTCGACCGCGATCTGCCTGCGGGCAAATTTGAGAACGAGAGTGACCGGGAACTGCTTGTTTGCGCAGACGGGCAATTGCTGCTGCAGGTATTTCTCAACCTGCTGGACAACGCACGCAGCGCATCCGGCAATGAGGGCCCGGTGCGGGTCACGGCGGAGCAAGATGGAAAGACCGCGACAATCAGCGTCGACAATCCGGGTACTATGGTTTCGCCTGAGGTCCTTGCGCAGGTGTTTGAGCCGTTCTTCACCACCAAGGACGTCGGCGAGGGTACCGGCCTCGGGCTCGCGCTGGTCCGGCGCATGCTGGAGGATATGGGCGGCGAGGTGACACTGATCAGCCCATCCCCGCTGTTTGCCGGTCGCGGCGCGCGCGCGCAGGTGTCACTTCCTGTTGCGCACTACGCGCAGGACCTCGAAGCCCCCGACAAGGGCCGCCGGGCGAAGGATTTGCCGCGGATGATAGACTAGTAACTGCTGCATAAAAGAGAGGGTCCTATCCTGATGCATAAGATACTGATCGTCGAAGACGAGTCAGTCATCCGGGCCGCGCTTCGCCGGCTGCTCGAGCGGCACGGCTACCAACTGGACGAGGCGGGCTCTGTGGCAGATGCCCAAAGCAATTTCCAGCTCGCGGACTACGATCTGATCATCAGTGATCTGCGCCTGCCCGGGGCTCCTGGCACCGATCTTATAGCCCGGGCCGGCAGCGTACCGGTACTCATCATGACCAGTTATGCGAGCCTTCGCTCCGCCGTCGATTCGATGCGTATGGGAGCCGTGGACTATATCGCCAAACCCTTTGACCACAGCGATATGCTCCAGGCCGTGCAGCGGGTTATCGAGAAACACCCGCAGCGCAACGTCGCAAAACCCCTAAAAGCGGAAAAAGCGGAAAAAGCGGAAAAAGCGGAAAAATCAGCAAAAGTTGAAATCACCGGCACTGGCGATGCGCAGAGCGAAAAACAACCGACTATGGTCGGCGAGTGCGAATCCATGCGCACTCTGGCCGCACATATCGAAAAGTTCGCGCCCACGGACTCGACGGTGCTGGTACTGGGCGAGACCGGTACGGGCAAGGAACTGGTGGCGCGCAGTATTCATGCGCAGAGTCGCCGCGCTGAGGCGACCCTGATTTCCGTGAACTGTGCCGCGATACCCGACACGCTGATTGAGTCAGAGCTTTTTGGCTATGAAAAAGGCGCATTCACCGGAGCCAACACGAACCGCATGGGCCTGATTGAAGCGGCCGATGGCGGCACGCTATTCCTGGACGAGATTGGCGAACTGCCCATGGAGGCCCAGGCACGGCTACTCCGCTTTATTCAGGAAGGCGAGATTCGTCGTATCGGCTCGGTGCAGTCTCGCAAAGTCAACGTCCGACTGATTTGTGCCACCCACAGGGACCTTCAGCGACTCGCCGCGGAGGGCGGATTTCGCCAGGATCTCTTCTACCGCATCAACGTGCTGCGTCTGTCGCTTCCGCCGCTGCGCGAGCGCGGCAAGGACATCCTGTTCCTTGCCGAGCGCCTCCTCGAAACCCAGACCGCACGTCTGGGGCGCGATCAGATGACGCTGTCACCTCGCGCAATTCAGGCCATCACGACTTACCAATGGCCCGGCAATGTTCGCGAGATGGAGCATGCCATCGAACGGGCGGTCATCCTGACCGAAGGCTCCGAGATCGATAACGAGTCCCTCGGCATCGATCTGGAGCTGGTCAACATCAACCGCCTTCGCGGCGACGGCGTGACGAGCACCTCGACTAAACGTCCGCCCCGGTCCACCGATCCGGTAGAGGATTTGTCTCTCGAGGACTACTTCCAGCGATTTGTCATTGAACACCAGGACTCCATGAGCGAGACAGAACTTGCGCAGAAACTGGGTATCAGTCGCAAATGCCTCTGGGAGAGGCGACAACGCTTTGAGATACCGAGGAAGAAGTCCGGCGCTACGCGGGCCAAAAAAGCCGCGGGATAAGCGTTACCCTCCTCATCCACGACCACAGGCAACCGTGGGATTTCGTAACAAAAAGCAATTTTCGGGCAAGGACGCCCCAGCATGGAACAAGATAACTGACTGTTTTTTAGGGTTTTATTTTTGGTGGCACGCAGCCTGCATTATTGGAGTGCACAACAATAAAAATAATGCGCATCGCAATAATAATAAGTGGTTACGTGAACCTAAATGGGGAAGTTTTACTTCCCCATTGTTCATTCTGGGCTTTCCTTTTTCTCGGCCTCTTTCCCTCGGCCTCTTCCTCTCGGTCTTTTTTTTCAGGTCCTTTTTTTCAGGTTCCCTGGTTCCGGATTCGTTCGTTCCGGGGCAAGCAGAAAAGGCCGCTTCCGGCCCCTTTAACCATTGACCATGCTTTTTCCGCATTGTTCGGGACCTCCTGTCAGATAGCGACGATCAGACTAGGTGTAAGCCGTGCCTGTGCTAAGATAGCCTCCGCTCTTTAGTCACCCTGACCGAATCATGCCCGCCGTTCCCTCCGGACTTGCCACTCGCCGCCGAAAAGTTACCGCCTCTTGAACGTTATTCCCCGCGATCAGCACTGCGTATCACGCAAAGACATCAGCAATAGTGCCCTGAAGGTCATGGCGCGTCTTCGCGATCACGACCATCAGGCTTATCTGGTGGGCGGTGCAGTAAGAGATCTGTTGCTTGGCGGGCACCCGAAAGACTTCGATATCGCCACAGACGCCACCCCGGAAGAAGTGCATGCGCTGTTCCGGAACTCCCGCATCATTGGACGCCGCTTTCGCATCGTGCACGTCCGCTTCGGACGGGAAATCATCGAGGTAACCACCTTCCGCGGCCATCACGATAGCGAGAGTGGCGAAAGCGCATCTTCCGCGCGGCGCTCGGAACGCGGCCTACTACTTCGGGATAATGTTTTCGGCACCCTGGAAGAAGATGCCGTGCGCCGCGACCTTACCGTCAACGCGCTTTACTATGACAGCGGCAGCTTTGAGGTGTTTGACCAGGTCGGCGGGCTCGACGACCTGGAAGCGCGGCAGGTCAGGGTGATCGGCGACCCTGCAGAGCGCTACCGGGAGGATCCGGTACGCATGCTTCGGACCCTGCGCTTCGCAGCCAAGCTTGATTTCAAGGTTGAGAAAAACAGCGGGACACCGATCGCCAGACTGGCGTCATTACTCGATGACATCCCCCCTGCCCGGCTGTTTGACGAGTTTGGCAAACTGTTCCTCTCCGGCTACGCACTCGCGACGCTCCGTTTGCTGCGCGAGTATCGCTCCTTTGAACACCTGTTTCCGGACAGCGCGCGCCTCGCCGACAAAGATCCGTTTTACAGCCGCCTTCTCGAGGCCGCCATGGGGAATACGGATCAGCGTATTCGTCAGGAAAAGCCGGTTACCCCGGCATTTATTCTCGCGGCGATTCTCTGGCCGGCCGTCTGCGAACGCCGCCAGCAACTTGAGAACCAAGGCGAAAAGCCGGTGCCGGCCATGCACAGCGCGGGTCAGGAAGTCGTCGCCCAGGCCTGTCAGCGAATCGCCATACCGCGCCGATTCAGCATGCCCATGCGGGAAATTTGGGAGATGCAGCTACGATTGCCGCGCACCGAGGGTAAGCGGGCGCTGGAACTCATGAGCAAACGCCGCTTTCGCGCTGCCTATGACTTTCTACTGCTTCGCGAGCAGGCCGGTGAAGACTGCAAGGGCCTGGGAAAGATCTGGACGGAACTCCAGGAGCAGCATGGCCCTGTAGAGATCATTGATAGCCCTGAAGACCTGCGTCCCCCGCCGCGCCGACGGCGCCGTGGCGGACGACGACGCCAGGCTCCAGCCGAGTGAAACGCTGCTTTATCGGGTTAGGAGCAAACCTCGGCAAACCTTTCGCTACGCTGGGAGAGGCAGCAGCGGCCCTTGAACAGCTCGAATCCACCCAGGCAGCGGGGCGCTCGGCTATCTATCGCTCGGCCGCCATTGGACCTGACGGTCAGCCGGACTATCTGAATGCCGTTGTGGCAATTGATACACGGCTGTCACCGCTAGCCCTGCTGGATGAGCTACAGGCGCTGGAACATGCCGCAGGACGTCGGCGCGAGCTGCGCTGGGGGCCTCGCACGCTGGACCTGGACCTGCTGCTTTACGGGCACCTTGAGCTGCAGAGCGAGCGGCTGTCGATTCCTCACCCGCGGATCTTTGAGCGCAATTTCGTCCTGCAGCCGCTGGCGGACCTGCTCGCCGATGACTGGCAATTCAATGATGGAACATCCCTTGGGGAACGTCTGGCGGCCTGCCCCGCAAACCCGCTCGAACGCACTGCGCTGAGCTGGGAGGCTGTTTCGGGACGATGTCGGGAGGCAGCCGGATTATGAGCGAACTGGAGCTTCGCGGCCGCAACCCTCCGGCCTATATCGCCGTAGAGGGCCCCATCGGCGTCGGCAAGACCACTCTGACCCGCCGCCTCGCCGCCACCTTCAATCACGAAATCCTCCTGGAAGAGGCGGATCAAAACCCCTTTCTTGAGCGCTTTTATCGCAATCGCAGCGAGGCGGCGCTCGCCACCCAGCTTTTCTTTCTTTTCCAGCGCGCGCAGAAAATCCAGGAATTGCGCCAGTCAGAGCTGTTCTCGCCTGTTCGCGTGGCGGATTTCCTGATTGAAAAAGATCCGCTTTTCGCGCGGATCAATCTCGACAGCGATGAATTTGAGCTCTACGAAAAGGTGTATCAGAAACTCACCATTGACGCGCCGCGACCGGATCTGGTGATCTATCTTCAGGCCCCCACAGATGTCCTGCTGCAGCGCATAGAACATCGAGGGATTGGTCACGAACGCAGCATCGATCGCCGCTATCTCGAGCAGCTGAACGAAGTGTACAGCGAATTTTTTCTATACTACGATGGCGCCCCGCTGCTGATTGTGAACGCCAGCATGATCGATCTGGCGCAAGGAGACAGAGATTATCTGCAGCTCGTTGATTACCTCCTGGATATTCGTAGCGGACGCCATTACTTCAACCCGACTTTTTTCGGGTGAAGACGCCGCAGGCGCATTTCGGGTGAAGACGCCGCAGGCGCATTT
>CAZGGN010000021.1:0-23983 GCA_964525195.1 uncultured Congregibacter sp.
TGGCGAGGGCCAGATCAACAGCGCCCTCGAGTGTTTTCAGCACCAGATCACGGGCCTGTGCCGGGGAGAATCCGAGACTCTCTCCCGCTTCGGCCCAGCAGCGGGCAATCTCAAAAGCATATCCGGGGCCACTGCCGGCGACTGCGGTCACGCGATCCAGTTCGTCCTCGGAATCGACCCAGATCAGATGCCCTGTTGCCTGCATCAGTCTCTCGACAAGTTTTCGGTGCTCATCCGCGACTGTTTTATCGGCATACAGTCCGCTCACACCCTTGCCGAGGGCAACCGGAAGATTCGGCATGACTCGAACCACGGCCTGGTTATCGCAGATCGAAGCCAGCGAGCGGCAGGAAAAGCCGGCGGCGATGGAGACGAAGACGCCTCCGGGGGCCAAATGCGGAAGATACTCCGGGAGTACCTCAGCAATCATCTGCGGTTTGACGGCAATGACGATAATGTCAAAGCGCTGCCCGGCGAGCTCCGTCGCGCCGCGTCGTTGACGAATATCAGCGCCGAGATCGCGGGTTCCGCTTGGGGATATGGTCGTAAAGCGAAATGCGGGACTGCGTTGCCATTGGGACAAAAGCGCGCTCCCCATCCGCCCGCAGCCAATCATGAGCACCTCGCCAGTGGTCAGCTCTGTGTCGTCCGATAGGGGCGTCTTCTTGCTGCGCTGCCGGTCTGCCGAGTTCATAAGTTGTGCCCATTGCCTCCTTTGGCGGTGTCTTCTGCACTGATTTATCGTTTGCTATGAGGGGCTGACTCCCCGGGTTTTTATTCCGGTTTGCCCTCGAAAACGCTTCGCATTATAATTAAATCTTTCTGCATCAGGCAAACGCGCTTTTTAGAGTGGGCGTTTGGCCTCGTATAAAAACCCATAAATACAACAATTTAGTGCGGTACTTTCGGTGGCCGAAGCCGTTTTTTTGGTTTTTTCCGCCGGGCAATAATAAAAAATACTTTATATACAAAGCATATTGGGTCGAGGCGCGAGTGCGCCCGGTCCAAACTGAAACAGACCAACAGAAATGACCAAAAGGACATTTGACATGACAGCGCTCGATACCGATCCAGACGATTTTGGACTGACTGCACCGCGGGATAAGCCACGAATCGTGGTCAAGGTCGGTTCCAGTCTCCTCGCCAATGAACCTCATTTGCGCCCGCGCTATTCATTTATGCACGGTTTGCTCAGCGATATCGCCGACCTTCGCGAGCGCGGTTATGAGGTGGTGCTGGCGTCATCGGGCTCTGTCGCGCTCGGCCTCAATGCCCTGCACTCTGACAGCGAGCGAGCGGGCGTGCAGGAAAAACAGGCGGCTGCGGCCTGCGGACAGCCTGTCTTGCTCAATGCTTATAAACAGATAGCGATCGAGCACGGTTTTGATATTGCTCAGGTTCTGGTGACCCTGGACGATCTGGAAGACAGCCGTCGTTTTCTGAATACGAAAAATACCGTACATAAACTGCTTGAGCTGGGTATTCTGCCAATCGTCAACGAGAACGACACGATTACCACCGAGGAGATTCGGGTGGGCGATAACGATCGACTTGCGGCAAAGGTCGCGCAGATGATCCAGGCCCAGCATCTGGTCATCCTCACCAGCGTTGACGGTCTCTACGATCGCAATCCCGACGAGCCCGGCGCTACCCTGATTTCTGAGCTGGAAGATGTCTCCGAGTACCTCGCCGTGACGAGCGGGACCAACTCCCTGGGCACCGGCGGCATGTTTACCAAAATGCAGGCGGCGAACATGGCGCAGAATGCCGGTTGCGAGACATTGATATCCCGGGGAGTGATCGATCGGCCGATTTGCTCGGCGCTGGAGAACGAGAGACCGCACACGCGCTGTATCGCAAAATCCACGCCCCAGTCAGCCTGGGCTGTCTGGCTCACGGACCGACTGCAGATGGCGGGCAGCCTGGTTCTGTCTCAGGCCGCAGCCGATGCGCTGGAAAAAGGTAAAGACGGTGTTTTGTGTTCAGATATCGTGTCTATCCATCAGGCTTTTCAGAAGGCTGATGTGCTTCACGTCTACGATGAGCGCGGTGTAGAACGTGCTCGCGGGCTGTCAAACTTCTCCTCTGACGAAGCGGCGCTGATCGCGAGCAATCCCGACAAGCCGGTCAAGGAGCTGCTTGGATACCAGGCTGAAATGACCCTGGTAAACCGTAAAAATCTGGTGATTCTTGAGGACCACCACCTGCCTTGGGATGAGCCAGAAGGCAGCCTGCGGGTGATTGCTGCATAGCGGCGTTCACCGGTGTGTTAAAACCGGAGCGATAAAGGAGCGATAAAGGAGCGACAAAGGAGCAATAAAAAAAGGCCGCCTCGTGTTAATGAGGAGGCCTTTTCTTTTTGGGGATCCGTCGACTTGCGTCTTCTGGTCCCGAGCTGTCCGGCTACTGCTGAAAGTCCAGCGGCGGCGGGCCCGGAGGCAGAATGCCCTCGTATTCGTAGTCACCCTTGCGCTCGATAAACTCCGCCTTGATCGCTTCAACAAGCTCCGGGTTCTCGTAGAGATCAACCATGGTCATGGCGAGCGCCTTGGAGGCGTAAACCAGCCCTTTATGGCCGATGGACATACCCCCGGAGGCGACTACGGCCCAGGAATGCCAGGGCACATCTTTGGCCGCGATCGGTGCCCCGAGGCTGATCGTCGGCACGTTGTAACTCACGTCACCCACGTCTGTTGAACCCCCGGGTGGATCGTCTTCGGTTTCTCGCAGGGGACGGACCTCACCGTCCATGCCGACCTGCGGTTTGCCGGTGGCTTCCTGAATGGCTTTGCCAAAACGCTCTTCCTCGGCGGTGTAGCTGATGGGACCGAGGGCCTCCAGGTTCGCCTGCAGTGCCGCTCCGCCGGTCCGGTTCACAAGGATCTCATGTACTCCGGAGATCAGGGTCACCTTGTGGCCCACATTGGCCATAATCGCAGCGCCCTCGGCCATGTCGCGGATTCGCTCGTAGACCGGGGTCATGCCATCGCGGCTGCGATCGCGGACGCGCACCCAGATTTTTGCGTAATCCGGCACGACGTTGACCACTTTGCCCGCATCCATGATGTGGTAATGGATACGCACCGTGGGTCGCACATGCTCACGGTAGGAGTTGATTCCGTGTGCATAGAGCTCCAGCGCATCGCCAGCGGAGCGGCCGTTCCAGGGATCGCCGGCCGCATGGGCGGACTGGCCGTCAAACTCCACGAGAAAATCGACCAGCGATTGACTGCTCTGCACCGAGGCTTCAATCTTGTCTGTCGGATGCCAGTCCATCATGACATCTACGCCTTCAAAAGCGCCGGCGCGAATCATCCAGAGTTTGCCAAAGAATTTTTCCTCGGCGGGCGTCCCGTAATAGCGGATAGTCCCGGAAAGCTCGCCGCTGTCGATCAGGTCCTTGATGGCAATGGCTGCGCCCAGCGACGCCACGCCAAAAATATTGTGTCCGCAGCCATGGCCGGGAGCACCGCTTTCGAGGGGGGAGCGGGTTGGGACCGTATCCTGGGAAAGCCCTGGCAGTGCATCAAACTCGCCCATGATGCCGATCACCGGACTGCCGCTCCCGTACTCCGCGACAAAGGCCGTGGGAATCTCGCCGACGCCTGTGGTGACCCGAAATCCGTGCTCTTTGGCGTGACGAATCAGTGCCGCAGCAGATTTGGTTTCCTTGAAGGCGATTTCGGCGTTGCGCCAGATCTCGTCACTCAGGTCAATCAGGGGGGCTGCCTGGGAGTCGATTGAGGCAACGACCTTCGCCTTGTTAGGATCGTCCACGGCAGCGACCGCAAACAGCGGTGTCAGGGTAAAAAGTACAGCGAAAGCCAGGCCACGAGTGCGCATTGCAAACTCCTGAGTAGAAAAGTTTCCCGAGTATAGAGCCGCTATCCCGCCAGGAACAGGCGCAACTCAGGCGAGCTGTTCCAACCGGTGCCGGGTCCTAGAAGGTAAAGAGTTCGCGGAATTTAACGAGGTCCTCCACCATCGTCGAGTCACCCGGAAGCATGGCAGTCAGTCGCTCGTCGCAGTCCATTATCAGGTCGTGCAGAGGAATATGCTGATCGACGAAGATGGTTTCGAGGTCGGGGTAGATCTCCCGTAGCGCATCGACGAGTTCCATGGAGGAGAGGCTGCGGTGGGCGAGGTTGTAGATGCTTGAGTCCATCTCCCGCTTGATCATTCGGGCCAGTACTTCGACCAGTCGATAGACGCTGATATGCGTGCTGCTGTGCTCGGGACTACCGTGGATCGAGACGCGGTTGGTGAAGTGGGCGTCAAAAATGAACTGGTTCACCATAGTTTCAACGCGCAGGTTCTTGGAGTAGCCATAGACGTTGGCACAGCGCAGCAACTGGACTGGAATTTTTTCCATCAGGCGAATCACATGCTCTTCGCCGCGCATCTTGGAGATGCTGTAGTAACTCCCCGGTGCCCGCGGGTGCCCGCTGCTGCTGACCTTACCCTGACCGTAGACCGACTGGCTGCTGAGGTAAATGAGCCGGCCAATACCGACTTCTTCCGCGGTGTACACGACCTCAGCCGTGCCCCAGTGGTTGGTTTGTTCAAAGTCATGGGCATTCTGATCAGCGTAGGGAGTTTCGACCTTAGCCGCGAGATGTATGACGACGTCCATGCCCCGCATGCTGCTGCGCAGACTGCGCGAGTCGAGAATATCTGCCTGGATAAACCGCACATTGTTCCCCGGCACCTTGCGCAATCCGGTAAACAGGTTGTAGTTGCCCTTGCACAGATTGTCGTAGACCAGGATATCGCTGATACCCGGCTCCGCAGAGAGCCGGTAAACCAGTTCATTGCCGATATAGCCGGCGCCGCCGGTTACCATCACTTTCATTCAATTGCCGCCTGAAACCAGCGTGGTGTTCAACCCGCACTCGGTTTTATTCATGCCGAACCAGCGCGCGTTGCGCGCATTGCCCTCGCCAAAGGCCTTCGATGTGCAGGGCTCGCAGCCAATGCTCAGATAGCCCTGGGCTTCCATCGGATGTTCCGGAAGGTTGTGATTTTTGCGGTAGAAGTAGACCATCCGCGAATCCCAATCGAGCATCGGGTGGTAGCGTATGCAGCCGTGGCGCGCCGGTTCTTCTGCCCGCATTGCCGCGCGCACGGCACTTTGATCCGAGCGCACGCCATTGATCCAGACATCGTATTCATGCAGCACCGGCTCCAGAGGCTGGACCTTGTTGAGATCACAGCAATGGTCCGGGTCCGAGGCGTAAAGAAAGCGCCCCGCGCGATCCATTTGCTTGTTCTTGGGTATCTCCGGGCGCAAGGCAATCACTCGCAAACCCAGCTGCTCGGCAAGTTGCTCCGCAAAGCGAACGGTCTGCGCGAACAAAAACCCGGTGTTGGTGTAATACACGGGAATGTCCCGATTCACCCGACTGATCATATGCAGCAGCGGCAGACTCTGGGACTGGAAGGAACTGGTGGTAAAGACTTTCCTGCCCTCATCAAGATAGCCATGCAGGCGCGCAACCACCGCATCGGCCCGGGCTTCAAGTTCTCTGCTGTCGAGTATTCCCTGCACTGTGACCTCCCCGTTCGAGAGCGGGGAGTCTAAGGGCATCGGGCGCCCGGGTATTAGACCAGTTTGTTCGTAGGTAATGCCCCTTGGGAATAAATCCGCCGGGACTGCGGTGCTTTAACCCGACATCAACCCGACATCAACCCGACATCAACCCGACATCACTGGAAACACTGCGGTGAGGGCAATCGCAAAAGCGATGGCATTGGCGATGGCGCCTACCGCCGGGTGACCGGTTCGCTGATAAATCCAGCGGCTGAACATGCCGTAGACCAGAAAATAGATCACGATGACGCCGGCGATAATCAACAGGAACATCAGGTCCTCAAAGGACAGGGCTACTGCGATACCCAGCGACAGCAGGAAGCAGAAACGCGTGAAGAGATGGCCGCCGCCAGGAGTCGAGGTGCCATGGGTCAGCCATTCATCGCAGAGAAAGTAACTCAGGGTGCCGGCCAGCATGACCACAAACAATGGCCAGCGCATCGGCGCAATGGCAAAGGAAGTGACATAGCTGTCCAGAGCGAAGCCAATGACGCCGGCGGTGTAGAGGGTCGCCAGGAGTGCGGCAATTCCCAGCCGCACCGGGTGCGTTGTCGACGGGCGCTCCGGCTCACCGCGCCGCAACCACCACAGGCAGAGCATGCTCAGTAATCCGTAGAGTGCAAAGTGCACGGCCAGATAGCCTCCCACCAGGACCCCGAGAAAATCTGCCGGGAACCAGAAGAGCATCAGCGGTGTAGCGATTGCCGGGACGAGGGCTGCGGGCAGTAGTCGCCTCCACGCCAGCGAGGCTCCCCGGGGCGTAGTACTCACTACCGGTAAAGCTCGGGACAGGGGCCAGGCAAGGGTCAGCAGTCCAGCCAGCAGCAGCGCAATCCAGGGGCCGCGCTGTGGAATCTCCCGGCTGCTGTCCAGATCATAGAGGTTGCTCAGCCAGTTAAGGCTTTCGACCATGCTTTTATGACTGTACAGCACGCCGACGTGCTCCACCCCTTCGGCAAAGGCTACACGCCGGAGGTCCCCTGTCTTCGGGTTGCTGACGCTTACGCCCGGCTGCGGATCATCTGTTACCAGGCTCAGGACGCGCAGCGCCTCTTTCTTGAGCATGCCTTCCAGCCCACCGACGATAACCAGCAGGTTTTGCGGGCTGTCGGGGGTAACCGCCGGGGAGAACATCGATACCGCGATAGTGGCATCCACACGCGGGTCCCGCTGCGCGTAACGTACGATGATATCTGAGGCCATCGAGTGGCCCAGCAGGGCCAGGTCGCCATTTGCATCGGGCAGTGCCAGGGCAAACTCAACCACTTCTGCGGTCTGCTCCAGCAGCGTTTGCGTCGCGCCCTCGACAGAGGTGACATCGCCCCGCAGGGGCTCCCGATGCCGACCGTGGCCATAGTAATCAAAGGTCACCGCGATGAAGCCGTTTTTCGCCAGGGTGATCGCAAAGGATTCCATCAGTTGCTGGGAACCGGCAAAGCCATGCGAGATGACAACTACCGGCGCCCCTGGAGGCGTTGCAGCATCGGGGGCGCGGGTCCGCGCCGGGTCAGTGCCGCGAAAAACCGTAAGCGGCGTTGATCCAACCATGGCCTCGGTGGCGCTGACGCCGGCGTCGGCGCGCTGCAGCTGCAGCAGCGCGAAAGCTGTGGCCGCTACCGCCAGCAGGAGCACAATGAGGGCGAGCAGATTAAATCCGGGAACTGCCAGTCGCTCAGGCCTCGCGGTGACGTTGCTCACTGAACTGCAGTGCCCCAATGCTCCAGCTGGGGCTCGGATTCAATGGCCGGCGCGTCGTGGATTCTCTCCAGGGGGCCTAGCACCGCAACGATCATACGCTCAGGATGCAGATACTTCTGCGCTGCCGCCTGCACCTGATCGATGCTGACCGCCGCGACGCGCGCCGGGTAGCTCGCAGAGCTCTTGTGATTGCCTTTGCGCAGCCACTCAATGGCGTAGGCATTGGCCGCATCCAGACCCGTGGCGTAGCGCTCTGCGTAGATGCCATCCACGAGTGCCCCTTTGGCCACGAACAACTCGTCGTCGGTCACCGGGGTGCTCCGCATCAGTTCAAGCTGCCTGAAGGTCACGTCGACGAGCAGACGCACTGCCTCCGGGCGCCCGTAGGTGCGAAAACTGTAGGACCCTGGGCCGTGGATGCCGGGCTCCAGGAAGGAGCTGTTGTCGTTGGTCAGGCCCCGGAGTTCCCGGGAGCTGCGATACAGGCGCGAATCAAGGTGATAGGCACCGAGGATGTAGTCCATGACATGCAGTGCGGCTTCATCTTCCTCGGGGATCAGCGGCAATTCGTGTCCGATTACCACCCAGCCCTGGTCCCGATCGGCTTCGGAAAGCAGCAGGGTACGCGAGTCGTCCGACGGCTGGGGCATCAGCGCCGGGAAGCGGATCTGCCGGTCCAGGTCGCCGGGAGCGATGACGCTGAAGGCACTGCGGGTTTGCTGGCGAGCCTTGCTCTGACTGAAGTCGCCGGCGATCGCCAGGGTGATATTGCCGCCGCGAAAGAAACCTGCGTGCAGGGCCTGTGCTCCGCTGCTGCCAGCGTCTGTGCGCTCCGTAGCCGTCGGCGTCCGCCTGAAGGCATGTCCCGCAAACAGCTGCTGTTCAAAGAGCGCGATAGCGTCCTGCAGCGAATAGGCGTAATCGATAGCGCCGCTGGCGACCCTTGGTGTTGATCCCGGCACAGCGCCTTCGAAAGCCGGGGCGCTGAGGACAGCGGCCATGAGCCTGAGCGCTGCGTCCACATCCTCGGCAGGGACGTCCAGGTACAGCTGCGTTTCTTCATGCCCCTGGGTGACTTTGTACAGGGCATCCATCTGCGCGAGGGTCGCCAGAAATTCATCCGGCCTCATGGACGCGGGGCCGCGCCGCAGTGCCGCAGCAAGCGCCGCAGCCTCGCCCGGCTTGCCGTGGCCACTGCCGACGCCAATGTAGGCGGTGATCGATACCAACGGGGCCCGGTGGTCCTCGGCGATGTAGGCCATCAGGCCGTTATCGAGCTCGAGCTGAAGTGAGCCGGGATCCGGGCGTATAAAGGTGGGCTCGGGGAGTTGCATCTCCCGGGGGTGGGTCAGGTCCTGGGCCGCTGAGGGAGCGATGCTCAGGAAGGCTGCCAGATGCAGGCAGGCTACGGTGCTACTGAGAACCTTGCTAAGCGGGCTCATGGCTGAGTCTCCTCGGTGGAAGCCTGGCTGTGCGAGCGCGCAATGCCCACGGTGCGATTGCTGGCGACAAAATAGTTCTGGCTGAGTCTGGCGAGATCCTCCGGACTGGCTCCATCGCGGGCCTCGAGGTAGCTTTGCAGGGTTCGCCAGCTGTCCATGGTTTGAAAGTGCCCGATCTCAAAAGCCAGGGCGCTTGCATCACGGAGCGTCCGATACCACTCGGTGCGCAGCGATTTCTGAGCTCTGGCCAGCTCTTTCTGCGTCGGGACGAGGTCCGCCAGCGTGTCCGATAGCAAGGCTTCTGCTGCCGGGAGCTGCGACTCGTCGCTCAAAATCAGTTCAAAGTTGATGCTCCCGGGTACGCCAAATCGATCGGTATGCACAACGCGGGTGTTGACGTTAACCCGGGCGTTTACACCGCCCTCACTCGCGGCGGTTGCCAGGCGCGCCGAGGCAATTTTGCCCAGCACGTCAAACAACGGGCGGTCCGGGTGGCCTACCCCCGGGATCATGTAGCGGAATTCGACCCGGGGTTCGATCTCGTCGTTGCGATAGATGACTCGACGCTCCGCGCCCGGTCGGGGCTCGATCGCCGGGGTGCGAGTCGGCTCCGGGGCCGGCTTCATCCAGCCGAAGTAATGCTCGACCCGGGGAATCATATCCTCCAGCGATACTCCGCCAATCAGCACAATGGTCGAATTGTTGACCACAAAATACTCTTCATAGAGCGCGCGCTGAGACGTTCGGGTGTACTCGTAGAAATCCGTCGCATAGCCCTCGGGCCAGAACACCGGGTGCACCATCCCGACGACGGCATTGACCTGCTCGTAGTAGGGCGTCGACGGTTTGTTCAGATCGCCCAGACGCTGCTCTACGAGAATCATGCGCTCCTGGTCGAACTCACGAAAAATCGTATTGACCATCCGATCTGCTTCGATGCGAAAAAACAGGTCGATTCGCTCTACCGGCAGATTGATGTCGAACTTCATGTATTCCTGCTCGGTGGTGGCCGTCAGGTTGGTGCCACCATAGGCCTGATACCAGCGGTTCAATGCACCACCCTGGCGGAAACGGGCGGCCCGGGCTTCCAGTGCGTTCAGCTCGGCGCGCAGCTCGGTTATCCGGGGTGTTTCTGCCTGGTGCTGATAGCTGTCGAGTATGCCGCGTTGTCTGATCGCGTTTCGCGCACGATTTTTCTCCGCAATCAGCTCCCCCTCCACCCGCTTCATGCGCTCGCGAATGGGCTGCTCCTGCCCCCAGTCGCTGGTACCGAGGCTCGGTGTGCCTTTGAACATCAGGTGTTCCTGGAAATGCGCCGACCCGAGGAGCCCCGGGGTCTCATGAATTGCCCCCATGTCGGTGAAGATCTTTGCTTCTACCCGCGGATCACCGGGGCGCTCCAGGACCAGAAGACGAAGGCCGTTATCAAAGATATGTTCCTGAATGGGAAGCTCGTAGCGCGAGGCTGCGTGTGCCGCGCCGGTGGCGAGCAGACCGAGAAGGCCGACAAGGGGCAGGGGCGCGAATCCGCGGCGAAGAGCGGCGGCAGCGCCGCGAGCCAGCGCGCCGCGAGCTTGAAAAACGTGAGCGTGAAGGGCGCGAGCTGAGACCGCGCAAGCGATAAAGGAAGTCACGATAGAGGTACGCCGACTGAGAAGGGAGTTTGAGCCTAGAGAGCCGCGGTAACTATTGTCAAGCAATCAACTGAGGATTGCGTCGGCCTCAATCTCTACCCGGTATGCGTCGCCCACGAGCTTTGCTTCCACCAGCGTATTTGCCGGCTGAATGGCCCCAAAGCGCTGACCGTGGGCTCTTGCAACGGCCTCCCAGTCACTCAGGTCGCGGACGAAAATCCGGGTTCGCACAACATCCTCAAGATGCCCCCCCAGCGATTGCAGGGCGCCTTCTATTTTGTCGATGACGAAGTGGGTCTGAGCAACGGGATCATCGGCACCGAGAACCTGATCCCGGTAGGTTGCCGTGGTTCCGGACACGCTGATCTGCTGGCCCTTGCGCACGGCCCGGGAGTAGCCCGCAAGGTCTTCCCAGCTGGTGCCGCTAAGGGCCAGCGTTCTGCCATCCGAGCCTGCTTTGCAGGGGTAGGGTGCAGGCAGGCTGTCGATGTGATGACTGAGATCGCCCGAGGCGGTCAGGAAGGGTGGCTTGCGATACTCGTCACCGCAGTCACCGGGTATCGGCGTCATATCGGCGAGTGCTGCGTTGATCAGGGAGCGTGCCTCGCTGTTGAGTTCAAAATCCAGCAGCTGGAGGTTATTCGCGATGTGTTCGCTCTGACCGAGACGCGCCCCGATGATCACTGCGCCTACTGCAGGCTGCTCGAGAATGAAGCGACTGGCAATATTCGCCATCGAAACACCGTGTAGTGTTGCCGCTGACTTGATAGCTGCCAGCAACTTCTGGAAGACAGACCAGCCGCCCGCGGTATCGATATAGCGTTTGTATTTCATCTGCGACCAGGTCGACAGGTCGTCCATGGCCGGCTCGTCTTTGCCCAGCCAGCGCTCGCTCAGAAAGCCGCCCGCGAGAGTACCAAAGGCCAGCAGCTTGACCCCGCGCTCTTCACACAGGCGGGCCATGTCCTGACTGGCGCGTTGATCGAGGAGCGAGAAACACAGCTGGTTGGAGACAACCTTGATGCCGGCCTCGAGCACAATGCGAAGATGCGCCGTGTCGAAATTGGTAAGCCCCAGGTGCGCGATAAGTCCTTCATCCTGTAGCTCCTGCAGGTAGTGAAGATCATCGAGGTAACTGGGGTCGGCATAATTCCAGGCGTGGTACTGCAGTAGCTGCAGCTGCTCCGTCCGGAGATGCTCCAGGGCTCGCTGTACCGCTTCACGCACCGCCGCGCGGCTCGCGCCGCCGGGTTTGGGCACCCATTTAGTAAGCAGTTGCAGCGCTTTGCCGTTCGCATAGCGCTGACGGAAGATCCCGGCAATCTCCTCCGAGGAGCCATAGTGGTCGGCCATATCGAAAGTAGTCAAACCGGCATCGACATAGGCAGACATATTTTGCGCCGCCGCGTCGAGATCGAGGGTGCGCTCATCCCGCTGCATATCTGCTATCTGCCAGAGACCCGTTATGACGCGCGAGATGCGCAGATCCGTAGCGAGATCAGTGTGTCGTGCCTGTTGCTTCATTATTTATATCCGCTTGAGTTTTGTTTTTCCCGGGCGCTGCTGCCGGCTCGCTTTTCCTGCCGGGCCGGCATCACTACTCCTCGGGGAGTTCGCTGAATCGTTTGCTGATTTCGTCGCCAGTCCCTTTGAGTTTGCGAAACTCCCAGAGGTAGATGCCAGTCGCCAGAGTCATGACTATCAGCCAGATCGGGGTTGAATGGAAGTACCAGGCCGCGGCAACGCTGCTGAGGTCCTTGTATATGTGAATCACGAGAAATCCCGACAGCATTAGGGTCCCAAAAGCGGCGAGCAGCAGCTGTAGCGGGCGCTGTCGCAGCACCGTGATGTCCCTGGCGAGCCGCGGATTATGCCGCGGCAGGCTGATAACCGTAATGCACATCAACAGGAAGTTCACGAGCATGGAGGTGACCATGATGTCGATGCCGAGAAAAAAGTCACCGGCAAAGTGGCTTCCGAGAATGCCGATGCTGGCCATGCACCCGCTCACAAGAATGGCGTTTTGTGGCGTTCCGCGCCGAGGGTGAACCTCGCCGATCCAGCGTGGGAAGATGCCGTCCCGGGCCCAGGCAAACATGAGTCGCGATACGGCCAGCAACATGGCCGGGAGATCATTGATCAATGCGACCGCAGCGCCAGCCACAATCGCCACGCTCCAGCTCGCCGGCAGCAGATAGCTGAGAAGGCCCACAGCGCTGATGTCCTTCTCGAGCGACTCGGCCGCAACGAAGCGCCAGGGCACACTGTGATAGACCGCAGAGGTAAACAGAAAATAGAAGGATCCGACACACAGCATGGTCAGTCCGATTGCCAGCGGTAGGTTGCGCCCAGGTCGGCGCGCTTCACCCCCGGCCTGGGCGATTGAATCAAAGCCGATGAAGCTGGAAAACAGAATCGCGGCGGCGGCGAGAAATGTCCGCCAATCGAAAGTGGCGTCCGTGTCCCCGAGGGCGCTGCGGCCTTCCCGGGCCAATGCCGCGGCGAAGTCTGCCTGATCGTAGTAAAAGCCGGCAAAAATGACGACGCCTCCGAGCGCAAACATCAGGAGCATAAGCGGAATCAGGGTGCGCTCATAAAATCGTGCCCCGAGCATATTGATGCCGACAAAAAACCAGAGCATCAGTAGCGCGAGCCCGACTCGCACCGGTCCTGTTTCGAGCGTTCGGGCGGTGTCGAGCCAGCCGACGGCCAGCGCGATGTCCCGAAGAAAGGGCACAATGATGTAAGCGATGACGCCGATCACGATGGAAAGGCCGAACCACTGGGAAAAACTTGCCGCAAAGCCAAGGTAGGGGTGGAGGCCGCGGCTGGCATACAAATAGCTGCCTCCTGCCCGGGGCATCGCGGACGCCAGGATTGCGTAGGCGAGCGCCGCGAGCAGGGCCGGGATTGCCGCGAACAGAAACGCCGGCAGTACCCAGGGGCCGATTCCGGGCACGCTGCGCTGAATCATGAAAGGCACAACGTAGATCGATGCGCCGAGCATCGAACAGATCCCGGTCGCCATCAGTCCGCCCAGGCCGAGCTCGCGGCGCAGCTGGCCCGCTTCCGGCGCGGATGATTCGCTTTGTCGGCTCATTGTGCCCCCGTCGCGGCGCGTAGCCTGCTGGCCCGCAGCAGTGGATCCGCCGCCTGCAGAATTTTCATGCGCAGCTGGGGATTGTAGTCCGGGCGGGCGGCGAGAAAGTCGCGCACGATGGCTGCAGCTTCCCCGCTGTTGTGATTGGCGAGCGTAGCGTCAAGCCAGGCACTGGGAAAGAAAATATCGCCGGTGATCTGGATCTCCTCAAGCAACTCGAGACTCGGCTGAATGTACTTCACGGCGAGGTCGATGCGACTGGGGTCATGCAGATGACGCAGGGCGCTCGCGACCCAGACTTCTGTGCTGCGCTGATCCGCGTCCGCCAGAGAGGCAAAAAACAGGTCCCGGCGGGACGCATCAGCGGATAGGGCCGGCGCAATAAACATCAGGCGCCGCCTGCGGTCAGGATTGGTGATTTGCTCCAGTTGCGTTTGGATAATCGCCTCGGCGCGCGCGGGCAATCGCAGCGCCAGACGCTCCGCAAGCTCTATTCTCTCGGGCTCCTGAAGACTGAGTTGGTCGACCTCAAGCGCGCCGCTCCAGATCGCGTAGAGCCGCAGCAGCGCCGCTTCCGATAAAGCCATTTGCGAGTACAGCTCAAAATACTGTTTGGTCATGTCAGGAGCGTTTTGCGCCAGCACACGGTTCCACAGAGTCTCCTCCAGGCTGGTCATCAGTGCGTCGCGCTCGGCCGGGCTGAGCAGCGTGAAAACGATCTGCCGCAGTTGATCGCCGGCGAGGTCGATCAGCAGTGCGTTTGATTCCTGCATAAGCACTTTCGTCAGTGCAGCGAGATGTTTCTGTGGGTCACCAAAGGGCTCGCTAATCAGGCTTTCAAAGCTGTTTATCAGTAAAACGCCACGCTGCACCGGGGTCAGCGCCGCCCAGTCATCGAACAGTTCAAGGCTCGCAGGAAAGCGTCCGTAGCCTCGTCCGTCGGCATTGAGCAACAGTCCTTCCGCCGCTGCTGCAGTGGCCGATGAGAGCGGGAGGCTGTTTTCGGTGGTAAACCGGACAGATTCAATGTGTTTGTTCTGCACAGACCAGAGGGTAAATTCCTGAGGCCAGAGCCGCCCGGCCGCGGCGGGGTCGCTCTGTAGCAGGGTCAGGGTCGTCGCGGCAGAGGCAGCTCCCTCGCCAGTGGGGGTGGTCCCAAGGGCGAATGATGGCATTCCCGGTGAATTAACCCAGACCTCACTCCAGGCGGCGAGGTCCACACCGGTTTTCCGGTCGAGGATTCCGATGAGCCCCGGCCAGGTGGCGTTGCCAAAGGCAGAGCGCTTCAGATACTCCTTTATCCCTTCCTGAAAAGCCATTTCTCCCAGAAGCAATTCCAGTTGGCGCATCATGATTGGCGCCTTGTGATAGATGATCGGGCCGTACATTTGCCCGGCCAGGTTGAGGTTGTCCAGATTCTGGCGGATCGCGTTGGCGCCGGCGCTGCGGTCAACCGCGTAGGCCTGTGGATAGTGACTGACGAGAAAATTCAGCTCGTGGTCGGTGCCGGGAAATTGCGGGTTTACCATTTTGCCCGCCATAAAGTTTGCAAACACTTCCTTGGTCCACACGTCGTTGAACCAGCGCATCGTCACCAGGTTGCCAAACCACATGTGGGCGGTCTCGTGGGCGATAAGCTGTGCGCGTCGAAGTAGCTGATTCTCCGTCGGAGAATCATCCAGAAAAAGCGATGACGCGCGATACTGGATAGCCCCGACATGTTCCATTCCACCGTAGGGGAAGTCCGGAAGCAGCGCGAAGGCAAATTTTTGAAAGGGGTAGTGCCGGCGATAAAAGAAAACAGGTAGGAGGGAATCGGGTCACTGGGAGCGAAGTGGAACTCCCGTCGCTCGCCGACTATGGTGTCGCCGACGGTCGTTTCGCCCAGGAGCGGGGCGTTGGACATCGCCTGCCAGTCCGGCGGTGTTTGCAGCGTCAGTTGATAGCGTGCCTTTAAATCCGGCTGGTCAAACAGTGGAAAGGTGCTGCGGGCCCGGTCCGGGACAAACAGGGTGAACAGATACTCCGGATTACGGTTCACGCTGTCCTGGGGTGCCTTGAAGTCAATCTCGATCGCGTTTGTCCCGCGGGGCAGGACGCCTGCCGGGATCACGATATGTTCCTTCTCAAGGCGGTGCTGCACGGCGCGCTTCTGGCTGCGCACCGCCAAAACGTGGTCCGGGTCCTGGCGAAAGTCGATCAGCAGCGGGGAGTCGTTGCGGGCCAGGTCGAAGCGCAGACGCACAGTGCCTGCAAGGGGCTCGCGGGCATCCTCGGGGATGGCGAGCTTCAGCTCGTAGCCGAGATTACTGATCGTGTCGGCCCGATACTTCGCGAGTTCCAGGGACACTCCGGGCTCAAGCGGCATTGTTTTCACTCCGCAGGCAGCCAGGCAGAGGCCGGCCAGCGCCAACGTGATAGGGAAAAGTCGCATCACTTGAGGGTCTCATGAGGATGTAAGGGCAAACCATAGCGGATTCACAGATCCTGAACCGGAGTTAGGCACAGAGCTCCAAAGCTGCGCAAGCTTCTGGTAACCTTCGGGTCCGTTTTTTCTGACAAGCCCTATTCTCATGCGATACAGCCTATTTCCTTCTGCTGCCACACTGGCGGCCGTGTTGGCCCTGTTTTCCCCATCCTTTGCATCGGCAGATGAGGTCCTGGGTTCCGGGGTTGATGTCTTTGCACAGCTGGGGCAGACCCTGCCCACCCCGAACAGCTATCGCACGGCGTCCGGCGCGCCCGGCCATGCCTACTGGCAACAGCAGGCAGATTACAAGATTGAGGCGCGGCTCGATGCCGAGGCCCGGCGCATCGATGCCAAGGCTCGAATCACTTACCGCAATAACTCGCCGGATGCACTGCGCTACCTCTGGCTGCAACTGGACCAGAACCGTTTTAAGGCCGATTCACTGGATCGGCGCTCGCGTACTGTCAGCAGTGATCAGGTGTCGTATCAGGATTTGCGAGAGCACCAGACAGTGTCTCCGGGGGACTATGGCTACAGCGGCCTGAGCTTCAGGCTGGCCAGCGGCGCGGATCTGCCCTTTACGGTGGTCGATACGATGGTCAGGGTCGATCTCCCCTCGGCGCTGGCACCCGGCGCTGCGATCAGCTTCGATGTCGAGTGGGAATTCAATGTCATCGAGCGCGATACTGTGCGAAGCCGCGGTGGCTATGAGAACTTTGAGGAATCCGACACGCAGATATTCTTCCTTTCCCAGTGGTTCCCCCGTCTGGCGGCCTACAGTGACTACGACGGCTGGCATAACAAGGCGTTTCTGGGGCGCGGTGAGTTCACCCTGGAGTTTGGTGATTACGTCGTTGATCTGACGGTTCCTGACACGCACGTTATTTCGTCCACCGGAGAGCTGAAGAACGCCGCCGAGGTACTGACCGACGAGCAGCGCAAGCGTCTGGCGAGTGTGGGTACGCAGGGCACGAGCTTTATTGTGACGCCGGAAGAAGCGCTTGCGAATGAGAAACGCAAGGCCAACGGCACCAAGACCTGGCGTTTTGAAGCCGAGAACGTCCGCGATTTTGCCTGGGCCAGCTCGAGCAAGTTTATCTGGGATGCCATGGTCCACGAACAGCCCGGCGCCCGCCATGACCGGGTGATGGCGATGTCCTTCTACCCGAACGAAGCAGAGCCCGTCTGGTCCATGTACTCCACGCAGGCCGTCGTGCATACCATGGACGTTTACAGCCGCTTCTCCTTTGACTATCCCTACCCGACCGCGCAGTCGGTCAACACCTGGGATGGTGGCGGTATGGAGTACCCCATGATCACCTTTAACGGTTACCGGCCCGATCCGCCGAAAGCCAAGGAGGGTGAGCCCGAATCAGCTGAAGCCCGCGCGGAGGAGGCACGCGCCTACTCACGCAGGGTCAAGTACGGACTGATCGGCGTGGTCATCCACGAAGTCGGGCACATTTATTTCCCGATGGTGGTGAACTCCGATGAGCGCCAATGGACCTGGATGGACGAGGGGCTGAATACTTTTCTGGAATATGTCGCCGAGCTCGAGTGGGAAGAAGATTTCCCCGCCTTCCGGCGCATCTCCGATAACCTGATCAACGAGACCAACGTGCTGGATATGATTCCCGAGTACATGACCTCGCCCAATCAGGTGCCGGTCATGACCCAGTCTGACTCCGTGCTCCGTCTTGGCCCGAATGCCTACAGCAAGCCGGCGGCTGCGTTGACGGTGCTGCGCGAAACCGTCATGGGGCGCGAGTTGTTTGACTTTGCCTTTCGCGAGTACGCGCAGCGCTGGAAGTTCAAGCGACCCACGCCGGCGGATTTCTTCCGCAGCATGGAGGACGCATCGGGGGTCGATCTGGACTGGTTCTGGCGCGCCTGGTTTTACACCACGGACTATGTCGACGTCTCGATCAGCGATGTTCGTTCCTATCGCCTGAAGCACGATGATCCTGATGTGGACTATCCGCTGGATCGCGAAGAGCATGCGCGGGACAACCCCGTTCCGGTCAATATTGCGCGTAACCGCGAAGCGGGCATCGTGCCCCGGGCATCACGCTTTGAAGAACTGCAGGACCTTTACAGCGACAAGGATCGCTACACGGTTACGAACAAGGATCGCAACGACGCGGCGGACAAGTTCGACAAGCTGGAGCCCTGGGAAAAGAAGGCCTTCATGCAGGCGATTGAAGATGACTCGCTGTTCTATTTCATCGACTTCGAGAATCTTGGCGGGGTGCCCACGCCGCTGCTGCTCGACATCTACTACGAGGACGGTACCCAGCGGCGCCTGGAACTGCCCGCTGAAATCTGGCGCCGCGAGGCGAATTCGGTCACGCATCGCCTGATTGAAAGCAAGCAAATTGCCTATATCAGTCTGGATGAGAAGCACCAGACTGCGGATGCGAATTATTCGAACAACCGCTTCCCCCAGTTGATCAATCAGTCGCGTCTGTCGGCTTACAAGTCTGAGACCAAGAAGCGCAATTTGATGGCGGATCTACTGCACGAGCTTCGCGACAGCGGCAAAGCCGATGGCGATGATGATCGCGCGGCGCCGCTGACACCTAATGGTGGCTAAGCGGCACACCGGGCCGATTGCTTGTGCAGGGTTGGCCCGGAGTGGGTTGATCCTTGTGGCACTGTTGCTGAGCTCCGCCTGTGCGGTCGCACATCGGGGCCACGCGGTCTGGACTGATATCAGTTGGTCGGACGATCATTTTGAGATTGTCCATCGCATGCATCTGTCCGACGCGATCACGGTGAGCCGTTACATGGGTGCCTCTCAGCCGATCGATGATATGCGCAGCCTGGCCCTTGTCGCACTCTACGTCGAGGAGCGGTTCCTGCTCCTCGGCCAGAGCGGGCCCATTGCATTGGAGACCATTGGCGCAGAGATTGAAGACGATTTTATCTTCGTCTATCAGGAGTGGGCTGCGGGGTTACCTGAGGGGTTACCTGAGGAGTTCCCGCGCATCGACAATCAGATTCTGCTCGATGTCGAGCCTGGGGCTCAGGCATTTATCAAGATCAAAGCGCCGGGCTTGGATGAAGAACGCGAGCGCTAGGCGCTCACGTCCGGAGCTGTGCCTAGCGCTGCCGCGGAATCAAAGTGATTTCCGTCTGTCGTCCATCCAGAAAACGTACGCGCTCGCCATCGAAGAAGGCATCCTCTTCGGTCATGAAGCGAACACGCTGCCCGCCCCATTCGGGAACGGCCGACTGCGCATTTAACTCGATCGACCAGGCGGTGTCAGGGCGAAGCGGATAAGCACCGCGACCACCGGCCATGGGCGCCTGGCTCTCCCAGGCACCGATCCAGGCACCCGCTCCGTGACCGTGCAGGCCCAGCGGATGCGTGTAGATGGTGCCATCGATGTTCTGTTTTTCTATCGTACGCCGGGCCTCAGCGAGGATTTCATTCCCGGAGCGGCCCGTTTTGAACGCCGCCAGCAGTGCGTCCTGCACCTTGTTGGCTTTTGCCAGTCCGTCTCTCAGGCCCTTGGGTGCTTCTGTCTCCCCCGGCCGCAGCACATAGGCATGGTGCTGTGTATCCGTATTGAGCCGCAGATAAGTGATGCCAAAGTCCACGTGGAGAAAGTCACCGGGCATCACAAGCTCACCGCTGTCGATGTTCATGCTGGCGATCGAGAAGGTCGCCTGCTCGGCTCGCTGGACGTGAACACTGGGATGAAACCAGGTGCTCAGACCAAGGTCCGATATGCGCTGACGCAGATACCAGCGCAGATCACCGGTCGTGGTCACGCCCGGCGTGATTGCGCTTTCCGAGAACATCTCGGCAATAATCGAATGGGCAATTCTGACGATGTGCGGATAAGCCGCCATCTCTGAGTCTGTACGAGTTTCCAGCCAGCCCAGGGCGAGACCCTCTTTCTCTACCAGGCGATCGGCGAGCGGCCCCAGACCGCGTTCAAGCTTGCGCCGCATGCCGGCACTAAGACCGTCAGCAAGGGGGAAGTCTTCAGAGGTATTGATGGCGATAGCTTTCGGGTCACGCTCACGGACGATTTCTGCGACGCGCGCCCACTGATCTGCCTGTGTCTCCGGATCCCAGGCGGAGGGGAAGAGATCGGCCACGGGGTAGCGGGCTACGGCCATTCGTTCGACCCCCGCATCGCCGCCCCGGTCATGAAAGACCAGTATCGTCGTGCGTCGGGCGGCGAGCCAGGTGGCCGGCAGCATGGTTTTAAGTACCGGATCTTCGTCGTATTCACCGGCAATCAGGATCCACATGTCAACGCCTTCCCGGCGCATCAGCGGTGCGATGAGCGTATCCAGCCGCTCCCGGAGCCATTGGTCGACGACCGCGGCGCGTTCACCGATGGGCAGAATATCGGGAGTACGGGGATCGAGCACTTCCTGTGCCTGAAGGCCTGGCGCGTTCAGGGAGCAGGCGCAGCCAAGGGTGAGCGCCAGACGCGCCAGCGTCCTGCGGGTAAGCTTGTGTGTGGTCATCATCAGTCTCTCTGCCAGCCGTATTCTTTGGCCATTCGGGTGAATCGATCGATATTGTGCTGGATCTGCTCATCGGTCTGCTCTTCGCAGCTGCCAATGATCGGGAGCGAACGAAGAATCTTGCTCTGGGGATCAATCAATACGCGCGCCCGCGGGGGCAGGTCCAGCGTCGCTTCGCCGGAGGATGTATCGACTACGGTGACGACACCGTTGATGCTGACGTCGACGGGCATGGGGAAGTCGCGGTCGCCCGGCACGGACCATTCCAGAGAGAGCTTGCCGTCGCTGCGCGAGGTGATCAGCTCAGGCATCCCGGCTTCACGAAGATAGGTTTCTACGATCCACGCCACATCCTCGCCGGCCTCCTCGGACATGATGCGAATGAAGTCCTCGGTGGTCCGGTAACGTGACTGTATCGGGTAGGGTAGTGACCAGGGCTCGGCGGTATCGTAGAGCAATCTGCGCGTTCCATCCCAGAACGCCTCCTCGCCTATATAGCGCCGCAGTGTGTGCAGCATCCAGCTGCCCTTGGTGTAAATATCACGATTATCAAAGGCCTCGCCGGCGTCGATAACATCCGGATTGGCGACCGGCAGACAGTGCTCGTTACTCGTGTAAGCGCCGAACATACTGTTTAAGTAGCCCATGGCGCCGACAGTTTCTTCGGCGTACACGGCCTGCATGTAGGCGCCGTAGCCTTCATGCAGCCAGGCGTCTTCGGGACGGGCATGGGTCATGACATTGCCAAACCATTCGTGCGCCAGCTCGTGGTGCAGCAGCCCGTCAAAGCCGTAGCGCCCGCGCTTGTACTGTTCGCCGTAGCCGTTGATCGTCTGGTGCTCCATGCCCAGGTGTGGTGTTTCGACAAAGCCGGCTTTTTCATCGCCCCAGGGGTAGGGCCCGAGCATGCGCTCAAAAAATTCCAGATCGGGGACGACGTCGCTTTCCACCAGATCGCGCGCTTTATCTGCGTTTTGTTCCAGTGCCCAGAACTGAATTGGATAGTTTGTGCCATTGATGCCGGGATAGCTGCGCTCAATCACCTCGTAAGGGCCGCCGTTAATCGCAACGGCATAGCCTGAATAGGGATGACGGGATACCCAGCGCCAGGTGTCGAAACCGTCTTCGCCTTCATCCATGCCCGCGAGTGTCCCAACCGACGCGACCTTAACGCCACGCGGAGCTGAGATGGCCAGTTCTACACCTTCATCCGGTTTATCTGCGAAGTTGTCCTTGCAGGGCCACCAGAGGTCACAGCCATCTCCCTGCACCGCGGTGGCAAACCAGGGTGTGCCATCGACTTCGGACCAGACAAAGCCGCCGTGCCAGGGTGGCGCCAGGGCGATATGCGGCTTGCCACTGTAGGCAACTTTTACCGTCGCCCGGGCACCGGCCGCCAGTGTCCTGGGCAGGGTAACAAGGAAGGACCCGCCGCTCCGGGTCAGCTCAAGGGCTTGTCCAGCGTGAGTGACCTCACGGATCGCCAGACCTGGATCCAGATCCAGTTCGATCGAGTTCAGGGGCTCAAGTGCTTCAAAGGTGACATCCACGCTGCCGGCTATTTCCCGGCTCGCCGGCATTACGCGAAGGGCGAGCTTGTACTGCTTGACGTCAAAGGCCCGCTGCACGGCGTTCATCGCTTTGCCCGAGCGTGCCGTGTCCGCCGGCAGTCCATCGACGTAAGCCTCGCCCCGGGCCGCAGCTTCCAGCGCGGCGATGACGGCGGGAGAGGGCTCTGCGCTATCGGTTGGCCCCAGATTGCTGCAGGCGGTGATGCCTGTCGCGATGGCCCAGGCTAGCGTGGCCCTGGTCGCGTGGCGGGAGTGGCGGTAAAAGTCGCTCGTCATTGACGATGTGCTCCTGTGTTTATCGGATTGAACTGCTGGTCTATTGCGTCTTCGGCATAAGGTAGCGGTCAAAATGCGTCAGCATCTTGCCAAACAGATACTGTGAATAAAAAGCCTCCCGGCTCCAGGCATGGGTCGCACCCGGGGCAAAGGCGAAATCGAAGTCCTTCCCATTTCTGATCAGAATATCGGCCAGCGCAGCGGTTGTTTTAAAGGGTACAACCTGATCCTGCATACCGTGAATAATGAGCAGATGGTCTTCCAGATTTGCCGCGTAGCGGGCGGCCTGGTTGAGGAAGATATCCGGCTGCGTATCGGGCCGTCGTACGATAGCGACGTCATCGGTGCCGAAGAAATAGGGGTCTACGGCAGCAGCAGCGGCGACGCCGGCGCGGAACAGTCCGGGCTTTTTCAGCAGTGAGTACACCGACAGGGTGCCGCCATAGCTGCTTCCCCAGATACCCATGCGCTCGCTGTCGATGTAGGGCAGGGTCTTCAGATACTCGACCGTGCTGACGATATCCTCGATATCATTGCCGGCAAAGTCCGTCAGAAATTCTTCGCGAAACTCGCGGCCATAGCCGGTGCTGCCGCGCATATCGACCTGCACAACGATATAGCCCCTCTGCACCAGTAATTGCTGCACACGGCTATAAATGCCGGCCCAGCGGTTGCGGACGGTGTTGGAATACATCGGACCGAACAGTACCGGGTATTTTTGTCCCGCTACCAATGTCTTCGGTTCCAGGATTCTTGCGTGGAGGCGATAGTCATCGATATGGCTGGGAAAGCTGACGTAGCGCCCCTCGGCCCAGTCTCGCCGGGCAAACTCCGGGAGCGGGGAATGGGTTATGCGCTGCGCTGCAGTGCTGTCGGTCGATGTCAGATACAACTCCGGTGGTGCGCTGTCGCTGCTGTGGAGAAACGCCAGCTGCTGTCCATCAGGCGATGGATAGCCGCTGTTGATTCCGGGAACACTGGTGACCTGGGTCCAGGCTGCTCCGCTGCGCTCGCCGGTGTCCTCAAGGTCGATTCGGTAAACCTGACTCTCGCTGCCCTGTGCAGTGCTGGCGGAGTAAAAGAGATCCCCGCTGGCTGTTAAGTCGGGGGCACCCGTTACGTCGGCTGCCGGAGCGCTCAGTCTCCTTGGCTTTGCACTGCCTGCAAAGGCATTGATCGCATAGAGCCCGTAGCGGTCTTCCAGGTCGCTGAGAAAGATTACCTGCCTGCTATCGGGGTGCCAGCGCGAGGCAAAGGACGTGTAAATCCGCGTCGGCCGATGGCTATGCCAGATTTCACGAGGCGTAGGGCCGCCGCTGTCCAGGTCAACCGTATACAGCCAGCGATCCACCGCCGTATCCGAGGCGATATCCAGCAACAAAACTCCCTCCCGGGACCAGGAGAAGCCCACAATCTGATGGGCGCTCGGATCGACGGTATCCAGAAGCGTAAGTTCGCCATCGGCAACCCGCAGCAGACCCACCTGTCGTGATTCATTCGCATCGCCGGGGTAGCCGCGACGCGTTTCGTTCGGATCGGTTTCCGGGGCAAGGTAGTTGGGGAATGGCACTTTGCGCATCGCGCGGCGGTCCACGTAGTGAACGGCGATGGTTTTTCCGTCCGGTGCCCAGGCATATTTTTTGAAGGAACTTCCGCTGGCCGTGACGCTGGTGTTGAGAAAATGCTGCGTATGAACAGAAGTATCAAAGCTGTA
>CAZGGN010000021.1:23993-27586 GCA_964525195.1 uncultured Congregibacter sp.
CGGTGCCCAGGCATAGGTCGGGCCGCCCCAGATACCGGGTCCTATTTCCCGCTCAGGCCTGCTGTAGCGACCTGTCGGGAGGCCGGAGTCGTAGGGCGAGCGAAGGGTCGACAGGGGGCCGATGCCGATATCGCTTAAGGCGCGGCTTTGCCGGGAGCCAGGATCAAAGAGCCATAGATCCCCATTTTTGAGATAGCTGACACTCTGGCCGTCGGGAGACACTGACAGATCTGATACTCCCTCGCCCAGCGAAGCGAGCCGTGTTTCTGTCCCATCACTGATGTTCGTCGACCAGAGCTCGGCTCCCCGCAGGCTCAGGACTGCACTGCCGTCGACAAGCCAGACAAATTCGCCGATCGGGGCCGCACTGAGTTGGCGCAGCCGGGAGCCGTCTTTGGATACGAGCCAGAGTTGGCGCTGCGCCAGACCTCTGTCGTTCCAGCGAAAAGCGAGCTGGCTGCTGTCCGGCGACCAGGCAGGTGGGGAGGGCGCGGTGCCAAAGATGCTGGGCGATGAGAACAGTTGGTCCAGGGCTAGCGGCGGCAGCTCGGCAGCCAGGCTCTGTGCACTGAAGCTGACTGCCAGGAGCAGGCCGGCCGCTGAGCGAAGTCCCCGAATGACGGCGCGAGGGCCCGATGCTTGAGCGTTTGCTAGTAGGTTCACGATACAGAGCTTCCCTGAGTTTGTTAGCTACGAATTTACCGAGACGAGAATAGTCTGCGCGGCCGACAGCAGGCCGATAGCAGGCTGCTGTGGGCATAAGTTGACGGTTGCGGTCACTGGTTATTATTGCGATAGATTACGCCATTTTTCATCACCAGGCTCGGCTCGCGCAGGACAGAAATATCCCTCACAGGGTTGCCGCGCACGGCGATGAGATCGGCCAGCAACCCCTGCTCGACACGTCCGAGCTGTCCATCAAGGTGGAAAATCTTCGCATTTCCCGAGGTGGCTGTGCGCAGGGCTTCATCGGCTGTCATGCCATAGTCGACCATCATCTCCAGTTCACGCACGTTGTCACCGTGCGGATACACGCCGACATCACCACCGAAGCAGAGGGTCACACCGCTTGCCAGCGCATCCCTGAAGGATTCGCGCTTCTGGCGGATGCGGTCGGGTTCCGGCTCTTCGCCTTTTTTCCAGCCGCCATACCGGCTGATCGCATCGCCCGCGGCGAGCGTTGGGCAAAGCGCGACGCCGCGTTGCTTCATCAGGCGCAGGACCTCAGGCGTTGCACCGTCTCCGTGTTCGATGGTTTCGACGCCGGCGAGTGTCGCCCGGCGCATCGCTTCCGGCGTCGAGGCATGGGCGGCCACGCCGCGTCCGCTGCTTCTCGCTACCTCAACGATGGTTCTCAGTTCTTCTTCGCTGAAGGTGGGGGCGGCTGTTCCGCCCGGCCCCCAGCGGTAGTCGGCATAGACTTTGACGAGGTCGATGTCGCGCCCGATCTGGCTGCGCACTACGCGCACAAGATCATCAAAACCGTCGGCGGTCTCGGCGCCGAGAGGTACCGTCACGCCTTCGTGAAAACCCTTGGGGCCATAGCTGCCGGTTGCAACGATAGCGCGCCCGGCAACGAGCAGGCGAGGTCCCGGCGTGATGCCGTTATCGATCACATCCCGAATCGTGACATCCGCATAGCCCGCGCCCTCGGAGCCCAGGTCGCGCATCGTGGTCACGCCGGCCATCAGCGTGGCCTTTGCATGGTTGACCGCGCGCACGACCCGTTCAGCCTCCGGTTCCTTGAGTACCTGGTCGTTCCAGGCTGTTTCGTTGTAGGGATGCAGCAGAATATGCGAGTGGCCTTCAATCAGACCGGGCATGAGGGTCTGCCCCTCAAGCTTCAGTACCCTATCGACGTCCAGCATCGGTGCTCGCGACGCTTCGCCGGCAAACAGGATGCGATCGTCCTGAATAATTACAGCCCAGCCCTCATGCAGTTTTACGCCGTCGAACACCCGGCTGGGCTCCAGGCGTGTGGTTTCTGCGAGGCTTGGGGCGGCGGTTAAAAGGACGCTTAGACACGCCGCGGCGACTGAAGCAGGCGAGAAAGATCTGTGCATGAGACGGCCTTGATCAAACTGTTGTAATGGTCCGATGGTGGGCGCGAGGTTTGTCCGCAGCATCGATGGATGGCCTATACTCTCACGACTGCCAATAACACTTCGATAAGATTCTTAGTTCGCGAGGAAACTCCATGAAACCAGCCATTATTGTGGCCTGTCTTTCCCTTATAGCGTCTATTTTTTCGACGGCCTCCTGGAGCGCCGATGAGGATCGAGCATTCTTTGACGGCATTCAGGCGCGCAACGTCGGGCCCTTTCGCGGTGGCCGGGCGACTGTCGCCGTGGGCGTACGCGACAATCCACATGTTTACTACATGGGTACGACGGGCGGCCTGTGGAAGACCGAAAACGCCGGGGCCAGTTGGCGCCCTCTGTCGGATGAAGATTTTGGTTCCTCCAGTGTCGGTGCGATCGCCGTGGCCGCATCGGATCCCAATGTGCTGGTGGTCGGTATGGGAGAATCCCCTTTCCGGAACATCGCCTCTTCCCAGGGCGACGGCGTTTACAAATCCACCGATGCGGGTAAGAGCTGGACGCATATCGGTTTTGGGGATGTTCGCCAGATCGGCGAGATTCGGATTCATCCCGGGAATCCGGACATCATCTGGGTCGCAGCCCAGGGTAACGCCTACGAGGCCGGTGATCATGGCGGGATCTACAAATCAACTGATGGCGGCAAGAGCTGGCGTCATGTGCTGAAGCCGCTGAATGGCACCACGGGCGCGGTCGACCTTGCGATTGATATGAGCAATCCGCGCATCCTCTACGCCGCCATGTGGGACAACCAGCGCACAGCCTGGGCCCTGCGCTCCGGTGGCGAGGGCAGCGGCATCTGGCGCTCCAGCGATGGCGGTGAGAACTGGGAGCGGCTGACCGATGACCTGCCCGAGGGCATGGGCAAGATTGGCGTCGCCGTATCACCGGCAAAGGCCGGCCGGGTCTGGGCCATTATTGAGGCCGAGGGTGACGAAGGCGGGCTGTATCGTTCTGACGATGGCGGCGACAGTTGGGCCCAGATGAACAAGGAGCGAATTCTTCGGGCCCGGTCCTGGTACTACATGCATATCTTTGCGGACCCGAACGACGAAAACACCGTTTACGTACTTAACGCGCCCTTTATGAAGTCCATCGATGGCGGCAAAAGCTTTTCACAGGTGAAGGTGCCACACGGCGACAATCACTACCTGTGGATCAACCCGGACAACTCCGACTGGATGGTGAATGCGAACGATGGCGGAGCCAACGTATCCTTTGATGGCGGTGCCAGCTGGTCGCGCCAGGACAACCAGCCCACGGCGCAGTTCTACCGCGTCAACACCGACAACCAGTTCGAGTACCGCATCTACGGCGGCCAGCAGGACAACTCCACGGTGGCGATACGCAGCCGCTCGCGCGACGGCGTCATCGGTCGCGACGACTGGGAAGTCCACGGCGGCTGCGAGAGCGCCTACGTGGCCATGGACCCGGACAACCCCCGTTATACCTACGCCGGCTGCTACCTCGGCCTGATCGACGAGTTCGATACGC
>CAZGGN010000022.1:0-6498 GCA_964525195.1 uncultured Congregibacter sp.
TCCTGAAGGGCCGTCCAAGACGAGGACGTTGATAGGCTGGGTGTGGAAGCGTTGTGAGGCGTTGAGCTAACCAGTACTAATTGCCCGTGAGGCTTGACCATATAATCCAAGTGATTTGCGTACGTCACTCTTCTTGCAAGAGAACGAGCAAGGCGTACACAAGAAGACACGGATGTTGTGATTGAGTCAGAGTGTGTCAACAACACACCAGAAAACGCCGGCCTGAACACCCGGCACCTCAGCTTGAACTACCGCCTTATTTGCGGCGTGGTCGCAGCTCACAACAGCGAGCGTAAGACAGCACCACCCGCATGCCAGTTTGCCTGGCGACCATAGAGCGTTGGAACCACCTGACCCCATCCCGAACTCAGCAGTGAAACGACGCATCGCCGATGGTAGTGTGGGGTCTCCCCATGTGAGAGTAGGTCATCGCCAGGCGCCAAAAAAACAAAATCCCCCGTAGCAGCGCTGCGGGGGATTTTGCTTTTGGGAGCACAGGTAGTGGCCACCGGCAGTGCCTAGTTGACGAACGGCGGCCCTTCACCCCGGTCTCTGAACCACTTGGTAATAATAAATTTCGATCCGGCTTCGACGGGCAGGCCTGCATGCTCCGTATACGGGTTTGGCTGACCATCCTTGAGCAAGTTGTTCCAACACACTGCCCGGCCTTGTTCTGGCATCACGGTTTTGTTGATCTTTGTGAAATGAGTGCCGCCTCCGGCCTCTGTCTTGTTCAGATAAATCATGAAGGTCCAGGTACGCTGCCCCCCGGCGCTTACAAAGCGAGTGTATTCCGGCGTTCCCGGCGAGAAATAGTCCGGGTGCGGCTTATATTGCTGTCCGGGTTCATACCACTGGCCCTGATTCACTTCCGACCACTTGAGACTTAGTCCGAGGGTGTGTGAGATGGCTTCGTCAATTTCAGCGACATAGGGATGGTTGTGCACTGCTAGGGAACATGTGCTGCTGGACCGCATGTCCACTTGCCGTTCGTAGCCGTCAACTCTGGAGGGCTGCGCGTTTCCTCGGATGATCTCAATCAGCCTATCGCATTGTTGGGCGCTCAGGAAATTGGCTATCGTGAAAAGCTGGAGCTTGGTTTGGTTCAGCGGGACTATTCGTATGCCATTGGCGTTGCGCACGAGTTTCGGGTAGGCCAGCGCCTCATAATCCGGTCCTTCTTCGAGGTCCGTGTGGTTTTCCAGTGCGTCTGCAGCCTGCATCGTGCGCCGGTAGGCATTCTTCGGCACCGCCTTTTTGAATGCATACTTGATGTCTTTATCAGAGAAGCCCCTGCCCTTTAAGGTTGCACGGACTTCGGCAGCTGTGGCGCCTTTTTTCAGGTTGGTGCGAGTCCATTCCACCCACCCTTCGTTGATGGCCATAGCGCACCTCACCAGAGGTTAAAGGAAAAGGTCGCGACAGCTTGATCGCGCCACCCGGAAACGAACCCGCCGAAGTCTATTCATCGCACATTAGCAGGTCAAGATGAGTGCCAGGCCCAGCGAGTGCTCGGGGGCGGAAGCCAGTCCGCGAGGCAAATGTAAAGCAAGGGCTGAGGTTCCACAGCGTAACCCCCGGCAATTTCATTGTGTTGGCCTACTACGGCCAGCCCACCGGTGGTAGCCTGCCGTTTCATTTTGAGACAGAGAATCAGGCGTGTCATCTCCGGTTGCTTTTGCCCGCTGCCTTCAGAACTTGCGGTCTTACCGCCGCTGTTGCTTGCCTCTGTACCTGTCGGTCGTGCTCGCAGGGCTTGTGTTTACCGGCAACGCCCACGCGGTGGAAGTTCTCGGTGTCCTGGACTACAAGCTGTTGCCGGAGGCCTCTGGGATGGCGCTATCGCCGATAGACCCGGGGCGAATATGGTTCATTAACGATAGTGGGAACCGCCCGGAGCTCATTGCACTGGACAGCGACAGATTCGAGTTCAAAAAGGTAGAGGTCAAGGGAGCAGAAAATCGGGACTGGGAAGACCTGGCATCTTTTAGCTATCGGGGTGATAGCTGGCTAGCGATTGCGGACGTCGGTGATAACAACGCGAAAAGGGAGACAGTGAGCCTTTATTTCCTGCCCGAGCCGAAATCGCCTCTGCGCGCAGCAGTTACTTACACACGTATAAACGTCAGCTATCCCGACGGTCCCAGAGATGTGGAGAGTATGGCTGTGGACTCCCAGACCCAGACCCTATATCTGCTCAGCAAGCGCGACCCACAACCGCGGCTCTATAGCCTTGCGCTACCAGCACTCGAGAAAGGCGCGGAATACGATCTGAGCCCGAGGTTTCTAGGCACCCTTGACCTGATTCCTCCGCCGAGCAAGGAAGAGTTGCGGGCTTTTCCGCGCTACGGCCATCACCGGCACTATCCCACCGCAATGACAATGATCCCCGATGGGAGTGCCATTGCCGTGATGACTTACCGGGGCGTGTATCTGGCTGCTCTGGGCCCGGAGCGCGACTGGTTGTCTGCTCTGAATAGCTCACTTTGCCCTGTTCAAACGCCTGCCCTGAAGCAGGCCGAAAGCATCGCAGCGGACATGCAAAGGAGAATCTACATTACGAGTGAGGGTAAAAACGCACCGCTCCTTCGGCTGCCAGCGCAATGCGGGCCCAAGTAAAGGCCGCAGTCCATACTCCCATGCGGCTCAGCGCATTCAACACAGACCAGTGCTTCGGAGCTGACTTGCACAGTGGCGAAGCCTCGGATGCTAACTGTGCGGTTGCCCGTGATCCCTTCGTCTTCTCAGCCACCTGTTGTCAGGGTTTGTCATTCAAGGGTGCAGACTGCGGTGGACGCCGCGAAAGTGCGTGGCCGCCTGTTCAAACGTTGTGATCTTGCGATTTCCCGGCTGTGAGGGGGTGCTATCTCTCGCTGGAGACGGCAGCAAGTTCTGGCACCTCGGATATCCCCTGCCAGCACCTGGTGCAACATTGGCTTTTCATATTCCTGAACATTGACTAGGCTGCCCGCTCGATATTTTGCGCCAGGGCCTGTTATGAAAAAATTGCTCCAGTCATTGCTGATTGCAGTCCTATTCCTCGCAGTGGTCCTGATCTTCCGCGCGCAAACTTACTTTGACGATCGCCAGGTTGCGGTCGAGGCGCCACCCATGTTCCCCGCGGTCGATCTCGATGCGGCAAGCGCGCGCCTTGCTGCTGCGGTGCGCTATCCAACCATTTCCTATGATGATCCTTCACGAATCGACAAGGCGGCCTTTGAGGGCTTGCGTGAGCACATGGCGGCGAGCTTTCCGCGGGTATATGGCGCCGGAAACCCGCGTATCGTGAGTGAACATAGCCTGTTGTTCAAATTTCCCGGTATTCGCGGAGATCTGAAACCGGCGCTTTTTATGGGGCATGTTGATGTGGTTCCCGTGGATGAGGCAACTCGCGATCAGTGGGCCTACGCGCCGTTTAGCGGTGCGATCGAAGATGGCGTGATCTGGGGCCGAGGCGTTATGGATGACAAGGTCACGGTCTTTGCCCTGCTCGAAGCGATGGAATTGCTTCTCGCCTCAGGTGGCGAATTGGAGCGAACCATCTACTTTGCCTTTGGCCATGATGAGGAGGTCGGGGGACCCCGCGGGGCAGCATCCATTGCTGATCTGCTGGCCGACGAGGGTGTTGAGTTCGAGTTTGTGCTCGACGAGGGCGGAGCGATCGTCGAGGGGCTGGTGCCTGGTATTGAGGGGGCGGTCGCGACCGTGGGTATAGCCGAGAAAGGGTTCGTGAACATCAGGCTGACCGTCAATGCTGAGGGTGGACATTCATCACAGCCCCCGGAGCACACAGCCGCAGGCATTCTCAGCAAGGCGATTGTCAGCCTCGAGGCCAATCAGTTCCCTGCCAATCTGGACTACACGCGGCTGACTCTGGATTACCTCGGCAGTCAGCTGGGTTTCGGCGAGCGCTTGCTTCTCGCGAATTTTTGGCTTTTTGAGCCGCTCCTAGAGCGAGCAATGAGCAAAACACCCTCGGCCGCTGCGGGGATTCGCAGCACCATCGCCGCGACCATGCTTGAGGGGAGTTCGAAGTCCAATATCCTGCCGACTCGCGCCTCTGCGGTGATCAATGTCAGGATCATGCCCGGCGATAGCGTAGACTCGGTGAAAGCGCATTTTATTCGGTCCATTGATGACTCCCGGGTAGAGGTGACGAGTTTTATGGAAAACGAGCCCTCACCGGTCTCGCCGACGGACAGTCTGGGGTATCGGCTTATCGAGAAAAACATACGGATGATGGACGATTCGGTGGTAGTCGCTCCCTACCTCGTGTTTGGTGGCACGGACTCCAAACACTTTTACGACTTGTCGCCCAATATCTATCGCTTTTTTATGGTCAAGGCCAATGCCCAGACGCTCAAGCGGATCCATGGAATCAACGAACAGCTGCCGCTAGCTGATTATCTCAGTGCTATCCAGTTCTTTTATCAACTACTGGAAGATAGCGCCCAGGGTTGATGTAGGAGCTGCCCCCGTCGCTTGGCGACTCCTGTCAGGGTATCCGGGAGCTAGTGCGGGTACGGCCAAACTCGATGGGCGTCAGGACCCGGATTTGTCGCCGTAGAAGTTTGCATTAAAGTGTCGCCGGCACAGGGATACGTAGCGATCATTACCGCCGATTTCGACCTGCTCGCCGCCGGTTACCGTCCGACCTTCGGTGTCCTGGCGGACGACCATCGTTGCCTTTTTTCCGCAGTGACAGATCGCTTTGATTTCCTTGAGATTGTCAGCCCAGGCCAGCAGATACTTGCTGCCCTCAAAGGGTTCTCCGCGAAAGTCTGTCCGCAGCCCATAGGCGAGTACCGGTATCCGCAACTCGTCACAAATCTGTCCCAGCGCAAACACCTGATCCCGCGACAGGAACTGAGCCTCATCGATGAGAACGCAGTCAATCTTTGATTGCAGCTGCTCCCCTTGGACCAGGGCGAGGAGGTCTGTATCGGGGCCAAAGCGAGTGGCCTCGGCATTGATGCCGATCCGCGAAGTCACCCTGCCCACTCCGTAGCGGTTGTCCAATGCGGGGGCAAGGATCAGTGTGCGCATGCCGCGCTCAACGTAGTTGTAACTTGATTGCAGTAGTGCGGTCGATTTACCGGCGTTCATCGACGAAAAGTAAAAGTAGAGCTTGGCCACTATCAGTCCTGTTGCGAACCCGTTTTTCGATTAGCCCATGACTGCGGCAAAAAGGGGTGAAAACCAATCTATCCGCTTAGAATGCCATAAAAGTCCCTGTTGACAACGGACCCGTCGCCCCGCAGTTGCGAATCTCTGTCGCTGGGGCAGGATTCCGCGGTGTGCTGATGAAAAAGACTGTGGAAGTGTTCTGTATGGATAGTTTCTTACATTTCGGTGCCAGGCAGGTGCCTCGCTGGCGCGCAGTAATTCTGGGCCTGATGTTTTCTGCACTCGATGGAGCGCTCGCGGTTGCGGATCACAACAATGAGGGTTACTACACTTATGCCAACGTGAATGAGGCGGCACTGGCGGCCTATCGCCATGGTTGGGTCGAGATCCTGGATTATGGACGCTGGGAGGAAGCGGAGCGTTTCTACAGACAGGCGCTGGAGCTCGATCCGGACTTTATTGTTGCCAGGAGTGTACTCGCGCGCATAACCATCGATGCGGACGAGCGTCGGGACTTGTATCGTGATGTGCAGAATAACCTCATCAGGGTCGACGACCAGGGCCGCCTTATTCTCGACGTCTACCAGCAGACGCTGGAACTCTTTATCGCGCGTGAGCAGGGGCAGGCGTTGGCGCCGGGTTTTAGCGACGATATGGCGGCTCTCGCAGTCAGTAATTATCGAAGGTTTATCGACCGCTATCCGCGGGAGTGGTCTGTTGTTATCGAGTATGTCGAGTGGGTCCATGCGCTTAGGGGGCCTGGGGCAGCCCTCGAGGAAATTCGCAGACTAGGCGTCACGGATACGGCCATAGCGCACTCGTTCAGTTACTTTCCCGCGTACTTTTATGCTGAGCTGGGGCAGTATGACAAAGCATTGGAGTTGGCCGGGCTCTTTGAGGCGCGCTTTGATGATCCTCAGGTGCCGCAGCCGCACTATCTCAATGCTTACATCGCCTATGAGATGGGCCGCTTTACCGCCGCCAAAGCACATATCGACCGGGCCCTGGAGCTGGCGCCCGGACATTTGATTGCTCAGCGGCTCAGAAAAAAAATAGAGGAAGCGCTTTGACGGCGGAAGAGAGCCCCGAAAAAACTCTTGCCTGGCTCACGGACCCTGACGGACAGAAAATAGAGCGTTGGGAACCCCGGGAGCCGGAATGACTTGCTGACGTCACAGGACATCTTTGGCCGGTTATACTTGAGTTTTTAACTTCAGGAGATTCGCCCATGCTTCGCGCTTTGCTTACTATCGCTGCTGCCGGTGTTGTTATCACCGGATGCGCCGGGCGTGGTGACTATCAAACGGTTTATTTTGCCGAGCAGGGGGATTATGAGTCTGCGCTCCGCGAGGCGCGGGCCGCTCAGGGGAG
>CAZGGN010000022.1:6508-7411 GCA_964525195.1 uncultured Congregibacter sp.
GAGCCACTGTCGCGACTATTCGTCGCTGATAACGGTGCTGGTGGCCAAAGAAGATTTTTCGGGTGCCCGCGAGGCTTGCGCAGACTACGATAAACAGTGCGCTGTTATCCCCGAATCGCAAATGTGTTTCATCTATGACATGGGCGATCTGAGTGCGGCGGGCTCTGATGCGGCCCTGGCCCAGTCGTTGAGTGAGGATGCCCGGGAATCGCTGCACTTCCGCTGGCTGATGATTCGAGATGACTACGAGGGACGGGGAATCAAGCGCCCGATTTATTGAGCCTGTTGAGCGGGGAGCCGTTACCCGCGGCGCCGCCCGGTCGCTGACCGACTTTACCCTTTTGGTAAAAACTTCAATGCGACGCCGTTGTTGCACCACCTCTGTCCGGTAGGCGCCGGGCCGTCATTAAACACATGGCCGTGATGTCCGCCGCAGCGGCTGCAATGATACTCCGTTCTCGGCAAAATCAGCTTGAAGTCACGCTTGGTTTCCATGGCGTCCGGGATCGTCGTAAAGAAACTGGGCCAGCCCGTGCCGCTGTCAAATTTCATAGCGGAGGTGAAAACCGGCAGATCACAGCCAGCGCACACGAAGACGCCTTCGCGTTTTTCGTCGTTTAGGGGGCTGGTGAACGGACGCTCGGTGGCCTCTTTGCGCAGCACATCAAAAGCGAGCGGATTGTCCAGGCGTGCCCGCCACTCCTCCTTGCTCAGCGAGAGTTTTTCCGTCGCGCTTACTTCGGGAAAATCGGCCGGCAGGTAGTCCCGCCACTGTGACTGGATTTCTTCAAGCATCGTGCTCGCCTTATTGCTGGCCCAGGTGCGCGGCGCTGCTATGGTTGTACCCACAGCAGCTGAAGCACCCAGAGTGCTTCCCGTTAGCAGAGTGATAAACTCTCGTCG
>CAZGGN010000022.1:7421-15599 GCA_964525195.1 uncultured Congregibacter sp.
CTGGATTTCTTCAAGCATCGTGCTCGCCTTATTGCTGGCCCATGTGCGCGGCGCTGCTATGGTTGTAGCCAGGGTTGTAGCCACAGCAGCTGAAGCACTCAGAGCGCTTCCCGTTAGCAGAGTGATAAACTCTCGTCGATTCATAGGAATTGAGACAGTAGTGCCGGATAGTAGTTCAACTTACGGTCGTTCGCGCCGCCCAGATTGGTGTTTGGCCGCATTTTTGACGCTCGTGATGTTCGCCCAGTCCGCAGCCGTGTTTGCCGCCCCGGCCGCGCTTAATGCCCGGGTGCAGGCGGGGCTTATTGCTAACAATAACGACTCGGATAATGTGTTTCCCACGGGATTTCTCAACTTCGATGAGGGCGCGAATCTCAATCGCATTGACCTGATATGGGAAAAGCCCCTGAGTACCAACCTGCGCCCGCGGATTGGCCCCTTCCCGGGCCCAACCCCTGAGAGCTTTGACTGGGGTTTTGAAATCGATCTGCGTTACGGTGCAGACGAGGCGATTACCTTTGGCCTTGATGACGAGTTGAGCATCAACGAGGGTGAGGACAATAAATGGTTGCTGCCGCAATGGTTTGCTACTGCGCATCTCCCGATCTGGCGTGGGGTTTCGCTGATGGCCGGCAGCTTCTTTACGCCGCTGGGCTACGAAATTGGCGCGCCGGTTGATCCGCCCACGGCCTTTTATTCGCACTCCTATGCCTTTGCCTATCAGCCGGTGAAACATGTCGGCCTGCTGGTCAATGCGATGCTGCCACCTTCGGCGTCCGGTGGCCTGTGGTCCGTCGAAGTGGGCCTGGTGCAGGGCTGGAATAATCTTCAGGATAACAACGACGACAAGACGCTGATTGCGAATCTGCGTTGGCGCAGCGCAGATTTTGGAACCTGGATCGATATTGAGAATATTGTCGGTAACGAGCAGTCCGAGGATGGCGTCAGTGACCAGACGCGCCCGTTTAACGCAATCAGCAGCAGCGGCGACAAACTGTTGCGGAACTTTCATTCCCTGACTCTGACCCAGCGTTTGTCGCCTACGCGGCGCGTGGCTTTTAACGCGATTTACGGACATCAGGAGGGAGGAGACGTGGTCGCCGATGCGAATAATCCTCCGGGATTTTTGATTGTTGAAGACAGCGCCTGGTATGGCGCAAATGTCAGTTACTACGATCGTTTTCTGCCGGATACGCAATTTGCAATCCGGGCCGAATGGCTGAGGGACGACAAGGGTGCCCATGCGCTGTTACCGGCCGGGGATTACCATGGGCTGACCGCGAATCTCTCCTGGTGGGCGCTGCCGAAGCTGCGTGTTCGCCCGGAGTTGCGCTATGACTGGTATCAGGGCGACGGCTTGCCCTACGGTGGGCGTGTACCCGCGATATTTTTTGGGGAAGAGGACGAGCAATGGGTACTCTCCCTTGATTTGACCTGGTTTTATGACAAGGCGCCACGCTAGCGCTTTGCCAGGCTCCCTGAGGGGTGTGTGCGGCAGACCTGACTATGAATGATGCAAACATCTTTGCCATGCTGGCGATACAGCATTTTATCTACGCCGGTATTCTGGCCGCCATTTTTGCCGTGGTAACAGCGATTTACCTTCTGGCGATGTGGCGGGTTGCGGGTCGCCTGGGTCTTTGGAAAGGCCTGATTGTGAATACCCTGTACCTGCTCTGGCAGAGCAATATTGCTTTTGTGGCGGTGGTGAGTCTGACCGTCGGGGCACATAACCTGCGTTCGTCCGGACCCAGTATGGATGCCTGGAATTATGCGCCTCTGATGGTGCCGGGGGCGGTGATACTCTACAGCGCAATCCTGATTCTGAGTGTCCTGTTCGTCTGGCTACACGGTCGCGGTGTAACGGAATATCCCGATTAGGGATACAGGATGAGCGGAAAGCGGGAGCCCCCAGCTGATGCTTGGAGCCCGGAAAGGGAGTGGCTATGAAAACACTGCATCTTATGCGTCACGCCAAGTCGAGCTGGCAGTCCCCCGGTCTTGATGACCACGATCGCGAATTGAACGAGCGCGGCTTGCGCGACGCGCCGGCTATGGGGCGTGCGCTGGCCGGTCTTATCAAGGCGCAAGTCGTACACTGCAGCTCCGCTCGCCGCGCCCGTCAGACCCTCGAGGGGCTGTGCGATGGTTGGCCGGCCCTCGGGCTTCAGGCGCACGTGACGGAAGAGGCTCTGTACACCTTTGACTATCTGGACCTTATGGCCTGGTTGCAGGACGCGCAGGAAGGGTTCGACAGTCTGTTTTTACTCGGCCATAACCCTGCGCTTACGGATCTGTGCAATCAGTTGGTTGGCCGGCCGGCACTGGACAATCTGCCGACTGCCGGCTACCTGCAGCTGATGATTCCGATTGATGCCTGGAGCGATGTGACCGAGGGCATCGCGAGTCTTGAGATCTGGCAGTTTCCCCGGAATCTTCCTCGAGATCTTCCCTGAACTCCCGGATACCCTCAGTTATCTTCAGAGTAAGTGACTGTCTGACCTTCGCCTGCTCAGGCCACGGCAGCACGGCGCAGGGCGTCGCGCCCGTGGGGGCGCGAGTAGTCGATTGCCGGCCCCAGGGGTACCACGCCGGTGGGGTTAATGGTGCCGTGGGAGGCGTAGTAATGGATTTTGATGTGCTCAAAGTCGACCGTCGCCGCGACGCCCGGTAGCTGGTAAATCTCGCGCACATAGGCCGGGAGATGTTGGAAGTCTTCCAGGCGCTGGCGATTGCATTTGAAGTGACCGTGGTAGACAGCGTCAAAGCGGATCAGCGTGGTAAAGAGGCGAATATCCGCTTCGGTCAGAGTATCGCCACAGAGGTAGCGGTGCTTCGCAAGGTGCGCATCGATGTGGTCAAGTTCGGAAAACACATCATTAAAACCTTCTTCGTAGGCCGCCTGCGTGGTCGCAAATCCCGCACGATAAACGCCGTTATTGATCGCTGGATAGATGCGCTCATTCCAGGCATCAATATCTGCGCGCAGTGATGGCGGGTACAGATCGAGGGGGTTGCCGGTCAGCTGATCGAAGGCGCTGTTCAGCATCCGGATAATTTCTGAAGATTCGTTATTGACGATCGTGCCGCTCTGCTTATCCCAGAGCACGGGTACCGTGACCCGGCCGCTATAGTCGGCCCGGGCGGCCTGATAGATCTGATACATGAAATCCCGACCCAGGACCTGATCGCCGCTACTGCCCTCAGCCGTGGCGAAGGTCCAGCCATTTTCCTGCATGATCGGGCTGACCACCGACACGTCGATGTGTGAATCGAGTGCCTTGAGGGAGCGCAGGATCAGGGTACGATGGGCCCAGGGACAGGCAAGGGAGACATACAGGTGATAGCGGCCGGATTCCGCCGGAAAGCGGCCATCGTTCGCGCCGATCGCCTCGCGAAATTGTGCGTCCTCGCGTATGAAGCGTCCTCCCGAGGCGCTCGTGTCATACCAGCGATCCTGCCATTGTCCGTCTACCATTAAGCCCATGAGTCGTCCCCTGTTGTCTGTCTGCCATCGAGATGATTGACGATGCCGGAGAGCATAGGTTCGATCAGACGCCATTAAAATCGCGAATTTTTCGTATTTATATTCGATTTATACGAATTATTGTTGAGCGCTAAGCTGCGCTTGCAATAATTCACCGAGGCGGCAGGTCGCCGGGCCTGCCTGATCCGGATCCGCATAGGTGAGAAACAGCGTAACCCGCCGTCGTGAGCCACGTTCAAGGGGCAGTTCTCTCAGGTGGCCCGCACGCAGCGCCTCATCGATCCGGGTCAGCGGCAACCATGCGAAACCCATACCGCGACTGATCATGCTGATTGAGGTCGCCAGGTGGCTGACGGTCCAGCGCTGCTCCGCGCCGAGCCAGCCTGAGTCACTGCGTTGTCCGCTGGCCGAATCGCGAACCACTATCTGCCGCTCAGCCGCAAGGTCCTGAAGATTGAGCCTGCGGCCGAGTCCAAACAGTGCGTGCTCCGGATGAGCGACCGCTAGGAACTCAACCTCCAGCAATGACTCTCCCAGAAAGCCCGCGGGTACCTCACCGGCAACGAGGAGGTCGACATCGCCTCTTATCAGCCGCTCGGGCCCGCCGGATAGCACCGTTTCAAGCAGCTCTACCCGGGTGTAAGGGTACTCCGTGGACAGTCTCTCCAGAATCCCGGCCAGGCAGTCCCGGGGATAGACCTCATCGATGGCCACCCGCAATTCCGCCTCATCGCCCTGGGCGAGGCTGCCGGCAATGGTCTCCAACTGTTCTGCCTGATCCAGGAGCTGCCCGGCGCGACGCAGCATGAGTACCCCCGCGTCCGTCAGCTGGGCCTTGCGGCCCACGACTTCCAGTAGCTGCAGGCCGAGGTGGTCCTGAAGTTTGTGCACGGCGTGGTTGATGCTGGATTGGCTCTTGTGAATCGCTCCGGCGGCCTGGGCAAATCCACCGTACTCGACGACTGCGCGAAACATGCGCCACTGCTCCAGCGTGCTGCGACTCATGCTGACTCCCGAATACTTTCTAATAAACCGAATAGTATATGCAAAATTTAGCGATTTTCTTACGATTCAGTAAGCAATAATCTGCGACGCTGGTTCATTATTCGAATGCGTGTCGGAGGCAAGCCAATGAACAGACAGCTGCACAAAGTGCTCAGGGCCCAGCCCAGTATGGACGGTGCCGGCGTTGCGATTCAGCGCGTCGCTGGGTTTGCGGAGACCGCCATGGATCCGATCCTGATGCTCGATGAACTGCGCTCCGAGCATCGCGAGGATTTTGCGGCCGGTTTTCCGCCACACCCGCATCGGGGCATGCAGACCCTCACCTATATGAAGCACGGGGGGATTATTCACGAGGACAGTCAGGGCAATCGCGGCGAGATTCGCAGCGGTGGTGCGCAGTACATGAGCGCTGGCCGGGGAATTATCCATTCCGAGATGCCGACCCAGGACAGTCAGGGGCTGCACGGGTTTCAGCTGTGGTTCAACCTGCCTGCCGCAGAGAAAATGGACGCGCCGCGCTATCGGGACCTGCCCCTTGGCGAGCTCGCCACAACTCGTGGCACGGGCTTTCAGGTAACCGCCGTATCGGGCAGTTGGCAGCTGGGGGTAGATGCCGATCTGCAGGGGCCATTGACCGAACTCGCCGCCCAGGCGGCGCTGGCCGATATCAGTCTGGAGCCCGATGCGCGGGTCACCCTCGCTACGGGCGTTGCCGAGTCAGTCATGGCCTACATTTACGATGGCGCTTTGGCGCTTGACGGTGGGCCCCGGCGCGCGCGGGAAATGCTGCTCTTTGATCAGGGCGAGAGCCTGTCGCTGCGTGCCGGAAGCCATGGAGCCGGCATACTGTTGCTGCGCGGTCGGCCGATCGGCGAGCCCGTTGTTCACTACGGCCCCTTTGTCATGAATACACAGGCGGAGATCGAGCAGGCGATCCGCGATTACCAGTCGGGACGCTTCGCCGCCTAGCGTTTTCCCAGGCCGGCACCGGGCTGCAAGGGAATGGCAATGGTGCTACCCTTGCGGCTTTTTGTGTGGGCGGGAATGCCATGCGTTTCTCCTTGATTTTCAGCGCGTTAAGCGCGCTTGCGCTGACGGCCTGCGCGCAGCCGACGCGGCCTCCGGAAAATCTGAGCAATAGCTGTGAGGAGCCTCGTCCGCAGGTTTGTACGATGATCTTTGCGCCCGTATGTGCGACGCATAACGATGGCCGACAGCAGACCCACGCCTCGGCCTGCAATGCCTGCGCTGATGACAGCGTAGGCACTTACATCAACGGGTCCTGCGAAGAGGGCAGCGCGCTATGAGTCTCACCAACCGTATTTTGCTGGCGATGGCCGGGGGCATCCTCCTCGGCTCCCTGCTGAATCTCATCGGATCGGCGAGCGCGCTGGACGGGACGGTGCGTACGATCATCGATGAGTGGGTGGTCAACGGCGTGTTTGACGTGATCGGACGGATTTTTGTCGCATCGCTCAAGCTGCTCGTTGTGCCGTTGGTGTTTGTGTCACTGGTCTGCGGTTCCAGCTCCCTGGGCGATAGCTCCCGCATGGGGCCGATTGCCGGAAAGACTCTCCTGTTTTATCTGGCAACAACCGCGATTGCCGTCACCGGCGCGCTTTTCGCCGCGGTGTTGATCAGCCCCGGCAGTTCTATTCAGCTCGATTCCAGCGCCAGCTTTACGCCCACGGCGCCCCCGCCGCTCAAGGAAGTGCTGATCAATATTTTCCCCGCTAACCCGATTAAGGCGATGGCTGAGGGTGAAATGCTGCAAATCATTGTGTTTGCGCTGCTCTTTGGCTACGCGCTGTCCCGTGCCGGCGAGCCGGGGCGCCGCATGGCCAGTTTCTTTACGGATCTTGAATCCGTGGTCATGAAGATGGTCGGGATTCTGATGGCGCTGGCGCCCTACGGCGTGTTTGCTCTGCTGGCCCGACTCTTTGCGGACATGGGGCTGAGCGCCATTCTGGATCTCGGGGCGTACTTCCTGACGGTTCTGGGACTGCTGCTGTTCCACGGTACCGTGACCTACAGCATCATTCTGAAATCCCTTACGGGCTTGCCGCCGAAGATCATGCTGCGCAAGATGCGTTCCGTATGGGCGTTTGCCTTTTCCACCGCATCCTCCGGTGCAACCTTGCCGATTACCCTGCGCACGGTGGAAAAAAAGCTCGGCGTCCATAACTCCGTGGCCGGGTTCACGATTCCCCTCGGGGCGACCGTGAATATGGATGGTACGGCGATCATGCAGGGGGTTGCGACGGTATTCATCGCTGAGGTTTATGGTTTCGACCTCTCCCTGACAGCGTATATCACGGTGATCCTGACCGCGACGCTGGCATCTATCGGCACTGCTGCGGTGCCGGGTGTCGGCCTGATTACCCTGGCTATGGTGCTCGAGCAGGCGGGTCTGCCTGTCGAGGGCATTGCACTGATAATCGGCGTCGACCGCCTGCTGGATATGGTGCGCACCATGGTCAATGTCACCGGTGACGCCACTGCCGCCGTGGTGGTCGCCAAAAGCGAGCGACACTTTGACGAAGACGTGTTTTTTGATCCGGATGCCGATGCGCATCCGGAAGACAAGGCTGCGGATATTCCCGCGTCAATGCCAGGAGTTTAAGAGTACCCATGTCGATCAAGGTCACTATCGTTCCGGTCACGGCATATCAACAGAATTGCTCGGTCATCAAATGCGAACGCACGGGCAAGGCGGCGATAGTCGATCCGGGCGGCGATGTCGACAAAATCCTGGCGGCGGTGGGTCAGCTCGGCGGGGAGGTCGAGAAAATCCTTCTGACCCACGGCCACATGGATCACTGCGCCGCGTCAGATGTACTGCGTCAGCAGCTGGGCGTTCCTATCGAGGGGCCGCACGAGGCGGATCGCTTCTGGATCGATAAGTTACCCGAGTGGTGCCGCATGGCGAACTTTCCGCTGGCCGAGGCCTTTGAACCGGATCGCTGGCTGGTCGGCGGCGATACGGTGACTGTTGGCGAGCAGACGCTGAGGGTTTTCCACTGCCCGGGCCACACCCCGGGGCATGTGGTGTTTCTTCACGATGCGCAGCATGTGGCCTGGGTGGGAGACGTGATTTTTCAGGGATCGATTGGTCGTACGGATTTTCCGATGGGAAACCACGACCAGTTGATTGCCAGTATTCGGGAAACCCTGTTTCCTCTCGGGGATGACATCACCTTTATTCCCGGCCACGGCCCGACCTCGACCTTGGGTCAGGAACGCAGGACCAATCCCTTCGTTGCCGATCAGCGCTATGGCTGATCAGGCAGATCCGCAGGCTCAGCGACGCGCTGACTTTCTCGCGCAGACCGCGCGTATTGCCTTTAGCGATCTGCAGCGCTATTTCGCGGCGGGCAAACTGATATTGATTGACGATCAACTGGACCTTGTCGAAGTGGCAACCCAACTGGCGGATGACAACAAAGCCCAGTTTGAGGAATGGCTCAGCGCATCACGCATCGCCGGTGTCAGCGACGCGCAGGCGCGTCTCACCGGGACTGAGAGTGAAGCGAACGGTGCCGGTGCCGTCGGTCTGCCCCGAACGCTCCGCCACCTGCGTAAGCAATCCCGGCACGGGTCGCCCGTTTTCGAAGACGAGCAGGGTCAGATGAGCCGGCGGGGGCTGCGCTCCGGGCTCGTCCTGAGCCAGCAAGGTTGGAGCGACC
>CAZGGN010000022.1:15609-25967 GCA_964525195.1 uncultured Congregibacter sp.
GCCGCCGCGGCCGTGGCCTGGCTGGCCGAGAACCGGGAGCTGTGGGCGGTGGTTGCGGACCCCTGGGTGTTGGTGCAGGAGCGCCGCGGTGGCTAGGCCTCAGGGGTTTTCCTGAGTGCTCTCGAGTGCTGCCGGGCGGCCTTCGAAGACGGTTCCCCATATCGGTATATTGCGCAGTTCTTCTACCCTAACGCTGTAGGGATCCTGCTCAAGGACTGTGAAGTCCGCGCGCTTGCCCGCACGAATCGACCCGATTTCATCTTCCCAGCCCATAATCCAGGCGGCATCAATCGTGATGGCCCGCAGCGCAGCGTCCAGGCTGATTCGCTGATCCTGGCCCGTCGCGTTGCCATTGATGGTGACCCGATTGACCGCGGTCCAGGCGAGCGTCAGAGGTTCCATGGGGGCCATGGGCGCATCCGAGTGAAGAGCAAAGGGCACACCCAGTCGCTCCGCGGAACCCAGCTTCACCATCTGCGCGCTGCGATCCGGGCCCAGCCAGGTTTCGCCGTACAGGTCGGACAGGATGTAGTGGTAGTAGGGGTTGGCCGATATTACGCCCCCGAGTGTCGCAAACTGCCGGAGCTGTTCTTCGGTCGCATAGGCAAAGTGCTCGAGAGTTAAGCGATGATCGGCTCGCGGGTTGTCATTCTGCCACTCCCGGAGCATGTCTATCAGCGCCGCCGCGCTCGCATCACCATTGGTGTGCGCATGTAGCTTGTATCCCGCGTTCCAAAAATACTCACCCCAGGCTTTGGTGACGTCCAGTGGCGCCATCCACTGGCCCTCGTGACCATCGAGATAGCCGGGATCGCCCATCTGGGCCAGACCGCTGTAAATAGCTCCGTCCATCATGAGTTTGAAATGCCGGTCAATCAGAACCCGGTCGCTGTTGCCTTCGCGCCAGCGATCGATTTCCGCTTCGGCCTCGCTCGGGGTCCGGCCCCGGGCGAGAAAGTCAGTAATGATCGGCGTCATGACGATTCTGAGCGGAGCATCACTCGTTGCTACAGCCTGTCGAATCAGCGCCAGCTCCTGTTCCGGGTTGCCGAAAATGCCCGTGCCCATATCCAGTGCAGTGGTGATGCCGCCGCGATGGGCCATGGCCAGAAAGTTCTGCATGCCCCCGAGAAACCGGGACGGCTCGAAGACGAAGGCCAATTTAGGGACCAGGGCCTTCAGACCGTTCTCCCAGAAGTGACCGCGCTCCCAGTCTGCTTCTGGCAGCGCTCGGACCTCATCTTCGCGTATCCCAAGGGCCAGAACTGCCGCATCATTCACAATGAGTTCGTGGAACGATCGGTGCCAGAGCATGACCGGCTGGTCGGGGAACCAGTCGGACAACTGCTGTCGATAGACCTCTCCGTGCCAGAGCGGGTGGTAGCCCCAGGCGATAAAAGGCAGTGCTGTCGAGTGCGTAGCAACAAGCTCGTGTAATCGTCGGTTAAAAGCCTCGGGGGTCAGCGCACCCGGAAACTGCCCGGTGGGAAGGTCCCAGTTATCAGGAGCCAGAAACGGGAACTGCGTCAGCACCGCAGGGAGCGTGGGGTGAACATGCGGGTCGATAAAACCCGGCATGATGACCTTATGGTCAAAGCGATGATCGACCCGATACTCCGCCAGCGCGGACGTAGATTGAAGCGCCTCCAATGAGCCTACGGCAACGATGCGCCCGGCACGCACCGCAACGGCGGTGGCCGTGGGGTGTCCCGGGTCCATAGTGATGATCTTGCGGGCGTTGTAGATAATCTGTGCTTCAAGCGGTGGTGAAAATACCAGCCAGGCGCTCAGGGCGACCAGCAAAACCGCATGGAACTCGCGCCCAGGCGATTCACACGACGCAACAGGCATTGGTCGAAACAAGGGGCGCATGGCCAGACTCCCTGAGCAATTCTGCCACGTAGTCTAGCGGCAAAAACGCAGACTCTTACTGAATGACTTTAATCCAGTCGCCGGTACGTGGCTCTCCGCGCGGATAAAAATCGTTGATCAGGCGCAGCTGGGCTTCCGCATCGTTGACCCGGACACTGCTTGCCAGGGAGGCCACGTCAGCGCCCCTGGGAACCTGAATGTAGCGGATATAGCGCGCGTTATTTGAGCTCTTTTCCTTCGGGTGCATGGCCCTGAAACTCTGGATCACTCGCAATAAGTCAGGATCCTGAGTCGCAAAGTCTGTCGCATCGCCCTCAAACATATAGCTCAGGTTGTTGAGGTTGATGATCGCAAGGCGCTTGGCCTGGCCCCCGGCACTGGCTACGGCGGTATAGCCATCAAGGCCGCTTTGCTGGAGGGTCTCGCCGCTGCTAAGAGCCCCCTTAGCTGAGGACTCAAGCACACTTTGGGGCGTTGCCGAGGGGTCCTTGCGGCGCAGGGTGATCCTGACCGATGCACTGCCATCCGGCGCGGCAGCCACCACCGCCTGTGCGCCAGGGGTTACCGCCCAACCTTCAGGCTGCTCAATCGTGAAGCCCAGCTTGTTGTGGTAGTAGCGATCATCCGCACGCTGACCGGCCACACTCTCGCCCCAGACAAGTCCATCGGTTACCCGCCGGAACTCGCCCGGTTCTTCCGGGCTTTCGATGTAGCTGCCATCGTCCAGTTCGTTGGCCGCACGGATGACGGTTTGCAGGCGCTTGTCGTTGCGCGGGTGAGTCGCGTAGAGACCGTGGTAGGTTGTGCCGCTTTTACCCGCCTCCCGGGCCTTCAGACGCATGAACTGTTCCTGGTTTTTGAGCACGCCAATCACATCAAGCAGCGCTTCCGGTTCATAGCCCGCCTTGTACATGTACTCGGCGCCGAGGCCATCGGCCTCAAGTTCCATGTCGCGCCCGTAGCCACTGATCAACTCGGCCCCGTACATATTCGAGGCCTCATAAATGGCGCCGCTGCCGGTCAGCACATACGCGGTCGTGGAGAGTACCTTGCTCGTTGCTCCGGCCGTCTTGCGCCGCCCATGGTGCCTGGCGGTGACGTGGGCAATTTCATGTCCGATAACGCCGGCCAGTTCGGCTTCGCTGTTGAGATAGGCAATCAGACCCCGGTTTACATAAATGAAGCCCCCGGGCGTGGCAAAGGCGTTGATCTCCGGCGCGTCGATGACGGAGAAGGTGAATTCCCGGTCGGGCATGTCGCTCTGGGCTACGAGTCGCTGACCAATCTTGTTCACATAGGCCTGAAGTTCCGGGTCGTCGTAGAACGCCCCCTCGGCGGCAAACTTGTCGTACATCTCCTGACCGGTTTCCCGCTCGCCCTGTGCACTGGAAAACACGACGGTGGCGCCCCCGGTCGCGGGATTGACCGCACACCCCGACAAGCCGCAGGCCGCGATAGTTGCGACAAATACAGCGGCGAGTAACCGTTTGCCGCTTGTGTCACAGGCGCTGATAGTCACCGTTGAACCTCTATTGCTCGCTGGAAAGGAACTGCAAAAGCTGATCTCCCATCCCGTCACAGGCGGTGCCCTGCACCGGGGCGATGATCGGGATGGGTACCACGACTGCCGGCATGTAGGACTGCCCGCTGGTACTGGTGTTCAGTCGCCCCACCTCTGCCTTGTCAGTAAAGTCCCAGATTGTGGCTTCGTAATCGGAGGCGTTACCCCAGGTGCCAAAGCCGAAGCAGCCTGCGCCGCCGGGCCCGACACCGCAGGTCATAGAGCCGGCGGAATTGGTTTGCACCGTGCTGCCATCGACCCAGATCATGTACTCCAGTTTGATGTTCGCGAGTTGCTCGGCCACTGGCTTTTGCTGTGTCAGTCTGTCGATATCCGCCGGACGCAGCGGTGCCGTGCGGGGCTCAAACCAGGGATACATGCTGTTGATGAATTCGATCTCATCAAGGATCTGTATGCTCGAGTCCCGCGCGGTGATGTGGTCTGCTATGCATTCGATAAAATCGAATTCTGTTTCGTAGTCACTGGCGTGGCGTCGCCCGAGGATGACCACCGTAGAGTCGCCGATCCCCTCAAGCGGCTTGTTAAACACCATTTCATCAACCGTTGATGTCACGCAGCCGCTGATGCTGACGGCGAAGAGCAGCGCAAGGGCGGATTGCGGCAGCAGCCGTTTCATTGGGCAGTGGATGCGGTGCGCTGTTGCTGAAGTTGTTCCAGCCACTGGGCGACCTCCGGGACTTTCTGGAAACTGGTAATAAAATGTGCGCCGGCATCGCGCAGGGCCACCACGCCCGCGAGGCGCACGGCTTCCTCATCGCTTTGCAGGAAGGCGGTCGGTGTTTTGCCATAGGCGGTCATGGTCCACTCGGCGATGGGTTCACCGCCGGTGGTGACAAGCTCAAAGGCGTAGCGCATCCAGATTTCGTACACCTTGATATTGGTATGTGCGGGGATGGCGTACTGCAGTTCATCCACCCGCGGAATAATGACCGCGTCAACGGCCGGGTTCATCTGCTCCGGCGCAGGCTTGCCCTCCATCTTTTCTACACGGAGAAACATGTGGTCAAAGAGCTGGCTCCACATCTGCACTTGGGCCTCGCCGGTTTTGACCAGCCAGGTGGAATCGGCCCGGCCCTTGGCCTCGTCAAAAAACTCGTGCTCCGTGAACTCGGGCTCGTACCACACCCCCAGCGCGACCGGGAGAGGCTCCATCAGCGGAGGCGGAAAATTGCCGGTGACGACCACTTCCTTGGTGCCACAGCCGGCCAAGGCCAGAAGAGCAAGCAGCAGGCCGCTGAGTAGTCTGTGTTTAGGGCCTAAAGTCATTGAGTCCGACAAACGTCCCTCCGTTGCGATAGGTCAACTCGCGCATCAGCGCAGCAAAGCGAATGCCCGTGGTCTGCAGGTTGGCCGCCCGAATAAATTGTACGGGAAAGCCCACCGCATGGATGCGCACGCGCCGCTCGCCATCACTCGCCTCGCGGTTGATACGCTCGACAGTGTCGACTACCTGGGCAATCGAGTCGCCGGTGAATTCATCCCCGAAGACGTAAATACTAATCTTTTTGTCCGGGTCATAAAAAGTACGGATCGCGGCGGTAATCCCCTCAACCGGGGAGGAGTTGCTGAACACGTTCCAGTTGCGCAGGTTTTGCATGATGACCCGGCGTCGCCCCTCCGTATCGGGGATCCACTGCCCGCGATAGCGACTGAACATGTAATTGCCCATATCGTTCATGATCTGAATACCTTTTACATTTGGATAGATATTCAGGGTCGCGTCGATCTCGTTCATCATTCGCTCCCAGGCATAGGAGAACATCGAGCCTGAGGTATCGATGACGAATATGATGTATTCGCTGTCGACGGGTATACCTCCGATCAGATTGCTGTTGACCTGCATATCCGCAAGCAACCGTTTTTGTTCCTCGGTGAGCGATTGGCGCGCGATCGCCAGCTGCTCGGTAATCACTGAATTGGTATTGGTCTCCACCTGCAGGCTGTCATAGCGGGATTTCGCCGATGCGAGCTGCCCGCGGAGAATCGCAATCCGCTCTTTGTACTCAGACAATTGTTCCTGGCGGGCGTTCAGGTCGCGGTTGAGGAACTGGGTTTCGCCGCGAATCTCGAAGAGCTGCTCCTGCAGGTCAGCCACCAGCCCCTCGAGATTCACCGTCGATGCTTCGATAATCTGCGGCTGCACGGTCTTGGTAATCATCAGCAGCAGAATTACCGCGCCAAAGCCACAGCAAATCACGTCCAGGAAGGACAGGGAGAACTCGGCCATTTCGCGACGTTTACGCATTATCCCGGGCTCCTAGGGCCAGTCACTCGAGGGGCTCATAAAGGACCCCCGGGTACTTTGGGCCAGTTGCCAGAATTCCGAGGCCGCCAGCGGATCGCCTTCCATGGGTGCGAGAATAATGTTCACCGGTACATTCGCCGGGAGCTTGCGAACGGCCTCGCGGTAGAGCCGCTGGCGCTGATTGCCGCTGATGGTCGTGCCCCGGGGAGGAGAGGCCCCCTGCGTTGGCAGGCCGTCGGTGATCAGAAAGATATTATCTGGCACTGGCGACAGGGTTTGCAGGTGAGTGAAGACGTTTTCCAGGCTTGTCCCGTTGGCCGGGGTAATGCGTCGCAGGGCCGCCGAGACCTCCTCGAGCTGCGCCTGATCGGCTACTTCCAGCCACCGGCCTTCCGTCTCGGGGAGCACTGTCCGGGCCTCGGTGTTAAAGGTGATGACCTGATACTCGCTGCCGACGGGCAGCTGAGCGGTCAGCCAGTCCACGGTGTTGAGAGCCCGGGTCCACTTTTCGGCGCTGCGCTGGAGCTTTTCGTCCATATTCCGCAGGCGGATGATGTTGACCAGTTTATCCGACAGCATGCTCGCGGAAACGTCCACCAGGATGGCGATGTTTCGCCCCCCCAGATTCAGTCCGGTCAGGTATTGGCGATTGCCGTCTCCGACAAAGCTGCGCGCGCTTTTGCCACTTTCCTTTTCGGCGGCCTCGCGGAGCTTCTTGACCTCTTCCTCCAGGGACTGAATCTCGGCCTTGAGCTGCTCGACGGCCTCGTCTTCGCTCACGTCTTCGGGGATCAGCGCAGCAATCAGGCCCTCGACTTCGTCGATTTCATCGCTAACCCGGGTCGCACGGCCCTCCGCCTGGACGATCTCCAGATCGACTTCGTCCAGCGCATTGCGAAGGACCACGAGGTTCTCCTGTCCTTCCCGGATATCCTCTTCGAGAAGATTCACCTCCGAGAGCAGATCAACGTTGAGTTCTTTGGATTCGACCACGATCGCGTGGTCTATGATCAGGAACACCAATACCACCGCCCCAAAGCCACAGGACATGATGTCCAGAAAGGACAGGTTAAAGGTCGAGAAGCTGCGTTTGTTGCGCCGGGCCACCTTTGCTCAGCCTCAGTCCAGAACTTCGATCAGGCGTCCATGCCCGGCGCTGCCCAGGGACAGCGTGTCCCCGAGACTCAGCGGTTGTTGTGCGGTGCTCGGCAGACCGTTGATCAGTCCGCCGTCGCCGTGGAGCGTCCAATGTGCCTGCTGGTGGCGCAGGCTGAACCCCCCTCCCAGCTCTACCCGCTCGCCGCGCAGGGGCAGGGCCCGAGTGCCAATGAGCACATGCGTGGCGCCCGCAGCCCCGCTGGCTGCCGGCGCGACCGACGGCGCCGCGTTCTGTGCGGGTGCCGCGATGGTCTCCTGAGTGCTCTGCGCGGGCTTCCCGGCTGCGGCCTTGAGCGGGGACAGGCGGTTGATCAGATGCACCTCCGCGCCGGTCGATACGATGCCCTCGCGCTGGCGCGAAAAGGCTTCCCAGAGCGCGTTATCGGCGAGCGTGTGCACGTCACCGCCGATAGATTCCATTCCCGGGAGCTGCAGGAGTTCCGGGTCCAGGAGCAGGGGTAAGACGTCGTTTGGCCGGGCCTGAGCAAGCCCCGCCAGCAGCCGTTCACTGGCGCCGGCCAGAGCGCTGGCCGTGACCCGGCAGCGATGCCCGTCGATGTCGACACTTGCTTCCCCGCGGCTGCGCAGTGTGTCGAGGATATTGGGAAGCATGTTGTAGAGGGCCTGTTCACTGCTGGCACTGCGCCGGGGATCAAAGCGCGTCTGTTGAATAAAAGCGCTGGCAATCGCAGACGCGCAGCGCTCCTGCAGGGACAGCAGGCCGCAGGCCGGGAGCGGTGTGCTCCTGACAACGCGGACCGTCCCGTCGTCGAGAACCAGTTCGTTGATGATCGTCTGATTCAGCTGCGCTTCCAGGTGCAGGGCTCGCGCGTGTGAAGCAAAGATCGGACTGCTGCTGGCGATCAGCACACTGCGACTGACCAGTCCCGTAACCGTAAACGTGCAGGCCTGGGCAACACCGAGAAGCAGCGATAACTGTTCCGGGGGCATGCTCTCCGGGACGGCCAGCACCAGTGAATCGGGCTCGCCTCCCGCCTCGTGAATATGCCGCAGATGCGAGTGCACCAAATCGGCCGTGTGCCTCGCGGCGCCCAGACTGGGCTTGAGCGGCTGGGTACTCAGCTGCCACCAAAAACGACTGTTGCTGTCCCGGGGGCGCAGCCGTGACTGTTCCAGTGCGGCCTGGCCAAAGCGGTATTCGCTACCATCGAGCAATACAAAGCCCGGACTGTAGATGGCGTTGCCGTCCTGCCAGAGGCTGATCAGGGTGTCGCGGCAGTCAAGGAGTGCCATCAGTCGTTGGCTACCAGAAATCGCAGCAGCTTGCTGTCCGCGTAGCGCTGGCAATTCAGGACCAGACGCTCCTGGGATAGCTGGAGCTGGTGCAGGCAGAACATGATGATGATCGACAGAACCAGTGCGACGAAGGTGCTGTTAAAGGCGACCCCGAGGCTCACGGTGACCCCCGATATATCACCCTCAACGGCCTTGTAGGCCTGGCCCAGGGCGTCGCCGATTCCGCGAACAGTGCCGATAAAGCCGATGGAGGGAATGGCCCAGGCGATGTAGCGCACCATCGACATTTCCGAGTCCAGCCGGTCCGACTCTACGTCGCACTGTTCGCGCACGGTGTCAGAAACCGCCGGGATACTGCCGGTGGTGGCAAAGCGCTGCAGGGCCGAGAGCAGTGTGCGAGGCAGCAGGAAACCCTGCTGCTGCGGGGGCAGAGCCTCAATCGATCGGCTGTACTGTCGCGCATCCTCCGGGAGCACACTGGTGCCCTCGGGAATCGACAGTAGCTCCTCCTCGAGCAGTTTCTGCTCCTGAAGATTCTGGCGCCCCTTGTAGCCCATGATCGAAAGTGCCCAGATCAGCAGGATAAAACAGGCTTCCTGCTCGTAGTCGCGGATCACCACCGTCAGGCTGCGCTTGGGAACGACGTCCTCACCCGCTGCCTGGGCCGCCATCTCGGCCGCCAGCTGGTCATCGGCGCTCGGGCGGATCACCGCAACGTACATCGCGTGCACGAGAATGACGGCCGTGAGCAGTGCAAACAGCTGAAACATGAACTCGGAGGACAGGCCGTTCTTCATGGGCGTTCCTAGATATCAACGGGGAAAGAGACAGAAAGATCCTCAGAAATCTGTTCTGAGGCCTGATAATCATCCAATGGCGTTCCATCCCCGCTTGCGGGAACGATGGTCTCCTCGGCGGCGACCGGAAGCTCCTGCGCTGCCGGATCGGGATCCGGGGCTGGCTCTGTGACTGGCTCTGCGGGTTGCGCCAGGGCCGCACGCCAGATCGCGAGAGATAACAGAGTGACGCCGAGCAGGGTAAAACTGCGCCGCAGCGATCCTTGCAAAGCTTTGCTGGCCATTGACTCGGGTCCTCTCTTTTCCGTACTACTCGGCATAGCGAGCGATCCGGAATCCTACGTCATCCCGGCCGGCCTGCCCATAATCGCGATAAGATAGGCGCAGTTCCGGGAGTCGTCCCAGCGCCCAGCTCGCGCCGCGAATTACATAGTTGTCGCCCCGCTGGGCGCCGAGGGGGTCCGTGGTCACCACTCCGCTCGCTGCGGGGATGGTGTAAACGTCGTGAATCCACTCGGACACATTGCCCCCAAGATCGTAGATGCCGCGCTCACTCGCGCTAAAGCTGCCCACCGGGGCGCTCACCACATAGCCGTCGTCGTAGCCATTGAGAATACGGCCGGTTACATAGGCGGAGCTGTTGTCAGCGATATTCTCGGCGACTGCCTTGGGCGGAAAGTCCTCGCCCCAGCTGAAGCGTTTCAGGGCCTCACCGTTGACTCGCGCAACCCAGGCCCATTCCGCCTCCGTAGGCAGGCGATAGCCCAGTGCATCCGGATCGAAGCCGATGATGATGCCCTGCTGCTCCTTGTAGAACGGCGTCAGACCCTCCCGGCGGCTCAGCCAGTTGCAGAAGGACGCAGCCTGCTGCCAGCTGATCTGCGCGACGGGCTGCTGTTCACGGTTGAGGCTGTTGCCTTCAATCTGTCCGGAGTTGTGCGATGCCTGAAATTGTCGGAACTGGGCGTTGGTGACTTCCTGAGTCTGGATGTAAAAAGGCCGCTCCAGGCGTACCGGGTGCATCACCTCGTTGGCGCGTCGCCCCGGATCGCGGCGCGAGGCGCCCATGGAAAACTCGTTGCGCGGGGAGTCCAACGGATTCATGAGGATCAGGGTCTGTCCCAGCGCTGTGATGATGCTCGGCTTGAGTCGCGCTTTGCGTGCCGCCTCGGGCGTCAGCAGCTGCACCTCGACGAGTTGTTCAAGTCCGGCGCGGGGGGTGACGCTGCGCGTGATGCTTTCGTAGCCCTCAAGGCGCACTTCAATGCGATGCATGACTGCCGGGAGGGAAAGGGTCTGGCTGCCCCGGCCCACCGGTTTGCCGTTAACCAGCAGCTCTGCATCGGCGGGGACCACCCGCAGGGTGAAAGCCTGTTGCGCGCGCCAGGGACCGTATTCGTCCGTTACGATTTTCATGGCGGCTGGCGGCCTTCTACGACAGAGCTCA
>CAZGGN010000022.1:25977-26820 GCA_964525195.1 uncultured Congregibacter sp.
TCTGCATCGGCGGGGACCACGCGCACCAGCACATCGCCCAGCAGCGGTTGCAGCGTGACCGTGCGCTCTGCTGAGGCTCCGGCTTCCATTCGCAGGGTCTGGCTGGCCCGGCGATAGCCGGCTCGGGAGAGGCTTATCTGATGATCGATGTTTGGTTCGAGCTCGAGCTCAAGCGGTGTCTGCCCGGCAAACTCTCCGTCCACGCTGACGTTTGCACCGCTTGGCTCGCTGTTCAGGCTGAGGACCCCGGTGGCCGGGGTCAGCGTGATGTTGCCGAGGTTCTGGGTGATGCCCGCTTCGACGCTGAGCGGGCGCTGAGCCGAGGCAAAGCCCGGCAGCTGCAACTGCAGGCTGTGATCGCCCTGGAGGACTTCGACGGTTCCGGGCGTGGTGCCCGCGGGCTCCTCATCGATGAGAATCGTGGCTCCGGGCGGCACACTCGCAATCTGAATATCGGCCCAGGCCGGACTGAGCTGCAGCGCCAGGCTCTGCTGTACGTCCCGCCCGGTGATATCAAGCGCCTGTGTCAGGGGCAGGTAGCGGGGCAGTTCAAGGCGCAGCTCGTGGTTGCCGGCTTCCACCGGGAGTTCCTCAAGCGGCGTGCTGCCCACGGGCTCGCCGTCAACAAACAGGGTCGCGCCCTCCGGTTGGCTGCTGATGCTCAGCCGACCAGGAAGGGGTTGGAGAATGACTTCCTGACGCTGCGTGTCCTCGCGGCTCACGGTCAGTTCGCGGACGTAGGGGTGGTAACCGGGAGCGGTCACGCGCAGAGGATAGACACCGGGGCGCAGCAAAAAGCGATCGCCAAAGGATAACGCGAGGCCCGACATTTCCACCTCGGCC
>CAZGGN010000023.1:0-3543 GCA_964525195.1 uncultured Congregibacter sp.
ACAGACGCTCGCGCTTGTCGACACTTCGCTCCAGTTCGACAATATCGTGATGCCGCGAATCACTATGAAGGCTCGCGACCAGTTTCCGCACTTCGGTCGGCGGCCCCTCGACCCATTGGAAGAAGACCCCGTTGCCGAAAACTAACACCCCGGTTATGCCTCGGGCGACATTGCGGCGTTGAGAGAACTCGATAAGGCGGTCGACCTCTACGTCGCCAACGCCTTGGGAGGCACGACTACAGTACACGAAGGTTTCAAGCGCAATCGCAGAGTATCCCAGGTCAGCTTCGCGTGGGAAGCCGGGTTCGTCGAACATAAATCTAGCTCACTTTGTCTATGCTGGGCAGGCCGGAACAGCCGCTTTGTCGGGGGAGAGTAGCGCATTTTTCTAAACTGTGTTCGAAACCCTACGTTTGTCCGTATCCCAGAACGGACGTTTGCTGATGGCGAAAAACGGCCATGAGATTGCCGGGATCCAGCACCGGGCTAAAGGCCGCCTTGAGATATTTTGAGACATCGCCAGAAAACGCGTTCGCACCTATGAGCGTTCGTCGGCTAGGATACTGCCCAGCGCCCGGTTTCGCGCTCAGGGCTGCCGTTTAACCTCCGAAGGAAACGAGAAAGGGAATGTCCCGGGAACTCAAGTTAAAGAGATTGTCGGTTGATCATGCGAACGAGCTATTCAGTGTTACTCAGGCGAATCGGAACTACTTACGGGAATGGCTGCCTTGGCTAGATGCGGTACAGACGCCCGCCGATACACTCAGGTTCATAGAAGGAACCATCGAACAATTTGAATCAGGGCGAGGCCCGCAGTACGGCGTTTTCTGGGATAAGAAGCTGTGCGGTGTGGTCGGGTTCCACAGTCTCAACGAAAAGACGCGAGAAGGCTCGATTGGATATTGGCTCTCAGAAAACTGCACGGGATCAGGGATAATGACCGAGGCAGTGCAAGAGTTGTTGAGGGTGGGCTTTAAGCACTATCACCTGGCTGCAATCGAAATTCATTGTGCAGCAGAGAATGTTCGTAGTCGAAAGATCCCTGAGCGGCTTGGAGCCAGGTTGGATCGAATAGTGAAAGATGCTGAGTGGCTCTATGATCGCCATGTAGATCACGCTGTATATCGCTTCGAGCCAACAACTTTGCGTACAAATTAACCCTCTGCTACGCGCGCAGGCCGACATAGTCAGCGGCGGATTTGCCGTCGCTTCAATCTAGCAAATCAGTTGTTAGAGCTAAGTAAAGCGACGCCAGTCAGTAGCAGGGTTGCAAGGGGCATGAGGTTTGTGTCGGGCCGGGAACTCGCCGTGAAGCCTGCGCGATCGATGGAAAGTCGTCACATGCCGGACGGAGGGAGGCGTTTAAAGCCCGATTATTTCGAAGCCCGCATGTTAGCTAGGAAACTTTTCTGAAGAATTTCCGGCGACACTTTAAACAGAGAAACTTTGGGTTCCTGAGGCATAGCTTGTTAAGCCTTGAACGATGGATACGCGTTACTTCGTGAGACTGGCAGTAAGGACATTTAACCTTATTCATAAGACCTGGCCTATTAAGCCTCGCAGCGTTCAGTAAAGAGGGGTTTTCTGTAGCCAATCAAATAAATCATCACCTGCATGTTTTTGCCATAGGGCAAACGTCAACCGGGCGCCATCTGCCCCTAATCTAACCTCTTTTGAGATGTTCATCGACATTGGAAGAGGTCGCTTCCGCGTATCTGAGCGTTGACTCCTGCTTTGCGGCCAGCTCTGAACTTGCACTTTGGAACGCGCGGCGGACAGGGGACAGCCTGGATTTTTTTTGAGCGGTCACCCTGCCCGATAAAAAATCAGCGATCCCGGACGGTGCCGTAGCTCGCAGGAACCCCCTCTGCAGGCGTGCTCTGCTTGATGAACTCGCGAATATGCTCGTTGGACGTCTGCAAATCCTCGGCGCGGAGGTACATCATGTGCCCGCTCTCGTAACCTTCAAAGCGCATGCGGTCGCGGAGCCGGCCGCTGGGATCCAGGTTCCACATGACATACTTGGCGCTGAAATAGTCCGTGGCGCCATCGTAGTACCCCGACTGAACCATAACGTGCAGGTAGGGGTTTTGCGCCATAGCCTGGCGTAACTCCTCACCCACGTTGGTATCGCCCTGGCCCTCCCAGGGGTGTACCGGGCCGAAGAGGTAGTACTGCAGGTCGGTCTCAAAGCCCAGCTCGTCGCGAAGATAGTGGTTGATGGCCGGCGCAAAAGCGTGGTTCCAGGAGGTCAGCTCCGGCGGGTAGTCGTATCGCTCGCCGGCGTTGACCCGGTCTACGCCGAGGTAGCGCGAGTCGAGGCGGCCAATGGTGAAGCCTTCACCACGTAGCAGCTCTTTCCAGAACGCCGAAGAGGGCACCGCGAGGTTGTAGTCCAGCACAAATTGCCTTTCGAGGCCTGCATAGCGAGCCACACGGCTTGCCATCGCTTCGCGCTCCTTTGGATCGACGAAGCCGCCGCGCGCCAGGACCGGAAGCAGTTCGTTGATCGTGAATGTCTCCACCTCATCCAGAACTTCCGCCAATGGCTTGTTCTGCAGCGCCGGCTCAAGCTGTCCGTGGTAATGCGCGGCCGCCGCATAGTAGGGAAGCTTGAGTAGATTCCCGCGGGGCGATGGCCCCTCGGTCTCGAGCCCGAGCCCGGTGGGGGAGACGAGTATTACGCCGTTGAGATACATCCAGTGACGATTCTGCAGTTCGCCGGCGAGGCCGGATACCCGGGTGGTGCCGTAGCTCTCGCCGATGAGGTATTTCGGCGAGCGCCAGCGGTCGACGCGGGAGACGAACACATCAACCCAGTCGGCCAGGTACTTCACGTCCGCCTCGACGCCAAAGAAGGTCTCGCGCTCGATCTCCTTGTCCAGAATGCGTGAGAACCCCGTATTCACAGGATTCACATAGACGATATCGGCAACATCGAGGATGGAATAGGGGTTATCGCGCACGCCGTAGGGCTGCACCGGATAGCCCTCGTCGTCGACCATAAGCTGCTTGGGGCTCGTGTAACCGAGGTGCATCCACAGGGATCCGGATCCGGGCCCGCCGTTAAAGGAAATAAACAGCGGGCGTCGCGTGGTGTCATCAACGCCCTTCCGCTCGTAGTAGGTGTACTGAAGCGAGGCGATCGCGCGGTCATCTTCCCCATAGACCGGTTGGGTCCCGAGAGTCACCCGGTAACTGACGGACTCACCTTTGATGGTGACTTTGCCTTCCTGGCTGTGGGACATGTCGACGGGCAGCGCGCGCTCGGGCAGGGCCTTGTCGTCGGCCTTCGCCGCTGATTCGGCGGCATCTCCGGCCGCATCTTCATGGCCCTTTGTTTGCGCTAACGCGCTGCTCGTTGCAGACGCGAGCAGCAGGCTGAGGGCCCAGGCAAACGGTTTGCAGGCATTTACGATCCCGGTCTTCGGTGTGTTGATCATTGCTACGTCCTTTGAATTCTCGCTGCAGGGTCGAAGGGTACGCGAGGACGGGAAACAATAAAACTTTGGCTCGAACCTCAAGTCTTAACCCCAGTGAAAA
>CAZGGN010000023.1:3609-4957 GCA_964525195.1 uncultured Congregibacter sp.
CGTGCGGGTGGTCACAAAAGCGACCGCCCTAAGCGTCTCCAGTGCACTCTGGGTGCATAGATGGCACGAGGCTTGCGGTGCGTTGCTCCATTCAAAATGTGAAGCCAGGAAAACGCCGTGAAACTCAAAACCAAAACCAAAACCAAAACCAAAACCATTCTTGCCGCCGTCCTGCTAGCGAGTGCCATGGGCCAAGGGCCTGTGGCGCAGGCGGGTCCGACACTCACTATGAGCTTCTCGCCCGATCACGGAGAGCTGTTTCCGTCGGGCGGTGACGTGATGGGTATCGATTTCAATAATGGATCCAAAAGTGTGTCGACCAATGTAAAGGCTGGCATGTTCTCCGCCAATGTCGATGACTCCGATGACTTTGACGTTAGCCGTTTGTATCTCGATAAGAGCAACGTGCTGGTCTACTGTGTCGACATTCTCCAGGAACTTCGTAAAACGTCCACAGCCTATGATGTGAATGAAATCACCCAGGGTCAGGAGGTCGTTAACCACGGCGTGCGGCGGGACTTTGGCCGTACGCTGACCTTTCTGGGTGCGGTAAACCATGTGCTGTCTGAGAACTATGGTTTGGGTTTTGGTGACAAGAACTGGCTCAACCCGAACGCGGGCTGGATGTCCGGCGCGATTCAGCTGGGGATCTGGGAAAGCCTTTACGAAGAAAAGGACACAATACTGTCGATTGCCAACGACGTTACCGATGCGGGAACCTGGTTCTCTGCGACGGGTGTCGACACAAAAGGCTCAGCGCTGCTGAGCGCCGCCTTCGGGCGCATGGACGACGCGACTCCTTTGAGCGTGGAGCAGGTCATCTGGCTGTCAACCGATCAGGGGCAGGATCTGCTGGCGGACCCCGTTGATGTACCCGCGCCGGCGCCGTTGGCTCTTCTCTTAGGTGGCCTGGCAGTGCTTCGCCTGCGGCTCCGATCGAAAATGCCGGCTTCGGATTAGGAGGAACTCTGCAGGGTCAGCTCAGTCCCGGTGGCGTCTGCCGCGCCCGGGGATGCACCCAGAACGGTTTATCCCGCACCGTGCACCGGGCCATTTTCCGATGCGGTCGCAGCTCCTTGTAGTAGTAGATCTCGGCCCAGATCTCGCTGCCCAGGGCCTTTGTATCGACAAAGGCGAAGGCAATGTTGGCCTTGACCGCCGGCGACCACATTGCCGAGGTGATATAGCCAATCTCGTGGCTGCAGCCCTTGTTGTTGTAGAGGATCGATTCCTCCGTGGTCTTGTTGCCCTCGATGTCGAGCTTCAGGAGCTTGCGCTGAATACCTTCCCGGGACTGCCGGAGCAGCGCCGAGCGTCCATTGAAGTGCGGTTTTTTGAAATCCACCAG
>CAZGGN010000023.1:5030-5667 GCA_964525195.1 uncultured Congregibacter sp.
CTCCGTAGGGCTGGATGCCGTAATCGGCACCCGCCCTGTACAGCGCATCCCACAGGGCCAGGGCGTGTTCCGGATCAATCCACAGTTCGTAGCCCAGGTCACCGGTAAAGCCGGTACGAGAGATCATGAGCTCGCTGCCGGCAAAGGGTAGATGCATGATGCCGAAAGGCTTGAGCTGTGCGACCTGCGCAAAGCCCATGGCCTTGAGTACGGCGAAGCTTGTGGGCCCCTGCAGCGACAGGCCGGCCAGATCCTCGGTGTACTCGCGAACGCTCACATTGTCGAAGCCAAGGCAGCTTTTGCGCAGCCAGGCGAGGCAGGGGCTGCCACAGGTGAGCATGTATTTTTCTTCGCCCAGGCAGAATATCGTACCGTCATCGATCATGCGCCCGGTGTCGTTACACCAGCAGCAGTAGGTCACGCGGTTGACGCGCATCTTGCTGATGTCCCGGGTCACCATGCGGTTGAGCATCGCCAGGGCGTCGGGACCTTCGATCAGGTACTTCTGCATCGGGCAAATGTCGTAGGTACCGCAGGTGTTGCGGATGCAGAAATACTCGTAGTCGACGTCGTAGTAATAGTCGGCGAACTTGAAACCGTTCCAGGACGACCAGGCATCGCGGAGGTTCAGCGCCGC
>CAZGGN010000023.1:5677-26516 GCA_964525195.1 uncultured Congregibacter sp.
GTTGGTTCGTTTGAGATCGCGGAGAATTTCCCGCGCCGCATTGGCACCACAGGCCGAGGACACGCCGCCACCCGGGTGCGTCGAGGAGCCGCACATGTACATGTTCTTGAGCGGCATGCGGTACTGGCCGTAGCCCGGGAAGGGCCGGTTAAACAACAGCTGGTCGATGGTCAGCTCACCCTGAAAAATGTTGCCTTCGGTGAGGCCGATCTCGTTCTCGATCTCGTGGGGCGTGCGAATTTCCGCATGCACCACCAGGTCCTTGAAGCCCGGCGCGTAGCGGGCGATCTTGTCGATGACCGTGGCGCCAAAGGCATCGCGCTTCTGGGGGGTCCAGTCGCCGTCGGCAAGTTTGGGTGGGCAGTACTGCACAAAACAGGACATCCAGTGACAGCCCGGGGGCGCTACCGTCGGCTCCCAGGCCGAGGGAATCACGGTTTCGATGAACGGGTCATCGGACCAGCGGCCGCGCTTCCAGCAGTCGTAGGCCCGCTCCATGGTTTCCAGGGTGCCGGTAAAGCCCTGGCCGCCCCGGTTAATGTAGCGATTGTCCGGAACATTGTTGAACCTGGGCATGCCCGAGAGGGCGATGTTCACCTTGCCCGAGGAGCCGCGGATCTTGAAGTTTTTGGCCCGTTCGTAGATGCCGGCGGGCAGGTCGTGCTTGTCGATCACCTTGGTAAAGGTGCGCTTGGCATCGAGGTTTGAGACGATGATATCGGCGTACAGTTCGTCGCCATTCTCCAGGGCCACGCCCACCGTGGCGCCATCCCGGACCAGAATCCGCTCGACGCCGGCCTCGGTGCGGATCGCGCCGCCGTGTTCCTTCAGAGATCCCGCCAGAGCATTGGAGATGGCCCCCATGCCGCCGCGGGCCAGACCCCAGGCGCCGACGTTGCCATCCACATCACCCATCACGTGGTGCAGCAGAATATAGGCGGATCCCGGAGAGTAGACGCCCAGAGCCGTGCCGATGATCCCGGGGCTGGCCATGGCGGCCTTGATCAGGTCGTTTTCAAAATAGTCTTCGAGAAAATCCGCGGCGCTCATGGTAAAGAAACGGATGTATTCGTAGAGCTCGCGCTCGCCGAGGTTCCAGAACTGCCTGGCCAGCCACAGGGTTTCCATGATGTCCCGGGGCTTGAAGGAACTCGGGTCCGGCGGTGTGCGCAGGAGTGTCTTGCGGATCAGCTGGGCGTAGCGTCCAAGATCGGCCTGGAAGCGCGACATGGCATCGGCGTCGTGGGGCGAGTGGCGGCGCAGTTCCAGGTAGGCCGCTTCCTCTTCTGCGTAATCCATCAACACCCGATCACCGCTGGGGCTGAAGTTCACCGTGCCCAGGTAGGGGACGAGCAGCAGGCCGTGGCGGGTGAGATCGAGGTCCCGGTGAATGGACTGGCGCATCATGGAGCAGACATAGGAGCAGCTGGAGTAGAACCAGCCGTCATGCATTTCGCGGGTCACCGCGGCGCCACCGATATAGTCGTTCTTTTCCACGACCAACACGTCCAGGCCCGCCTTGGCCAGATAGGCGCCGGCAGTCAGTCCGTTGTGTCCGGCGCCGATGATGATCGCGTCGTGTTTTTTCATGCCAGTATCTCCCTGGCGGCGTTGCGTCCCGCGTTGCCGTTAACGTCGCCGCCGGGGTGACTGCCGGCGCCGCACAGGAACAGGCCGTCGATGGGCGTGCGGTACTGGGCGGCCTCGTAGGTGGGGCGCATCATGAGCAGCTGGTCGATAGCCGGTTCTGCGTGATGCCAGTGGCCGCCGCTGACGTGGTATTCACGCTCCAGATCCGCCGGCGTCAGCAGATCCGCGCTGAGCACCAGCTCACCGATGCCCGGTGCGTAGCACTCCAGCGTTTTCATCAGTGTCGCGAGGAGGCTCGCCCGGGCGCTATCGGTCCAGCCGCCTTTGAGCGCTGCGGGCACGTACATCACGTTGGCGCTGAGCACGTGCTGACCCTCGGGCGCCAGATCCCGCTGGCGCAGGCTGGGGATCAGTACTTCCATGACCGGCTGCTCGGGCAGCTCGCCATGCTTGGCGTTGTCGAAGGCGAACTCGATGCTGTCCATGCTCGGGGCGAGGATCATGCGTCCGTCCGGGCGTTCCACACCACTGAAGCGCGGCAGACCCTTCAATGCCAGATTCAGCTTCGCGACATAGCCATCACAGCGCAGGCGGCGGATCCGATTGCTGAACTCGATTTCGAGCTGCGGCGCGCCCACTAGCTTCAGGAATGTCGTTTTCGGGTCCGCACTGGACACCACGCGCGCTGCGCTGATGCTGCTGCCATCGGCGAGCGTCACGCCGCCACAGCGCTGGCCGTTCTCATCGCCCGCGATGGTGATGTGTGCCACCGGGGTGCCGGCCTCGATGACCACGCCGGCCGCGCGTGCCGCGCGCTCAAGGACAGCGATAAAAGCGCTCATGCCGCCACGGGGAATCACATGCTGGCCATCGTGGGTGCCGGCCATGCGATTCAGCAGGGTCAGCACCGCCTGGTTTGGCGAACGCGGTGCCATCTTGGATCCCACCAGGCCGTCCCAGCACAGCGCGGCTTTGAGCGATTCGCTTTCGAAGCGCTCGTCGACCAGGTCGCGCATGGGCAGGGTAGCAACACGGAAGAACTCCAGCATGTCATCGCGCCCGAGGAGGCGCAGCTTGAGGCCCATGTGGCCAAAGGTCAGGAGATCCCTGAGCGATCCCATGCCGATACGTGGCATATTTTTGGACCAGAACGGCGCCAGAGCCGCGGCGAAGGTTTTCAGCTGTTGCCGGTATTTGGGATAGGCCGCGCTGTCGTTTACGGCAGCGCCGCCCAGCGATTCATCACCGATTGTGATGGGACTTTCGCTGGTCGACAGGGCGACGAGATCCAGGGTGTCGTCGCTCGCTTCAAAGCCGTAGTCCGCAAGCCGCAGATCCTTGATCAGAGCGGCGGGCAGGCCATAGAGGGTCTGGGCCAGCGGGGCGTGAAATCCCGGGGCAAACTCACGATCCGCCGCCAGTCCACCGAGTTTGTCGTTGGCTTCGAGTAGCAGCACGCGCTGGCCGAAGCGGGCCAGGAGGGTGGCGCAGATGAGTCCGTTGTGGCCTCCGCCGATGACGATCGTGTCGTAGTTGCTCACGCAAATCCCGCCTGCTTTAAGGATCGCCGAGGGTAAGGTCGGGATCGCCCGGACACTACCGCGCCTATACGAACGGACAGGCGTGTCGAATCAAACGGTGCCCGACAAGCGGCAGGCAGGGTTTCAGGGCCGCAGATTGATCGCGAGCGCCGGACGATTCAGCCCCGGAGGCGACGCAGGTCCACGCGGCAGTCGTAATAGCAGGCACCGCCTATGGCGGGCTCCTTGTGCCCCGACAACAGCGCGTTCACGGTGTTACCGGTGGGAGAGTCGCCAATCCAGGCGCCCTTGGGCACGAACAGTGTGCCCCGTCGCACATCGTCGCTAATGCGGGCGGGCAATTGCACCTCTGCGAGATCGTTGACGAGCAAGACCTGCTCGCCGTCCGCGATGCCATGCGCGGCGGCATCGTCCGGATGCATCTCGCAGCGTATATCCTGCTGCTGGCTCGTGAGGCCGCCAAAGGTGGAATTCACGCGCTGCTCCGATGCCGGTGTGACCAGTTGAAAGGCCCGCGCATCGCGGCCATCGACAAAGCCCGGCAGCCCCTGACCACAGTGGGCCTCCATGGCTTCGCTGTAGAGTTCGATACGACCGCTGGGCGTGTTGAAGTCTGTGCCGCGGAGCATGGCCGGCTCCGCGTTGATGCCCATATCCACGGCGCCGTCCAGGGCACGCTCGATCACTGTCGCGTCCGCAGGCGCCAGTGCCTGGGCGGCGAGGTCTTCGTCGCTGTCCTGAAAGCACGGCTCGTCAAAGCCAAAGCGCGCGGCCAGGCGCCGGAACAGCTCCATGTTGCTCAGGGCTTCACCCTGCGCTTCGATCACCGGTCGGGAGCGTTGCAGATAGCGGTGCCCATAGGCCTTGTACAGGTCGCCGTATTCAAAGTGCGTTGCTGCCGGCAGGACCAGGTCGCAGCAGCGCATGGAGTCGGTCATGCTGATCTCGCTGCCCACCACGAAGCAGTCGGGCGACAGCAGTGCCGCGCGCATCTGCTCCTGCTGTGGGTGTACGGCCACGGGGTTGTGGTTATAGACAAACAAGGCCCGCAGAGGCGTTTCGTCCCCGGGGTCCAGTACATAGCGGGGGATATCCATCACGTTGAGCTCGCGCAGATCTCGCGAAGCGAGGTCCGGGCGCGCCAGTGCATCATCATTCACCGGAAAAAAGCGCGAGGTGTCACAGACGCCCGCGCCCCGGGGGCCGATATTGCCCGTCAGGGCCATGAGCGAGAAGGCGCCGCGCAGGCCCGCGCTGCCGTTGCGATTGCGCTCGGGACCGACGCCGATACTCATACCCGCCGGGCGCCGGGTTTTCAGAAGCCCGGCAAACTGCTCGAGAAGGGCCCGGTCGATTCCGCAGATGCCCGCCGCGCGCGCAGGATCGAAGCTCCGTGCGCGCTCCAGAAAGGCGGCGGCGCCGAGCGTATGTGCGGCAATAAACTCGGGATCTGTACCGCCGTTGTTCTCCAGCAGCGCGGCTACGGCGTAGGCGAGCACCACGTCGGTACCGGGTAACAGTGGAATATGCAGGTCGGCGTCCCGGGCAATGCGCGTCCGTTTTGGATCGACCACCACCAGCGCCGCCCCATTCTTCTGCGCATCTCGGATGATCGTTGTCAGATGCAGGTTGCAGGTGGTGATGTTGTTACCCCAGACAATGATCAGCTTTGAGTGGGCGAGCTCCTGATAATCGATGCCCCCGGCGCTGCCGAAAACCGTGTCCCAGGCCGCGCTTGAGGTGCCGGCGCAGAGCGAGGACGCATCGACCTTGCTCGCGCCGAGGCGGTGGAAAAAGCGCTTATCCATACTGCCGTTAGCCAGCAGACCCATGGGGCCGCCGTAGTACAGCGGTGCGATGGCTTCGCTGCCCCAGCGCTCTGCCACGGCGGTGAAACGCTGGTGAATGAGGTCCAGGGCCTCATCCCAGCCGATCGGCCGAAAATCGGCCCCGGAGACCGTGGCATGGCGCAGGAGCGGGGTGCGAATACGCAGATCGCCGTGAACCTGAGCCGGGAAGGCGTTGACGACCTTGGCGCAAAGTTTGCCGCGGGTGAAGGGGTTGCCGTCGCCGCCGCGGACCTTCTCGACCCGCTCGCCTGCGACAGTCACTTCCAGGCTGCAGGTGTCCGCGCAATCCAGGGGGCAGACGGTCTGCCGTGTGCCCGGTGGGGTATCTCTGTTCGAAGCCTGGGAAACCGGGCTGTTCATGGGCCTTTGCCTCAGCTGAAGACGACCGTCTTGTTACCGTGCACCAGCACGCGCTGATCCAGATGATAGCCCAGGGCCCGGCCTTGGATGCCATGCAGGCGATCACGCGGCCTCTGTGAGGCCTGGGCGGAGAGTAGACCATCAGGCCGGATTTGGGTCTTCCCGGCGGGTCCGCGCGGATTCGCAGCGCAAGCCGGCTGTGCTACAAATCAGACCGTCGACGTTGAGCATTCCCAGGGAGAGGATCATGCAGCCTGTCAACACGAAGCCTGGAAGCAGCCATCGGGGTCGATGTTCCCTGGGGCTGCTTGCAGCGGCATTGGGCCTGACCCTGGTAGCGGGCTGCGACCCGACGCCGAGTGAAGAGGCGGTGCCGGCAGAAAAGATAGCCGTTTCTGGCGCCGCGACGACCGCGTCCGTCGAGCGGGCATCAGATGCGGCGCAACGTCTGGCTGACGTGCTCGATATGCAGTCTGATGCCGTCAAGGCGCGCTATGCGGCCAGGCACCCGCGTGAGACCTTGCAGTTTTTTGGCATCGTTCCCGGCATGACCGTAGCGGAGGCAGACCCGGGCGACGGTTGGTACTCGGGCATCCTCCGGGATTATTTAGGCCCCGGGGGGACGCTGGTCGGGGCCGATTATCCCATGGGGGTTTACCGACTGTTCAACTACTACAGTGAGGAGGCGCTCGCGGCCAAGTCCAACTGGCCCGATAACTGGCCCAAGACGATCGCTGCGGGCAGCCCGGATGGCGCGGTGGTAAAGGCCTATGCGATAGGTTCCATGCCTGCCGAGATGGAGGGCAGCGTCGACGTGTTCCTGCTGGTGCGCGCGTTGCATAACCTCGCCGATTTTGAGGAGGAGGGGGGCTACCTGAGTGATGCCCTTGCCGAGGTTTATCGAGCCCTGAAGCCGGGTGGTGTTGTCGGTATCGTGCAGCACAGTGCACCGGAAACTCACTCTGACGAGTGGGCATCCGGCGCGAACGGGTATCTCAAGAAGCGCTTCGTCATTGCGACTATGGAGTCCGCCGGGTTTGTTTTCGAGGGCGAATCATCTATCAATGAAAATCCGCTGGATATGCCGACGGAGGAGGAGTCTGTGTGGCGGCTCGCGCCGACCCTCGAGGCCGTTGAAGATACAAGCCTTGCCGCTGCATACAAAGCGATTGGGGAGTCCAACCGCATGACCCTGCGCTTTCGCAAACCGCTGGAGGCCTGAGCGGCCACTTCGGCCCGGGCCACCAACCAGCAGTACCGCGACAAGCCTCATAATGGACTGACTCATGCGGGAGGGACCCTCAGGTGAGTCACAGCGATGAATACACAGCGGGCATGCTGGCGGCCATGGATCTCATTTGGGGTGACGGGTTCATGGCGCCCGGAGGGGAAGGCAATGTCGACAACCTGGTCAGTGGCATGGATCTGCGTGGCCGCCGGGTACTGGATATCGGCTGTGGGCAGGGTTTGCCCGCCTGCATTCTCGCTACCCGGTACGGAGCCCGGGTAATTGGCACCGATCTGGAGGCGCACCTGGTTCAGCGGGCCCGGGAGCGGGCCCAATCTCTTGGGCTGTCTGAGCAAGTCAATTTCGTCCTGGTGTCGCCCGGCCCCCTGAGTTTTGCGGATGCCAGTTTCGATATGATCGTGTGCTCCGGGGCGATGACTCAGGTCGACAACAAACTCGCCATGTACCGCGAATGCCTGCGCGTACTCAAACCGGGCGGCACGCTGAGTTGCTACGACTGGATGAAGCCTCCGGGGCCGATCAGCGCGGAAATGCGCTACTGGTTTGACCTCGAGGGACTGACCTACGCGCTGCGCACCCCGGAAGAACACCTTGCAATGCTGGCCAGGGCAGGTTTCGTGAATCCCGCCTGTCGCGATAAATCGGTCTGGTACCGTAGTGAATCGGCGCGAGAACACGCGCGATTGTCCGGCGAACTGCGGCCCGATCTGCTCAGGCTGCTGGGCGAAGAGGAAACAGAGCACTTTATTGAGGCCTGGCGACTGCTTGCCCGGCTGTGTGGGACAGGCGAACTTCTGCAGGTCTACACGCGCGCCCGGCGCCCGGAGACAATTGCCGGCGCGTGAGCCGCTGGCTGCCAAAACACCCGAGAAGCTCATGTAGACTTCTCTTGCGCAACAAGGACACCGTGACGATGAGCAAAAAAACGGACGCAGAACTGGGGATGGGCGCGGTGATCACCCGCCGCGATCTGATTCACGACGCCGGTGTGGCAACACTGGCCATGGCTCTGGGGCTCAGCGCCAATGCGCAGGCCCGGGGGGAGGCTGTGAGCCCCGCCGGGCCCCGCAGCCAGGGACCCACGCCGGACACCTATCCTCCCGTTCGCACGGGCCTGCGGGGCTCCCATCCGGGAGCCTTCGAGACGGCCCATGCGCTCGCCCGGGAAGGCAAGCGATTTCCCGAGCCGGTGGATCTCGACGAATCCTACGACCTGATCGTGGTCGGCGCGGGAATTTCCGGCCTTGCGGCGGCGCACTACTACCAGCAGCGTTTCGGTGCTCAGGCGCGGATTCTGCTGCTTGAAAACCACGACGATTTCGGGGGCCACGCCAAGCGTAATGAGTTCCATCAGGCGGGGCGTATGGTGCTGTCTCTGGGGGGGACTCACAATCTCGAGTGGTGGAGTTTCAGCAATACGGTAAAGGATTTCCTCACAGCACACGGCGTCGATGTGGAGGACATGCTGGAGCGCAAGCAGTTTCGTTACGGTCGCAGCGCGCCAAACAGCCCGGCGATGTGGTTCGATAAAGAGACTTACGGTGAAGATCGCCTGCTCGCGAAATGTGATCTGAATAGCCGTCTGGACGCGTCGATCATCGATCAAATGCCAATCTCCGCGCAGGGACGGGAGTCCTTCAAGCGCTTCTACGCCGCTGAGGACGACGTGCTCGCCGACTACGATGATGAGGCGGCGGAGGGCTATTTACGGAGTATTTCCTACCCGGAATTCCTGCGCCGTCACGGCGGCCTCAGCGAGGACGCGATACAGCTCTTTGACAAACAGCAGCACGGTGGCTGGGGTGTCGAGATGCGCGCGCTGTCAGCGATGGAAGCGATTGAAGGCGGTGCGCCGGGCTCCCACCTGCTCGGCGAGGGCTGGGACGAGGACCCCTGGGACTATAACGCGGCCATGTGGCCCGACGGCAACGCGAGCCTGGCGCGACTGCAGGTCGCGGGTTTGATTCCCGCGGTGGCGCCGGGCACCACGGCAGATAATGTCGCGCTGGCCGACTTCGACTATGAGCAACTTGATCGTGCCGGCAGCCATGTGCGTCTGCGTTTGAATTCGACGGTGATCAACGCCAGCAATACGGATGAGGGTGTCGCGGTAACTTACATGAACAATGGGAAGATACTGCGGGTCAAGGCGCGCCACGCGGTGCTGGCCTGCTATCACAGCGTTATTCCTCACCTGTGTCCGACCCTGCCGGAGCCCCAGCGTGAGGCCATGCAATATCAGGTCAAGCATCCGCTTCTGCTGACCAATGTGCTGCTGCGCAATACCGACGCGCTGGACAAGCTGGGCGTCGACGCAGTGGACTGTCCCGGGCGCCTGCACGCGGGGCTGTTCACCTTTCGCGGGATCAACACGGCCGGCTTTGAACACGATATCGATGACAGCGGGCCCGTGTCCTTGGTTTTCTGGGGCAGCATCTCGCCGCCACCGGACGCCGTGGATATCAAAAGCCAGTTGCGTGCCTCCCGGGCGATGATGCTCAGTCTCTCCTTTGAGGACTACGAACGTGAGGTTCGCACGGTCCTCGACGGACTGCTGGGCCCCGTGGGATTTGATGTCGAGCGGGACGTGCTGGCGATTACCGTGAACCGCTGGCCCCATGGCTATTCCTATGACTATCTGGATCTGTGGGATCCAGACTGGCCGGAGGGCGAGGCGCCGCATGAAATCGCCCGCGCAGATTTTGGCAATATCACGATTGCCAATGCCGATGCGGCGGCTGACGCTTACACCCATGCCGCTATTGATCAGGCCTTTCGTGCCGTCAATGACCTGCCCGGCCCCTGATTCAGCGCCGGGCCCGGGTGCCTGATCGAGTCGGGAATCGGCTGCCCTGAGGTATAATCGGACGCCTATGAGATACGGTAAGCCCCGATGAATCCAGTCTCCCCGACCAACGTTGCGAAGGAAGTCCGTGCCGTTGCCGTTGCCGCCAAGGCGGCGTCTCGCAGCCTGGTGGCGGCTAGCACGGCGCAGCGCAATGACGCGCTTCTTCGAGCCGCGGCGCATCTGGACCACAGCCGTTCGGCCCTTGCCGCGGCGAACAGTAAGGATCTGGATTACGCGCGGGAAAAAGGGCTTGATGCGGCGATGACCGATCGTCTGGAACTCACGGCGGCGCGGGTCGATGCGATGCTCGAAGGTTTGCATCAGGTAGTGGCACTGCCGGATCCCGTAGGTGCTATTCGGGATATGCAGACCCGACCCTCGGGTATTCGCCTGGGAAAAATGCGCGTTCCCCTCGGTGTGATCGGCATCATTTACGAGTCGCGCCCGAATGTCACCGCCGATGCGGCGAGTCTGTGCATCAAGTCGGGCAACGCAGCGATTCTGCGCGGTGGCTCGGAGGCCTTCCACTCCAACCGGATTATCGCGGCCGCCATGGCGGCTGGGGCCGCTGATGCGGGGCTGGATCCGGCGGTGGTTCAGCTTTTGCAAACCCGCGATCGTGCGGCAGTGGGTGCGCTGCTGGCGCTCGATGATCTCGTTGACGTGGTAATCCCCCGGGGCGGGCGCAGCCTGATCGAGCGCATCAGCAGGGAGGCCAGAGTGCCGGTGATCAAGCATCTCGATGGCATCTGCCATGTGTATCTCGATGCCGGCGCCGATCGCGAGATGGCTCTGGCGATAGCTCTTAACGCCAAGACACACCGCTACGGCACCTGCAACACGATGGAGACTCTGCTGGTTAACGCCGCTGAAGCCGGGCAGCTGCTGCCGGCCCTGGGCGCGGCCTTTTCCGACGCGGGCGTGGAACTGCGGGCCTGCGCAAACAGTTTGCCGCTGCTCGCAGAAGCGATTCCTGCGACGGAGGCGGACTGGAGCACGGAATATCTTGCGCCGATCCTCTCCGTCCGCGTGGTCGATGACATCGATGCGGCCATCGCGCATATCAATCACTACGGGTCGGGGCACACGGACGCCATCGTGACCTCTGACTACGCCCGCAGTCAGCGCTTTCTCCGCGAGGTGGACTCAAGCTCGGTACTCATTAATGCCTCAACCCGCTTCGCCGACGGTTTTGAGTACGGCCTGGGGGCGGAGATTGGCATTTCGACCGACAAGCTGCATGCGCGCGGTCCCGTGGGTCTGGAGGGGCTGACCTCGGAAAAATACATTGTGCTGGGTGACGGACAGGTTCGCCCTTGAAGTCGGTGTCTGACAGGGCCGGGGCCGTCGCGGTCTTCGGCGGCACCTTCAACCCCATTCATTTCGGCCACCTGCGCTCCGCCCTGGAACTGCTGGAGCAGCTGCCCCTCGCGCAATTGCGTTTTATGCCCGCACAGCAGCCGCCACATCGCGACATGCCTGAAGTGAGCGCCGCAGACCGCGCCGCCATGGTTGAGCTGGCGATCGCCGGAGAGCCGCGGTTTTGCTGCGACCGGCGCGAGCTGCAGCGCGAGGGACCGTCCTACACTGTGGACAGTCTCATGAGCCTGCGTGCGGAGCTGGGCGCCAAGCGCCCTCTGGGTCTGGTGATGGGCTGTGATGCCTTGCTCGGCCTCCCCAGCTGGCATCGCTGGGAGGAGATTCCCGAGCTGGCGCATATCGTGGTGCTAGGGCGCCCCGGCTGGTCCCTGCCCGCCGATGGAACAGTCGGGGCATTGCTGCGCGAACGGTCCGGGGACTGTTCCAGCCTCGAATCACAGCCCGCGGGCAGCGTGATCACCCAGACGCTGAGGCCGCAGGATATCTCGGCCACAAACATCCGGGCCCTGTTACAATCGGGCCTTTCTGCACGCTACCTGCTTCCAGACAGCGTGCTTGATTACATCGCCGAGCACGGCTTGTACGGTACGCAGGAGTAACGGGCTTATCACCCCAGAAAACAAACAAGAGAAAGAACAGTCGCCGATGTCCCCGGAGGCGCTGACGGCGCTCGCCATTGATGCCCTGGATGATTTGAAAGGACTCAATCCGGTGACTCTCGATGTGCGCGAACTCAGCAATGTCATGGATTACCTGATCATTTGCAGTGGCAGCTCCAGCCGGCATGTTAAATCGCTGGCAGAGAATGTGGTTCGCAAAGCCAAAGAAGCGGGGCAGATGCCCCTGGGCGTGGAAGGCGAGGATGCGGGCGAATGGGTTCTGGTCGATCTGGGCGATGTGGTGGTGCATGTTATGCAGCCCGCTACCCGGGACTTCTATGACCTCGAGCGGCTGTGGACCAGTACGCCGGACAGCGGCTCGGCCTGATGCGCATCACCGTGCACTCGGTTGCGGGCAAGATGCCGCGCTGGGTTGATGACGCGGTCGGTGAATATGCCAAGCGCCTGCCCCGGGAGCTGAAACTGCAGTGGCGGGATGTCCCGCTTGCGGGTCGCTCCGCGAGTGCCGATGGCGAGGTGCTCCGAACCAGGGAGGGCGAGGCCCTCCTCAAGGGAGTCAGCGAAGGGGATCACTGCGTTGCCCTTGACGGCCGGGGCAAGCCCTGGAGTACCGAGCAACTGGCCGAGCAGCTAGAGGCCTGGATGATGCAGGGGCAGCCTCTGAGTCTGTTTATCGGGGGGCCTGACGGCCTGTCCCCGGACTGCCTTGCCCGGGCTCGCCAGCGCTGGTCCCTGGGGCCTCTGACGCTTCCCCATCCACTGGTGCGGGTCGTACTTATTGAGCAACTCTATCGTGCTTGGACACTGACTATTGGCCACCCTTATCATCGCCCCTGATACCCGCAGCGCCCGCGACCACGTCTGATGGCCTCCCGCATAGCCCTTAAGGATACCCGCCGCGAGCAAAGCATCTTTGCTGCACGGAGCCTCGTCGCGCTGCTTTTTGTGGTGCTGCTGCTCGGGGTGCTGCTGGTGCGCTATTACAGTCTGCAGATCAGCAATTATGAAACCTACAGCACCGCTTCAGAGCGCAACCGGGTGCAGCTGCAGCCCCTGCCGCCGAAACGCGGGCTGATTTTTGATCGCAACGGCGTGTTGCTCGCGGATAACCGGACGAGCTACACCCTGTCCGTGATCCTCGAGCGCGTGGATGATCTGGACGCCACCCTGGCGAGCCTCGCTGAGCTGGTGACGATCGATGAATCTGATCTCGAGAAATTCCGGACCCGGGCCCGGCAGCGTCGGCCCTACGAACACGTGCCCCTGCGCTTTCGTCTCGATGATCGTGAGCAGGCCCGTCTGGCGGTCAACCGCCACCTCCTGCCCGGTGTGACCGTCGACGCGCAGCTGCAGCGCTTTTATCCCCACGGCCCCCTGTTTGCCCACGCACTGGGCTATGTAGGCCGGATAAACACCCAGGAGCTCGAAACGATTGATCAGGCCGATTACCGCGGCACCTTTCATATCGGCAAAATCGGCATTGAAAGCCGCTACGAGAACGAGCTGCACGGCAGCGTCGGTTACCAGACCGTTGAGACCAATGCCCACGGCAGGGTCCTGCGGGTGCTTGAGCGCTTTGACCCGGTCCCCGGACAGGATCTGATATTGCACCTGGACTACGAGCTGCAGCGGGTAGCGCACTACTCGCTCGCCGGGCGCCGCGGGGCGGTGGTGGCCATTGATCCTCTGACCGGCGGCGTACTGGCCCTGGTCAGCACTCCGTCCTTTGACAGCAATCTTTTTGTGAACGGGATCAGCAGTCGCGATTACAACGCGCTGCGCAATTCGCCCGATGTGCCACTGTTTAACCGCACCGTGCAGGGGCAGTACCCCCCGGGCTCGACAGTCAAGCCGATGATCGCCATGGCGGGCCTCGAAGCCGGGCTTATTGACCCGGAATATACGGTGCCGGACCCGGGCTGGTACCGGCTTCCCGGTGACCGGCGTCGCTACCGGGACTGGATTTTGCGAATCCGCGGCACGGGTCACGCCCCGGAGGTCGATCTGAAAATGGCCCTGGCCGAGTCCTGCGACGTCTATTTTTACGATCTTGCCCGACGTCTCACGGTAGACGGGCTGCATGACTATCTCGACCACTTTGGCCTGGGACGACGCACAGGTATTGATACTACTGCGGAGAGGCCCGGCGTACTGCCCTCCACGGACTGGAAGCGCAGCGCAATGAATCAGCCCTGGTATCCCGGTGAAACCCTGAGTGTGGGTATCGGCCAGGGTTATATGCTGGCCACGCCCCTGCAGCTGGCGCTGGCCACCTCGATAATGGCGACCCGGGGTGAACACCGGGACCCCCGGCTGGTCCAATGGCTCGGGGACGAGCAGCTGGTAGCGCCGCTCGAAGAGCCGCTGCTGGCAGACGCGGCAAACTGGGATGCGGTGGTCGAGGGCATGCGTGAGGTGGTGCACGGACGTCGCGGTACCGCCAAAGCGATCTCCCGCAATATGGATTATGAGATGGCGGGAAAAACCGGGACGGCCCAGGTGATCGGCATTGCCCAGGATGAGGTTTACGATGAAGACGTTATTGACGCGCGACATCGCAACCACGGTCTCTTTGTTGCTTTTGCGCCGCTGGACGCGCCGACCATCGCCGTCGCGGTGATTGTCGAAAACGGTGGTGGCAGCAGTGCCGCCTATCCGATTGCCCGCACAGTGATAGACGCCTGGCTTTCCCGGGAGGCTGGCTGATGGCTGAGTACGTCCGTCAAATGCCCGACAGTATCGGGCCGCTGACGCGCCCTGCGGGGCTGGCCAGGAAACTGCACGTGGATCTGCCCCTGTTGGGACTGTTGCTGCTGCTCACGGCCTACGGGATGCTGGTGCTTTACAGCGCTTCCGGGCAGAGCATGGATGCGTTGTTGCGCCAGGGGCGCTACTTTGTGCTGGCCTATTTCGTGATGTTCGTGGTGGCCCAGTTCAGCCCCGTGCGCTGGTCACGCTGGTCGCCCTGGGGTTATGCGCTGGGGGTATTACTCCTGGTCGGGGTGGCGGTTGCGGGGGTGGGTGCCAAGGGCGCCCAGCGCTGGCTTGATCTCGGTGGCTTTCGCTTTCAGCCATCGGAAATCATGAAACTCGCGGTACCCATGACCATCGCCTGGTACCTCAGCGAGCGCATATTGCCACCCGTCGCCACCCACATTGCGGCCTGCCTCCTTCTCATTGCGATTCCCTGCGGGCTGATTATTCGCCAACCGGACCTGGGTACCTCCCTGCTGATCGCGGCTTCCGGACTGTTCGGCATATTTATGGCGGGCATCAGCTGGCGGTTTATTGCCGGGGCGGCGCTGGCTGCGGTGCTGTCGGCCTGGCCGGCCTGGCTGTTTGTCCTGCAGGACTACCAGAAGCAGCGAATACTCACGATGCTCAACCCCGAAAGCGACAAGCTCGGAGCGGGCTGGAACATCATTCAATCCAAGACTGCCATCGGTTCTGGCGGCTGGACCGGGAAGGGCTGGACTGATGGCACGCAGTCACAGCTCGATTTTCTGCCCGAGAGTCATACGGATTTTATTATTGCGGTGCTCGCTGAGGAGTTCGGCATGCGCGGCGTGCTGCTCCTTCTTGCCCTGTACCTGTGTATTTTGCTGCGCGCGTTCTGGATCGGCCTGAATGCCCAGAGTAGTTATGGTCGTATTCTCTGCGGGAGTATTACCCTGACTTTCTTTGTCTACATCTTTGTTAACATGGGAATGGTCGCCGGCCTGCTGCCGGTCGTAGGTGTGCCGCTACCGCTGGTGAGCGCCGGCGGGACGTCCATCGTGACGCTGATGGCGGGCTTCGGGCTGCTGATGGCCGTGAGCACCGAGAAACGGGTGATTGGACAGTGAGTATCTCGCGATTTTTCTTAGTCTGCCTTGCAGTGTTGGGTTGTACGCTTCTCCCGGGTGCTCCGGCGCGAGCCGATTACAGCCAGAATCCCGGTGCCGTGGCTTTGATGGACGAGCTTGTCAGCGACTATGGGTTCTCCAGCGAAGAGCTGCTCGGGATATTTCGCAGCGCGGAAAAGCAGCAGTCGATTCTCGATGCGATTTCCCGTCCTGCAGAGAAAACCAAGCCCTGGTTTGAATATCGGGAAATATTTCTGACCGATCGTCGCGAGCGAGAGGGTATCGAGTTTTTCCGTGAGCACCGCGAAACCCTATCCCGGGCCCAGGCGGAAACCGGTGTGCCCGCCGAACTGATTGTGGCGATTATCGGCGTGGAGACCTATTACGGGCGCATCGCCGGCAGCTATGACGTCATTGATGCCCTGTCGACGCTGGCCTTTGACTATCCCAAGCGCTCGCGATTTTTTACCGGCGAACTGAAGAATTTTTTACTTCTGACGCGAGAGCAGGGACTTGATCCGCTGTCGCTGAAAGGCTCCTACGCCGGGGCGATGGGTTACGGCCAGTTTATGCCCAGCAGTTACCGCGCCTATGCCGTGGATTTTGATACCGATGGTGTGGCCGATATATGGGCCAACCCTGTTGATGCTATCGGCAGTGTTGCGAATTATCTGGCGAAACACGGCTGGCGAGCTGGTGAGCCGGTGGTCAGCGCTGCGACAGTAAATCCTGATACACCGGACGCCGCTTTTGAGGGCGGTCTCGAGCCCGAACGGTCGGTCGCATCTTTTGCGGGTCTGGGCGTCGTCCCCGAGCAGCATTTCGATCCCGAGGCGCTGGCTACGGCAATGCGCTTTGAACTTGCCGATGGCTACGAATATTGGATGGGCCTGCACAATCTTTACGTGATCACGCGCTATAACCACAGCGCGATGTATGCGATGAGCGTTTTTCAGTTGAGTCAGCGTATCGCTGCGGGGGCTAAGGGGTGAAGGGGACTGCTCTGGTTCCGGGTTTTGCTTTTTGCGTGGCACTCCTCAGCGCCTGCTCCGGCCCTGAACCTAAAGTTGCCTGGGAGGGCGACGGCGCACCGATTGTAGCGCTGGCGCCAGAGGACGTTGCCGATGCGGTGCCGCGCCCGGATCCGATTTTGCGCGCCGGAAATACCTCGCCCTACAGCATCGACGGGGTTGAATACCGGGTGCTGGACAGTGCCGCGGGCTATCGGGAGGAAGGTATTGCCAGCTGGTATGGCACCAAATTCCATGGCAACAAGACCGCCAACGGTGAGGTTTATGACTTGTATCTGGCGACAGCCGCACATCGCAGCCTGCCCATACCGAGCTATGCGCGGGTGCGCAATCTCGAGAACGGACGGGAGATCATCGTCCGGGTTAACGACCGCGGTCCGTTTCATGCCGAACGTCTGATAGATCTCAGCTATGGAGCAGCCGTAAAGCTCGGTTTTATTGACCGTGGCACGGCGCGAGTCGCGGTAGAGACGATTGACCTGGCCGGGGTGGATGATCGGCGGGGAAGCGGTGCCGGCGAGTATCGTTACCTGCAGCTCGGCGCTTTTGCCAGCCTCGATGCGGCGACCAGCCTGCGGGACACGGTCGCGAGTATGGTCAGCGTGCCGGTGAATGTGACCCCGGTGGATGTGGGCGGAAAGCGCCTCAACCGTGTTCGCCTGGGACCTGTGGCCGATGGAGCGGAGCTTCGCCAGCTTCGTGATATGTTGATGACCCGTGGCTATTCGCCGGGAATGGCTCTGCCCTGATGCTCCCGTCGTTTCATGCTTTTCTATCCATGCGTTACCATGCCGCGCTTTTGAGTACCTGACCTGAGGCCTATGCTCCGATTATTCCGCAAGCTCTCCCTCATCCAGGCCGCCGCCGGATTGTTACTGTCGGCAGCGTTGCTCTCACCTGTCGCCGGTGCCCAGGGCATTGTACCGGCCCCGCCGGCGATTGCCGCGCAGGCCTATCTCTTGGTTGATGCAAAAAGCGGTGCGGTCCTGGTCGAGTCGAACGCTGATGAACAGCTGCCTCCCGCGAGTCTGACCAAACTCATGACGGCCTATGTTCTGGCGTCTGAGATTGCGGCGGGTCGGGCCAGCCGTGATGATCAGGTGACCGTGAGTCGCAACGCCTGGTCACAAAACCCCATCTTCAACGGCTCCTCGCTCATGTGGATTGAGCCGCGCATGCCGGTGACGCTCGGGCAGTTGGAAAAAGGCATCGTGATCGCCTCGGGTAACGACGCGACCGTCGCGGTGGCCGAGCACATCGCCGGCAGCGAAGCGGCCTTTGCCGACCTGATGAACAAGCACGCTGCGGAGCTGGGCCTGCATGGAACCTATTTTATTAATTCCCACGGGCTGCCCCACCCGCAGCACCTGACTACCGCCCGGGACCTCGCCACGCTGGCCAAAGCTATCATCACCCGTTTCCCCGAGCACTACAGCATCTACAGCGAGAGGGACTTTACCTACAACGATATCAAGCAGTACAACCGCAACAAACTGCTCGGTCAGGATCCCTCCGTAGACGGCCTGAAGACCGGCTATACCCGCGAGGCGGGCTACGGACTGGTGGCGTCCGCTGAGCGCAATGGCATGCGTCTGATCTCGGTAGTCATGGGCACCGACAGCCCCAACGCACGGGCCCGGGAGACGCGCAGTCTGCTCAATTATGGCTTCCGCTTCTACGAGACGGACGCCGTGGTGACCGGCGGCGAAGAGCTGGAGAAGCCCAGGGTCTGGAAGGGCCTCAAGGATTATCTGTCCGTCGGTGTTGCCGATGATCTGGTATTGACGCTGCCGCGGGGTAAAAACCGCGAGCTGATTCGCGAACTTGTACTGATGGATCCGATCACCGCACCCCTCGCGGTGGGAGACCCGGTGGGTGAATTAACCCTTATGCTGGATGGCGAAGTATTGGAGCAGGTGCCACTGGTGGCCCTCGAGCCGCTGGAGCCCGGCGGCTTCTTTGCACGGCTCTGGGATATGGTACTCATGTGGCTGGCGTCCCTGTTCGGTGGCTGAGCTGATTACAGGGTCGGGGGCCGGCGTGGGTGGTCAGGAGCCGCCAAAAATCGAGTTCCCCTGTGAATATCCGGTGAAGGTCCTCGGGCGCAACGTGAGCGAGTTTCAGCCCACGGTGATGGAAATCTTCGAGCGCCACGCACCGGGTTTCGACCAGGAAACCATCGTTCTGCGCGACAGTCGCAAAGGGACCTTTCAGTCCATGACGATCACGATTGTTGCAACGGGGCCGGATCAGCTGGATTCGCTGCACAAGGATCTGGTCGCCACCGGTCTGGTACAGATGGTGCTGTGAGCCGGGTAGCAACGCCGCTGATCCGCCGTCTCGGTGAGGTGGATTACCAGCAGACCCTTGACGAGATGCGCCGTTTCACTGATGCGCGTGGCAGCGATACCCCTGACGAACTCTGGCTTTTGCAGCATCCGGCAGTCTTTACCCAGGGATTGTCCGGGCGCGCGGAGCACCTGCTGGCCCCGGGTGAGATTCCTGTGGTGCAGGTGGATCGCGGGGGACAGGTAACTTTTCACGGGCCCGGGCAGTGGGTGGTTTATCTGCTTCTCGATCTGCGCCGCCGCGGTAGTGGTGTACGCGCGCTCGTCGACCTCATCGAGGCGTCTATTGTGGCGGTCCTTGCCGATCTCGGGGTGATCGCGGCGGCCGATCCCAAGGCGCCGGGGGTGTACGTCGCCGGCGAAAAAATCGCTTCGCTCGGGCTGCGCGTGCGCCGGGGCTGCAGCTACCACGGTCTGTCGCTGAACGTTGATATGGATCTGGAGCCCTTCTCGCGGATCAATCCCTGCGGCTATGCGGGGCTGCAGGTCACGTCGCTGCGTAAACTGTTGGGAGATCACTGCCCGACGATGGATGTCGTGGGCGAACGGTTGCTGCAGGAATTACAGGGGCGCCTCGCCCCGGCATGAGCGCGGGGGTCTAGCGCCGAACCGGGCGTTTTTGCAGTTTTCGCTGCAGCGTTCGCCGATGCATCCCCAGCGCTCGCGCCGTGGCGGAAATATTGCCGTCGTTTTCCTGCAAAACGCGCTGCAGATGTTCCCACTCAAGGCGGTTCAGTGATGGTGGTTGGGTCGAGACTTCGACTTCCGCCGGATTGCTTTCATCCAACGCCGCGAGTACCTCGTCAATGCCGGCGGGCTTGCAGAGGTAGTTTCGGGCGCCCGCTCTGGTCGCTTCCACGGCGGTCGCGATGCTCGAGTAACCGGTGAGAACGAGCAGTTCCGCCCGGGGCGCCAGGCTGAGCAATTCCGGCAGGATCACCAGTCCCGAGGTGCCGGGCATATTGAGATCGAGGACAATATAATCCGGTGCCTGCTCCGTGCAGGCGTTCAGCGCCTCTTCCGCAGATGCGCATCTGCGCACGGAAAAGCCCCGCCGTTCGAGTCCCCGTTGCATTACTTCGGTGAACAACGGGTCATCATCGACGAGAAGGAATTCTGCACCTGCTTTCATTTGCCGGCTCCGCTCATGGCGTTTCACTCTCCCCTTGAATCGGTAATATCAGACGCGCCTCGGTCCCGTCATTCAGACGCCGCAGCTCAATCCGACCGCCAAAGCGCTCGACGCTGGCGTGGCTCAGCATCAGTCCGATGCCCATGCCCTGGGCAACGCTCAGCATCACCGCTTTGCCCGGATCCTGCTGCTGGCTCCGAGGCAAGCCCGGCCCCCAGTCCCGAATCGCGATACAACATTGCGTACTGTCCCAGCTCAGACTGACGCGGATGCGCTCGCTGCCCGTATCGGCAGCATTGTTGAGAAGGTTTTCGAGCGCCTGGTGGAGTGTGGAATCGCTCATGATGGTCGGCGACTCACCGCTTTGCGCCAAACGCAGATCGTAAGCGACTCCGGGGCGGCGAACGGCCCAGCGCTCGGTACCCTCGCGCAGGAACTGCCAGGCGCTTTCTTCATGAGGTGGTGTCGTTGCTGTGGTTTCTGCGGTCTGGGACAGCGAGCGCAGCGTATCGCGGCACAGGCGAAGCTGGCCTGCGAGCAGTTCGCAATCCTGGCGCTGGCTGGCGCTCAGGCTGTCATCGGCGAGCAGTTCGTCAACGGTCACCGTCATCGTCGATAGCGGCGTACCCAGCTCATGCGCCGTGCCTGCGGCGAGGCTGGCCACGGCCATGATTTGGTCATTGCGCAGGCGCTCCTCGCGCTGGCGGGCCTCCCGTGCGCCGCTCTGGCGAAGAATCGCGGCCATGCGTACGACAAAATATGTGATCAGTCCGGCGCTGAATAAAAAATTGAACCACATGCCCAGCGTATGTGCCTGGCCACTGTCACCATGGTGCGCGCTCGCATGGGGCGAGAACAGGGGCAGGGGCTGGTAGACGTACAGCAGCAGGCTGTAAGCCACCAGAGAGGCGGCGGTGATAATCCACGTATAGCGCCAGGGAAGAACCGCCGCGGCGACCACAATCGGCACAATATAGTAGGAAATGAACGGGTTGGTCGCGCCACCACTGAAGTACATCAGCGCCGACCAGATCATGACGTCGAG
>CAZGGN010000024.1:0-17235 GCA_964525195.1 uncultured Congregibacter sp.
GCGAAACCGGGGCCCTGCTCATCGAGAACACCGCAATCAAAGCCGAAGCCCCCCTCTACAACCGGCGCCAGCGGCGCAGCCGCAAGCTCTGGACCCAGCGCCTGCAGGCGGATATCGAGGGCTTTTTGCAGGTCGTGCCCAGCGACTTCTGCCCCGCCGGGGAGCGGATTGAATCGGTGTTTGGCCTGTTCCGCTCGCGCAGGCATATCGACACAGCGCTGCGCGCCCTGGCGCGAGAACACGGCCTGTGCCTGCGCATGCTCGGCGCAGAGCGGGGCCGGGGCCCCTGCTTTCAACACCAGTTGGGGCACTGCAAAGGCGCCTGTGCGGGCAAGGAAAGCCCCGACAGCCACAATCAGCGATTGCTGGACGTGTTAGAGCAACAGCGCATCGCTGCCTGGCCCTTTGCAGGCCCGGTGCTGATTGCCGAAGAGCGGGCCAGCACCGCAAACCCGCTTCAGCCGCGCAGGCAATTCCACCTGATCAACCACTGGTCCTACCTCGGCAGCTATACGCGCCGGGATCGCGCCCGGGAGGCGGCGGCCCGGGAAACCGATCTGGTTTTTGACCGGGACAGCTACCGGATTACGATCCGGGCACTGCGCAACACAGCCTGCCGGCTACTGGATGCAAAGGGGCTCGACCCGATCAACAACCCCTTTGCGGCGCAGGCCCCGCAACGAAAGCATGATTCCAGCGGCAACGAAGAAGCAGAGCGTACTCCATGAACAGCGTGGTCTGGTTCAAACGCGACCTGCGGCTGCGCGATCATGCGCCGCTGGCAGCGGCGATCGAAAGCCGCCGACCCGTCGTGCTGCTCTATTGCTTTGAGCCGGAACTGCTTGCAGATTCCCATTACAGCGAACGGCACTGGCGCTTTGTATGGGAATCGCTACAGGACATGCAGAAAGCCCTGGGCGCACACGGCGCCAGACTGCACATCTGCTGTGCAGACCCCCGGAGCCTGTTTCGGCGCCTTGTCGAGGCAAAGCAGATTCACAGCCTCTACTCCCATGAGGAAACGGGCCTGGCGCGGACCTTTGATCGCGACCGGGACATCGCTGCCTTGCTGGAAAGCAACGGAGTGCCATGGCAGGAGTTTCCAAGCAACGGGGTGAGCCGCGGCCGCCGCAACCGCAGTAACTGGAACAGGGATTGGTCCAGGACCATGAGCGCTGCCTGCGAGAACCCGTCGCTATCCTCATTAGCCAGTGACGATAGGCCATCGGCGCTGACGGAATTCGAGCTTGGCGAGGTGCCGGACCGCTGGCAACAACGCGGTGAGACTTTCCAGCCAGGGGGCGAAAACGCAGCCCGGCGGGTTCTCGATAGTTTTCTTAACGGACGGCTCAAGCGCTACGCGCTGGATATTTCCAAGCCGGGCGCCAGCCGAAAAAGCTGCTCCCGCCTGTCGCCCTATCTGGCCTGGGGCAACCTCAGCATCCGCCAGGTCTATCAGGCCCTCGGGGAAGCTCGCGAGCGCGGCGGACCCGCGCGTGCGCTACAGGCCTTTGAATCCCGGCTGCACTGGCACTGCCACTTTATCCAGAAGTTTGAGATGGAGTGCCGCATGGAACATGAGGATATCAATCGCGGATACCTCGCCCATCCAAGGCCCGTCGATAAAGACAAGGTCGCGGCCTGGGCCGAGGGGCGCACCGGCTATCCGCTGGTGGACGCGAGCATGCGCTGCCTGCAGGCAACCGGCTACATCAACTTTCGCAGTCGCGCGATGTTAGTGAGCTTCTTGACCCATCATCTCTGGCAGGACTGGCGCGCGGGAGCCGCGCACCTTGCCTCGCTGTTTCTCGACTTTGAACCGGGCATTCATTACGCACAGCTTCAGATGCAGGCGGGCGTCACCGGCATCAACACCATCCGCATCTATAACCCGGTCAAGCAGTCCGAGGAGCACGATCCCGAGGGGGATTTCATCCGCCGCTGGGTACCCGAGCTGGAAGAAGTTCCCGCGCCGCTGATTCATCGCCCCTGGGAGCTGAGCGCCATGGAGCGCATCATCTACCGACTCGACGACAACGCCTATCCGGGGCCGATCGTCGAGATTCAGGAAACCTATCGTGTTGCCCGGGACAGGCTCTGGGCTCTGAAAAGCGATCCTCTTGTGCGTCGTGAGCGCGCGCGGATTCTGAGCCGGCATGTAGAAAAGCGCTTCCGCGTTTCCTGATTCTTTACATCGCGGCGAGTACAGCGATAGCCGCCACCGCTGTTCCGAGCACCAGGGCCAGGGAATAACTGACCAGCAGCAATAGCGCCTTGCCAATCGCTGCGAAGCGTCCGCTGCCGTAGGTCTTGCTCAGCGCCAGGGGCAAATAGATGAGTAGCGCGACCCCGAACAAACCATCGATCGGGGTGCCGAGCTGCTCCAGGCCTTCGTCGAAGATAAAGATCAGGTAAACAAAGGTGTGATAGTGCAGTGCAAACACCAGGTGCTGCAGATAGTGAAAAGGGCTGAACAGGTAAAACAGCTTTAAAAGCAGCGCAAACAGCGGCAGCATCACAAACATCATCTGCGGGAGATACTCGACGAGAGACTCCATGTAAGCCTGCGGATCGTCTTTCACTTTTGTAGCGTTGAGCTCCAGACGCTGCTCGAAGTCTTTCGCCCAGGCCGGGGCATCGTCGCCGGCAAGATCGAAATTGAGGACATCATCATCACGCGCCAACTTGCCCTGTGCCTCAAGGTCCGCAATCTTTTTGTTTGCTTCATCAATCCGGGCCCTGGCGTCTTCCGGGAGACTGTCGGGATCCGCAACACGCTCGCCCCCGTCGCCGGCAACGATATAGCCATCATCAACAGAGATTGAGTTCTCTGCACTGATGGAAAGCACCAGAAACATCAGGAACGATACGACGATGTACAGACGAAACGGTGGCATATAACGCATACGCCGACCGGCATTGAACTCAGCACTCAAAAACCCGGGGCGAAACAACAGCGGAAAAAGCGTTCGCCAGACCCGCGAGTCCCAGGTCACTATATCGCCGAGGATATCGCTGACCGCTTCACCAAAGTGCAGATCCCCACGCCCTTCCCGCTGGCCGCAGCGCGCACAAAACTCACCTTCCAGGGGCGCACCGCAGTTTCTGCAGGTCTTTTTTGCGGGCTCCATTTCCGGGGGCTCCTATTCACTGCAATAGTCAGTCAAGCCTAGTCTAGCAGCGCTGGGGCTGCACGGATGCCGTGCTCCCGCGCCCGCTCAACAGCAAAGACGCAACCCCGCAAAGCCTTCATGTCTGCTACGCTGACACAACCCGTAGAGTGAAACACAGGGAATGAGTTTATGCGCGCGCTACTTTGGATCCTCGCAATCCCGGTCCTGTTACTGGGAGCCCTTGCGCTATTGTTGCCGATGTTTCTCGATGAGAAAGCTCTGGTCGGGCTGGCTGCCGAGCAAATCAAGGAAAAAAGCGGCGTGATCCTGCGCGTCGATGGCGACGCCTCCCTGTCGTTGTTTCCCAAAGTTGCGCTCTCCGCCACACAGGTCAGTGTGGATATCCCGGACAACAAAACTCAGGTGGAGGCGCGTTCGCTATCTGCCGGTGTGGCGCTGATGCCACTCCTGAAGGGCAGCGTAGAAATCGACAGCATCGTGGTCGAAGGCCTGACTCTGACCTCTGAGGCGATCGACGATGAAGCGGCAAGAGCCGCGGCCATGGACACCGCAAAGCTCAGCAACACCCAGCTGGATGCGTTTTATGCGGCCCGGAAACAGGCTCGAGATGCGGCCCGGGCCGATGCGGCGGTCAGTGTGTTGGCGGCCCCTCTGGCGCTCGAGGTCGGAGAGCTATTGCTGCGGGACATCCGCGTTATTACCGTCGATAGTAAGGGATCGCCCATCAGTGAAGTTCAGCTGACCCAGCTCACCGCCCGGGACCTCAATATCGAGGGACGACCCGTGCCCCTCAGCGCGGAAGTCCTCATCCCCGGCAGCGACGGTGCGGCAGATATCAGCGTTGTGATCGCCGGCGAGCTCACGCCCGATATCAAGGCCGAAACCGTCAGCCTGCGCAGCCTGGATGTTCAGGTCATTGGCGCCACCGCAGAACCGCTGACGCTGAGCGCATCCGGCGACTTCGAGCTGAACACGCAGGTGGCCAGGCTCAAACTCAATCTGGCCAGCGGCGATCTCAAGGGACAGGGCAGTCTGCGCTACGCCAGCTTTGAAAGCCCCCAGATCGACGCAGATCTTGCGCTCACGGAACTCAATCCGGCGCTGCTTGTTCTGGCAGGCCCGGACGCCGCGGCAGAAGTGTCCGCATCGAGCCCGGCAAGCGACGGAAGCGCCCCGCTCCCACTCCACGCCATTCGCATGATCGATACCCGGGCCAAGCTGACGATTGATACCGTGGTGCTGGATGTTCATCGACTCAACAACGTGCAGGCCAGCCTGCGCATCGTGGATGGGGTGGCCACCCTGGACCCGGTCACTGCCACCGTACACGGCGGCGACATCAGCATGAAGGCCGTATTTAACGCGCGCTATAACGTGGCGAAGCTCGGCACCGAGGGAGGCGTCAACAACCTCGACATCGCCCAGGCCGCTGCGGCGATCGATGCCGGTATCGAGGCGCGCGGACGGGCCAATCTGAACTGGTCGCTCAAGGGTCAGGGACGCAGCAGCGATGAGCTCAGCCAGTCACTTGCCGGTCCAATCAGCTTCACCACCGATGACATCACCCTCGCGGGCATCGCCATGGAGGAGATGGTCTGTCGCGGTGTGGCGCTGGTGAATCAGGAAACGCTCAGTGCGGAGTTTCCCGCGGATACGAAATTTCAGGCGCTGTCTGCGGACATTCAGCTGGCCGACGGCGTTGCCACACTGGATCCACTGACGGCGAAACTGGCTGCGATCGAACTGACTGGAAAGGGCAGTCTGAACATCCATTCTCAGGATCTGAAGGCGAGCTTTCGGGCCCAGCTCTCAGCGGCGCTGGGTGACATGGATCCAGCCTGCGCCATCAATGAGCGCTACACGAATCTGCGATGGCCCGTGGAATGCAAAGGGAATCTTGCGGATGACCCCGCTGACTGGTGTGGAATCAACACCACCGAAATCGTAAAAGATCTCGCTGAGGGTGAACTCAAACGCAAAGCCACCGACGAAGCCGGCAAGTTGTTCAAAAAACTCTTTGATCGGAGTTAATTGAGCACCCGATAGCCGCGTCCTATAAGGCAGCGCTTCACCACCTGCACCTTGTCGCGCTCACCCTCGGCAACGCCCCGGGCGGCGCCGGTGACTGCGCCCACGCCCGCGCCGCGGACCGCGCTCTCCGAGCTGTCGCCGACGATCACCCCAACGGCGCCGCCAACCACCGCGCCGGAAGCCGCACCACGGGCGGCTTTTTCGCCGGTTCGGACCTCTTCGGCGTAAGCTTCGCACTCGGCCTTGTCGACCGCATAGCGCGCCATATCCACGCCTTTTTTATCAATAATGATTTCATTGGTGGTCGTGCACGCGGTCAAAAATACCAGCGGGGCAAGCAATAGCAGAAAGCTGAGTCGGCGCATGATCCAGGGCTCCTTAGTAGAAAATCGCAGCTACAGGGGGTTAAAGTACAACGATTATCCAGATTTGTACGCAACAAAAGCTGTTATCTGTCGGACAGCGCGAAGCATATGCCCAATGCCCGGGATTTAAGATACGGGCGGCAGTACCGACAGGCCCTGACGCACAGCCCTACGAACCTCATCCGCATCAATGCGATTCGCATCCTGCACAACGATACTCATTTGCACTCGCCAGAGCAGATCGATAGTGCTTGCATCAACAAACACCAGCATTATCTTCCCGGTCTCGACAATGCCACTAAGCGCATAAGCATTATCGGCCGAGGCGCCATCGATTTGCCGGTTAACCGAACTCGGGTACAGCATCTCATTTGAGCCGCCGTGCAACAGCTGGCCATCGTTATGGCCTGCGGCAACCATATACTCAACCAGGAATTCGGCATCATCTTTGTCTACGCGCCGGTAGCCCAGTTCGGACATCTTCTCTTCAAAGGCCGCACGAATAACAGGGCTTTTCAAAGATAGCTTATCTTTGCCGGAACCCGTTTGCGACGGAGGTTCGCTGCGCCAGGCGTAGCGGGTGTAGTCGGTAGCCGCGAAAGTTTCGATCGCATCCGGGGTGACATCAACGCCACTACAGGCACTGACAGTCGCCACGGCCAGGGCAGCTAACAGCCGGATGCTCAACGCGCTTTTAAACAGGGTATTTTGTGTGGTTTTCATGCGAACCATGACCGGCAGGGATGATGATGACCGCATAGTAGCAGACCCTTCAATCTGCAAGTCCAGGTGTCCAGATTACGCCAACCCGGCCCCGCAAATCGCACAATTCTGCTCCTGCTCAGGGGCTGCTGTGGGATGAAAGGGCCACCGCTTTATTGCCGGCTTCCGCCTGCTTCTCGGCCGCCACCAGCTCTCGCGCGTCCTCAAGCAGCATTTTGGCATCGAAGACGATGCCGTCACGCACCGTGTAGCGCACGCCGCCCACCCGTTCCACCTTTGCGGTCTCCACATTCAGACGACGATGGCCGGTCCCGTAGAGCAACTTGAAGTTCGCCAGAGGATTGTCGTCCATGATAACGAGATCGGCTTTCTTACCAATTTCCACTGTGCCGATATCCTGATCCATGCCCAGCAACTCGGCGCCATCGAGGGTGGCGGCCTTGATCACCTCCAGCGGGTGAAAGCCGGCCTCCTGGAGAAGTTCAAACTCGCGAATGTAGGAAAGGCCATAGACCTTGTAGATAAAGCCCGCATCAGAACCCACGGTAACGCGGCCGCCAGCGTTTTTGTAATCGTTAACGAAGGTCATCCAGCGTTCAAAGTTCTGCCGCCAATCGATTTCCATCTGCGTGGTCCAGTCAAAGAAGTAGGAACCGTGAATGTCTGGATTTGCCTCAAAAGCCCGGGCCATATAGGGCGGTACGTAGTCTTCCATCCAGTCGGCATTGCGCGCGCGCATCAGGTCCCGATTGGCTTCATAGATAGTGAAGGTCGGATCGAGCGTAAAGTCCAGATCGATCAACTCAGCGATAGTCCGCGTCCAGGTTTCCGACCCGGGCTTCGCAGCCTGCAGCCAAAGGCGGCCGGCTTCGCCAAAGCGGTCCTGCTCGTTGCTGTAGTTGTAATCCAGCGGGTAGTCCTGAATCACACGTTCTTCGAACATGGCTTCGGGCAGGCCATACCAATGCTCCATGCTGTCCAGGCCCAGGCGTGCACTGTCCAGCACATTGGTCTGCACGACCGAAAGCTGCGCATGGTGATAGGAGGTTTTCATGCCCAGGCGCTTGGCTTCTTCCATCGCCGCGGCAAAGGGCTCTGCGCGGGCGCCGCGAAACTTCACGCCGTCGGCACCGCGCTTGCGCACAGCTTTCACCCAGTCCCGCGCGCCGTCAGCCGAAGCCATGGAGGGAGGGAACATCGCGTGAACACGCATACGCGGCGCACTGATTTCACCGTTTGCGGCCAGTTCCCGATGCTTCAGAGTCCAGCCCAGCCCCATCACCGCGCCGACATCACGTACCGTGGTGACCCCGTGCGCCAGCCACAGCTTGAGCACGTATTCCGGGTCCGTCAGCGCTCCCGCTGCGGCATGCGCCGGAGTGCCGAGATGCACGTGAGCATCGACAAACCCCGGGAGTACATAGCCACCGGCGACATCAATCACCTCGGCATCAGCGGACTCCTCTCCCTCGCTGTGTCCGCCACGAATATCGTAGATCCGGTCGTCCCGTACCTCGATAGTCATCGGGCCGATCGGGGGTGCGCCATTGCCGACCACCACCATGGCATTTTTGATCAGGAGCCGCTCAAAGGGGCCCCGAGCCTCATCACCGCGAGGTGGCGCGACCTTTGGCGTGAACCCGGCGGCAAGCGCCGCAGCAATACCTTCCTCTCCGGGCTCAAGCCGGCTCTCAGCCGCAAGCGCCGCCGTCATGAAACTGCCCGCAATCAAAACGGCTGTGCAAATCGAAGAGGTGAGAAGCCTGGCTTGTGGCCGCATCTGTCAGTCCTTACTTATGGATTATTGTCATGCCGCCCACAGGGCGACCGGTTGTGCAAGCTGTCAGGCTGCGCGAAGCGCCCTGCCCAGCGTCTCCTCTCCCAGGGCGGCCGTGAATTCACCATTCTCCCAGACGAGTTCACCGCGAATCATCACGCTGCGCACAATAGCAGGCGGGCGATTCACCATCTGGTGGTGCCCGAAGAGATCCCGGTAAATATACTCCCGCGTGTCGTTGCAGTCCCAGTCGCTAAGGACCTGCGGATCAATCAGAACCACGTCGGCCTGCGCGCCAATGTTCAGGGTACCGACATCGAGGTTAAAAAACGCCGCCGGCTCGCGGGTCAGGCGCCTGACCATCTTGGCCACCGTCGCCTCACCCTGCTGCTGGGCGAGCTTGAGCGACATCAGATTGCCGTCAAAGAAGGCCATGTTGGTGATGTGCGCACCGGAATCGTTAAAGCCCGGAAGCGCCTGCGGATGCAGGAGATAATCAATCGTTGCACGATTGCCAATGTTGGATACATCGGCCCAGTAGCGAAAACCCTTGTCATAGCGACGCATGAGGAAAAGCATAAAGTCCGCGTCATCCCGCGGGCGCTCCTCCAGTGTGGCAAACGCGGCGCGCTCCGCATCAGAACGGGCGGCGGTCGCGTCCCCGTCCATAAACCTGAGTAGACGCTGATATACCTGCTCAAAGGTCTCTCCGTCCCAATCGGGGACCGGCGCGCCATCGAATACCAGGCGCTCCAGATCGCGAATCACCAGGTGATCGGGCAGCCCCATACGCGCTTTAAAGCTCGCCCAGTCGCCGCCGGTGCGACCGTGCCGCCAGTCCCGGCGAAACCGCTCAACCCAGCCCGGGTCGTGCATCAGCGCGTGTCGGCCCTCGACGTCGTCATACTCCAGGGCGATAAGCTGCGCTGTCGACGGCAGCTCCTCGTAGAGCGGGCTGACGATACCGTCGGACCAAACCCGAAAATTGGTGCCCAGCGCCTGAAAATGCATGTTGCCCTTGAACAACCCGCTGTTCATCAGCCTGGCAAAGCCCAGAAACGCCTTTGTCGCACGCGGCGCCAGTACCAGCTCCATCGCCGACAGGGCAGAGACTTTGAGCGGCTTGCCAAACAGGCGACCGCTGGTGAGGGAGAAATACAGCAGCGCCGTCAGTCGGTTTTCGATGATCGGTGTCGCCTGCCAGACCCGATCGTGCTTGCGCACCACCGCCAGGAGCCGCCGAAGCTCTTTAAAACTGGCGAACTGGGTGGGAATGCGTTTATCCGTGTGCGGCTCATTGGCCAGATAGTGGAACGGGAGTCCATCGGTAGAGAGGCCGAGATAACCCTGCTCCATGGCGCGCTCGAGTATCCGCTCCATCTCCAGAAGCTCCGCCTCGGTTGGATCCCGACTGATGGCCGCCTCCATCCCCATGACTTCGACCCGCAGCATCGAGTGCGGGACAAAAGCACCGACGTTGGGACCCAGCGGGATGTTGCCAAAGTGGTCCATATAGGCGCCCGTATCAGACCAGCTGATCGCGTCCACACACTTGCGCAGTACCGGCTTGGGGATATTCTCGACGCGGGTAAAGCAGTCCACGATGGGATCCTGGCCACTGTCATTGCGCTGATGACCAAAGCAGGTGCCCAGGCTGCAGTTGCCGAACAGGACCGTGGTGGTCCCGTGTCGAACCACCTCCGGCAGGCGCGGATCCAGATCCACCTCCAGATCAAGGTGCGTATGGATGTCCAGGAGGCCGGGCATCAACCATTGTCCGCTGGCATCGATGATCCGTTTGGCCGGCCCCGCCGGCAGCGCGCTACCCTTGGCAGCGATGCGTCCCCGCCGCACGGCAATGTCCATACGCCGGGGTGGTTCGCCGCTCCCATCAAACACGGTTGCGTTGCGGTAGAGCACATCCCAACTGTAGTCTTGAGCTTTTTCCTGCTCGTCCTGATCGACCAGCTGCACGGTAAATCTCCTTTTGCCCGCTATCGGGCCTGTTGGTCGTAAATGATTATCGCTATAACCCTGAAGAGTAACGATGCAGGGCAGGCAAGCCAAGACTCATGAGACGGTCCGCTGAGATTGGCTGCAGGTAGAGCCCCCTGAGACAGGCAAGAATGGAGTCCTGATGCAGATCCCTTTTAACAACAGCTACGCCGCCCTTGGCAGCCCTCTGAGCCAGCCTCAGGCCCCGGATCCGGTAAAACGCCCTCTTATGATCCAGAGCAACGCGGCCCTCGCAGTCCGGCTGGGCATTGACGCCGACTGGCTGGACTCCCGGGAGGCGCTGGAGGTCTTTGCCGGCAACCGGGTGCCCGAGGGCGCAGAGCCTGTCGCTGCAGCCTATGCGGGGCACCAGTTTGGCCATTTCAACCCTCAGCTCGGTGACGGCCGGGCTATTTTGCTGGGAGAGGTTGTCGATGCGCAGGGGCACCGCTACGACCTCCAGCTCAAAGGCAGCGGGCAAACGCCCTGGTCCCGGGGCGGCGACGGCCGTTCACCGCTGGGACCGGTGCTGCGCGAATACATTGTGAGCGAGGCCATGGCGGCGCTGGGGGTTCCCACGACCCGCGCGCTCGCCGCAGTCAGTACCGGAGAGCAGGTCATGCGCGATGGCTTCGAGCCCGGCGCCATTCTCACCCGGGTCGCCTCCAGCCATCTGCGCATCGGCACCCTGCAGTACTTTGCCGCTCGAGAGGACCGTAAATCTCTCGCCAGCATCGTGGACTATGCGCTCAAACGCCACTACCCCTCCCGGGCCGATGCAGAGAACCCGGCGCTTGCCCTGCTCGAGGCTGTGAGCAGGGCCCAGGCCGCGCTGATCGCCCGCTGGCAGCTGCTGGGCTTTGTGCACGGCGTCATGAACACTGACAATATGCTGCTCTGCGGCGAGACCGTGGACTACGGACCCTGCGCCTTTATGGAAGAATTCCATCCCGAGACCGTGTTCAGCTCCATCGATCACCAGGGCCGCTACGCCTACTGCAATCAGCCGGGGATCGCACACTGGAATCTGGCACGCATGGCCGAGGCGCTGCTGCCGCTCATTGACGAAGACACCGACAGCGCAGTGGAGCAGGCGAGGGCTGTGCTGCGCGACTTCCCGGTTCTCTTTGAGGCAGCGCATAGCGCAGGGCTGGCCGACAAGCTGGGACTGACCGCCCTGGACGAGCGCGACAAGGCACTCAGCGACGAGCTGTTTGAGGCCCTCCGGGAAGATCAGGCGGACTTCACCCTGGCCTTCCGCTTTCTGGCAGATCAGCTGGATCCGACTGCTGCCGCGGCCGGGGCCGGCGAACTCTTTGAACCGGGCCAAAAACTTCTCGAATGGCTGCCGCGCTGGATGCAACGGCAGCAGGCAGAAGCAGAGCCCGCGAGCACCCGTCAGGCGCGCATGTTTACCGCCAGCCCGGCCTTCATCCCGCGCAATCATCTGATCCAGCGGGCGATCGAGGACGGCGAGAGTGGCGACTACTCGCTGTTCCGGCGCCTGGTGGAGCGACTCGCGCGGCCCGGAGAGTACAATCGGGCTGACCGCGACCTGGCGCTCCCGGCGGCGCCTCAGGAGCGGGTACAACGCACCTTTTGTGGGACCTGATCGGGCCCGGTGGCGCGCCTGGCACTGCATTCACTGGGATCGAGCACCCCGGTCGCCGTATAATTGCGCGGACACCTGACCCCTGCCCGCCCACAGCATTGAGAGACCCGCGTTGAGCATCGAATTTTTTGGCAAGACCCTGTCCGGCCCCTTCACCATCCCCTCGGGCATTGTGACTACCGCGCCGTCGATCATTCAGTACTTTTTTGACCGGGTACCCGAGCTCGGAGTGATCACCACCAAAAGCATCGGCCTGGCCCCCCGCGCGGGCAATCGCGAGCCGGTGTATTCGCAGTACGCGCCGGGCTGTTTCGTCAACGCCGTAGGCCTGACCAATCCCGGCGCCGAGGCCGCGCTGGCAGGGCTTCAAGCGCTGAAGGTACCCGCGGACCGCTTTCTCCTGACCTCTATCTTCGGCGGCAGCGTTGAGGAGTTTGTGGCAGTCGCAAAGCTGCTGGCGCCGGTTTCAGACGGTCTGGAACTGAATCTGTCCTGCCCGCATGCGAGTGGCTATGGCATGGCCATGGGGCAGGATCCGGTGCTCGTCGCGGAAATCGTCGCCGCGGTGAAAGCGGCAGTCGATATTCCCGTGATTCCCAAACTCACCCCGAACACCCCGGATATCGGCGCGATTGCCCGCGCCGCCCAGGACGCGGGCGCCGATGGCTTTTGTGCGATTAACACTGTGGGGCCGGGATACACCTCGTCGCATGGCGAGGCAGTATTGTCCAACGGCGTCGGTGGCATGTCCGGCAAAGGCGTGCTGCCCATCGCCCTCAAGTGTATTCGCGAGATTCGTCAGGTCAGTGATCTGCCCATCGTTGGCTGCGGCGGCCTATCCAGCGCCGCCGATGTCGATGCAGCCATGCGCGCCGGCGCCACGGTGGTCGGCGTGGGTTCTGCGCTGACCGGCCTGGACAGCGAAGAAATCGGCGCCTACTTCAGTCAGCTCACCAGGGATCTCGAGGGGCACAGCAGCCACGCCGAGGCTATGGTGCGTTACGACGTGGACATGCACTTTGAACCGGTGACGCTGGTCGAAAACAAGCGGGTCTGCGCCGACATCGCCCTCCTGACCTTCAACCGCAAGATCAACGTTCAGGCCGGCGAATTCGTCTACCTGTGGATTCCCGGTCTTGGCGAAAAGCCCTTTTCGGCACTCGTCGATGACCCCTTTACCCTGGCCGTCATTGATGTGGGGCAATTCACTCACGCGCTGATGGATCTGCCGCCGGGCAGCGAGGCCTATGTTCGGGGCCCCCATGGCGTCCCCGTGGCACCGCCGGAAGGCGCGCGCATCATGGCCGTCGCCGGCGGCACGGGCCTTGCTGCGGTCTATCAGATTGCCCGGGACTTCGGCAACGCGGAGATTTTTGTCGGCGCCCGGACCGGGGAGCGACTGTACTTCCTCGACGAGTGTGCCCAGGTCGCGACCCTGCATGTTGCGACCGACGATGGCAGCCGCGGCTTCCACGGCCGGGTGACGGAGTTGCTGCGCGAGCGCCTTGCCGCCATGAGTGCAGAAGAGCTCAGCGAGACCATCTTTTACAACTGCGGTCCGGAGCCCATGGTGCGCGCCGCGATCGCGGTGCAGCGGGACTTTGTGGCCGAAGAACAGATTCAGAGCGCCGTGGATTACATGACCAAATGCGGCGTGGGCATCTGCGGCGCCTGCGCGACCCCGGACGGTCGACGAATCTGCGTGGACGGCCCCTTTCTGAGTGGCCTCGACCCCTGATTCGCCCTTGGGCCGCCCCCGGTCGGCCATCCCCTTAGTTCTGCTCCAGACGGCCCGATACCTCCAGCCACGGAACCGGAGGCTCAGACCAGAGACTGATCTTTCACCGGCAGGTTGCGAATACGCACACCCGTTGCGGCGTAGACAGCATTGAGCACCGCCGGAGCGGCCACGGCGATGGTCGGCTCACCGACGCCGCCCCAGAAGCCACCGGAGGGCATTACCGACACCTCGACTTCCGGCATATCCGCCAGGATGAGGGATGGGTAGGTATCGAAGTTCTCCTCCTGCATACGACCGTCCTTCACCGTGCATTCGCCGTAGAGCGCCGCACTCAGACCATAAACAAAAGATCCGCCGACCTGCGCCTCAATCTGCTGCGGGTTGACCGCGTAGCCCGGATCGGTTGCAGCCCAGATCTTCTTCATCTGCAGCTTGCCGTCCACGACCGCAACCTCCGCACAGCCGGCCACATAGCTGCCAAAGGCCTTGCAGACCGCCAGCCCCAGACCGTGGCCCTCGGGCATCTTGCGTCCCCAGCCGGCCTTGGAGGCCACTTCTTCAAGGACCTCCAGTGCCAGGGGACTGTCCTTGAGTAACTCGCGACGATAATCCAGCGGATCGCGGCCGGCCTTGCGGGCCAGTTCGTCAATAAAGCTCTCAATGTAGAACACGTTCTGATTGATATTCACCCCGCGCCAGAAGCCCGGCCGGAAGTGCGTATTGCGCATTGAGTGGTCGGCCAGCAGGTTGGGCACCGAGTAAATCATCGCGTGATCGCCCTCGGGGGCCATCGACTGAAATACCACGGGGTCCAGCGTGTCACCCTCCAGACTGGGGCGCAGGGACGCAAGAATAGACTGACCGGAAATTCGCACGTGCAGGGCGTCGAGCTTGCCCGCTGCATCAAAGCCCGCAGTCATGCGGCTGCGGGTAATCGGGTGGTAATAGCCCCGGCGCTGATCTTCTTCACGGCTCCAGAGCAATTTTATCGGCGTGCCGGGCATCTGGCGGGCGATCTGCACCGCCTGCTCGGCATAGTCGTGCATACCGCGACGTCCGAAACCGCCGCCCAGAAAGAGCTTGTACACCTCGCACTGCTCCGGGAACAATCCAGCCGCGCTGGCCACCGCCTCAAGGGCTGCCTCGCCGTTCTGGGTGGGCACCCAGGCCTCACAGCGCCCCTCGGTCCACAGCGCCGTGGTATTCATGGGCTCCATCGGCGCGTGATTCTGGAACGGATAGCTGTAATCCGCCGTCAGGGTGTCGCTTGCGTTGGCCAGCGCTGCCGGCGCGTCGCCATGTTCATTGCCCACAAAGGCGTCATCGGCGCTCAGGCCTTCGATCAGCCAATCGCGGATACTCTCGCTGCTGACCTTGCCCAGATCGCCCGTATCCCATTCGATAGTCACCGTATCCAGTGCCTTCTTGGCCTGCCACCAGCTGTCGGCCACGACTGCCACCGCATCCTCGCCGACCTCCAGCACGGCGCGAACACCGGGCATGGCTTTGGCCTGGGTCGCATCGTAGCCAGCTCGCTTGCCGCTGTGGACCGGACAGGCGTGAATTGCCGCATGCAGCATGCCCGGGAGTGCCAGATCGGCACCGTATTCCAGCTTGCCGGTGACCTTGTCGACGGTATCCAGTCGCGCAAGCGGCTTGCCGACGAGGGTCCAGTCCTTCGGATCCTTGAGGGTGACCGTGTCCGGCGCGGTCAGGGTCGCTGCGGTGGCCGCGAGCTCGCCGTAAGTCAGGGTCGCGCCACTCGGGCTATGGGTGACCACGCTGTTGCGCGCAACGCATTCGGCTGTGGGTACGCCCCACTCCTTGCCCGCCGCCATGATGAGAAGCTCCCGCGCCAGGGCGCCGCCCTCACGCACGTACTGATGACTGCCGCGGATACCGCGGCTGCCCCCGGTGGCAAAGCTGCCCCAGACGCGCTTGCGCGCGAGACTCTGGCCCGGCGTGGGAAACTCCCAGGTCACCCTGTCCCAGTCGCACTCCAGCTCTTCCGCCACCAGCTGGGCGAGGCCTGTGAGTGTGCCCTGACCCATCTCGGAGCGGGCGATTCGGATCGTCACGGTATCGTCCGGATCGATCACGACCCAGGCGTTAACCTCCATGGCGTCTTCCTGGGCCACGGCAGCCGCACTGCCCAGGGGCAATCGCATCGCCACCATCAGGCCGGCGCCCGCGGCGGCGGACCCGACGATGAAGCGGCGGCGACTGATATCAACTCGATTGGCACTCATGACTGCGCTCCTTTATCGCCACTGGCAATGGCCGCAGCCCGATGGATACCCTCACGCACCCGCGGCAGGGTTCCGCAGCGACAAATGTTGGTGATGCTCTGGTTGATGTCGTCATCGCTGGGGTTGGGCTTTTCGGACAGAAGTGCCGAGGCCGCCATAATCATGCCCGGCTGACAGTAACCACACTGCGGCGTATCAAGCTCGACCCAGGCCTGCTGTACCGGATGGCTGGCATCTTCGGACAGGCCTTCGATGGTTGTGATCGATTTACCCTCCGCGGCGCTCACGGGATAAACGCAGGAGCGCATGGCACTGCCATCCACATGCACCGTGCAGGCGCCGCAGCGCGCGATACCGCAGCCGTATTTGGTACCCGTCAGGCCCAGATGGTCCCGCAGGACCCATAGCAGCGGCGTGGTCGGATCAACGTCGACCTCCATGGATTTACCATTCACTGTCAGCTTAAGCATCATGCAACCCCGTTTGATCCAAGATAAACATGCAGTATAGCGAGCACTGCGCAATGAACCAGTGGGAGCGTAAAGGGGATCCGATGGAATATCCGAAAAGCCCGGCAGACGCTATGATTGGGACAGTATTTACGGAAGGCCCGGCAGTGGCCGTCCCAGGAGGTAAACCCCATGACCAATGTCATCTATCCGACCACCAACTTCAAAGCCACCGAGCAAATTGTCATAGAGCGCGGCGAAGGCATTTATGTGTATGACAACCAGGGCAAACAGTATCTCGAAGGACTGGCCGGCCTGTGGTGCACCTCGCTGGGTTACGGTAACGAGGAGCTGATTGAGGCGGCCACGGCACAAATGCGCCAGCTCTCCTACTATCACTCCTTTGGCGGCAAGACCCATCCGACGATGATGGCCCTTGCGGACAAAATCCGCGACATGGTGCCGGTCGAAAACGCCAAGATCTTTTTCGGCAATTCAGGCAGCGACGCCAACGACACCTTCATCAAGATTCTGCGCTATTACTCCAATGCTATCGGCAAGCCACAAAAGCGCAAGATCATTACCCGCGAGCGCGGCTATCACGGCGTCACGGTGGCTTCCGGCGCGCTGACCAGCCTGCCTGCCAACCTCACGCACTTTGACGCGCCGGTAGAGGCACTGGGGATTCTGCGCACAGAGCATCCGCACTACTACAAGGGGCGCCATCCGGGTGAGTCCGAGACGGCTTTTGTAGAACGCATCGTCGCCAACCTCGAGAAGCTTATCCTCGCCGAAGGGCCTGAAACCATCGCCGCCTTCCTGGCCGAGCCTATTACCGGGGCGAGCGGCGTGATTGTGCCGCCGGCCGGCTATTACGAAAAAGTCCAGGCCCTGCTCGACAGGTACGACATCCTGTTCTGGGCCGACGAAGTCATCTGCGGTTTTGGGCGCACGGGTAATGACTTTGGCTGCACCACCATGAACATCGAAAAGCCTGCGCTGATGACCCTGGCCAAGCAGCTGTCCTCAGCCTATGTACCGATCAGCGCCTCCGTGGTGCGGGGCGACATCTACGAGGCTCTTGTGGAGCCGGTATCGGAAGTGGGTGTGTTCGGGCATGGCTATACCTACTCGGGTCACCCGCTGGGCTGTGCTGTGG
>CAZGGN010000024.1:17245-26084 GCA_964525195.1 uncultured Congregibacter sp.
CGAGCGCATCTGCCGCCGCTACGACGTGCTGCTGATCTCCGACGAGGTCATCTGCGGCTTCGGCCGGACGGGCCAATGGTTCGGCTGCGAGCATTTCGGCTTCCAGCCGGACATCATGACTATCGCCAAGGGGCTGACTTCAGGCTACATTCCACTGGGAGGCGTGCTGTTCAACGATCGCGTGGCCAGCGTGCTCAAGCACAAGGGGGGCGAATTGGCGCATGGCTATACCTACTCGGGCCATCCGCTGGGCTGTGCTGTGGCACTCAAGACCCTGGAAATTTACGAGCGCGACCGTATCTTCGACAAGGCCGCGCGCACCGGTGACTACCTGCAGCAAAAGCTGGCCCCTCTGGCGGAGCACCCGCTGGTCGGTGAAGTGCGCGGCAGGGGACTGATTGCCGCCCTCGAGCTGGTCAGCAACAAGGCGACGGGCGAGGGCTTCCCGCCCTCGGTCGCTGCCTACCTGACCCAGGCCTGCGCCGATGCGGGGCTGATCGGCCGCCCGGTGGCCGGCACCGCCTTTGCGCTCTGTCCGCCACTGATCATCACCGAAGCACAGATCGATGAACTGGTCGAAAAGCTCTCCATCGGTCTGGCTGCAACGTTGGATCACGTGCAGCGCGAAGGGCTTACCCGGGCCGCCTGAAACACGGCGGCCCTGTGAATCCAACGCAGTACTACGACGAGCAGAGCCAGGCGCTGGCGAGCCAGTACAACGCCAGGGATCCCGAGACTGTGCACAGCAGCTGGAGTGCGCTGCTAGACAAACAGCAGCCTAGGCTTGCCTGTGACATCGGAGCGGGCTCCGGGCGCGATGCGCGCTGGCTGGCAAGCAGGGGCTGGGAAGTCATCGCCGTGGAACCCAGCGCCCCCATGCGTGAAACCGGCGAGGCGTATACCCGGGGCGAGTCGGTCACCTGGATGAGCGACACCCTCCCCAGGCTGCAGCAGCTGCGGAACCTGGGCTGCCGCTTTGATCTGATGCTCTTGTCTGCGGTCTGGCAGCACCTGCCCCCCGCGGATCGCGAGGGGGCTTTCCGTGTGCTGTCGAATCTCCTCAGGCCCGGCGGACACCTGGTCATTACTCTGCGTCAGGGCAGTGATGAAGCGGAAAACCGCGCGCGGCAGTTTTATCCGGTCTCGGCCGAGGAGTTGCAGATCCTCGCACGACAGCATGCGCTGATCGAGGCCGGCGGTGGAGCACAGAACGATGCCCTGCGGCCTCATGTTTTCTGGGAGACTCGGGTTTTCACGCTGCCCGAGCCCGCCCAGCTCACCCCGCCAACATCCGGTAATACAGCGGTGCCTTATCCACGGCCAACATAATCGAAACAATCAGCCCGATCATCAGCACCGCATTGCGCCACCACTCCGCCACGAATCCCTTCATTACGCTGTGGTTGTTTACCAGCACGATCACAATCAGGAATCCGAGGGGGATCACGACGACATTAATGCCCATGAGCAGAATCACTTTGAGCATCGCAGGGAAGTCCCAGAACGGTGCCAGCACTGCGGCCCCCAGGACAAAGACTGACAACAATCGATGATAGAGCTTGTTGTCTGCGGCAAAACGCCATTCGCGCTCGAACATATCGAGAACAAAATAGATCGTGACCTGTGCCGCGACCACGAGCGTCGTCATCGCGGCGGTAAAGAGTCCGAGGGTAAAGATCGTTGGGCCGAGGGTCGCGAAGATGCCCGGAAGCGCGTCGCGGAAGACCGCCGAGGCCTGGCTGACGTCCGCAAAACTGGCGTGATCCGGGAGCGAATACAAGGCAAAACCACCGGCAACGACGACAAAAATCGCATAGGCGCCGAAGATGAATCCCATATTGATAATCGCCTGCCAGAACGCCTGCGCTAGCTGCTCGCGATTGCCACCGTCATCGGCGCAGAGGTAGGGCATCCCCAGCAGTGCCGCCGGCGCCACCGCAGCGCCGACCATGGCGATAATAGAACTGGACGCGATACGTGTTTGTTCGCTGCCCGGGACGGGCAGGTCCGCCGGTATCGACGGGACAAAGCCCGCCAGAATCGCCTGCCACTCGCTCAATCCACGAAGAGCGACGACTAAAAAGCAGATAAACATCAGGACCATCAACAGTGTCATGACTCGCTGCATACGCTCGTAGCCACGGGAAAACACCAGCCACAAAACGGCCGCCGAGAGCGCCACAGAGATACCCACCTGCACAGCCATCGGCAGTGACGCCGGGCTGCTCGCTGCTCCAGATGGCATACCCGCCAGTGCGGCAAACGCCGAAGTCATGACGGAAATCTGCCCCATGGTCACCAGGAAATGCACCGGAACGATCAACAGCAGCAACAGCCAGGCCAGAGTGGTGCTCATACGCTGTCTTACCAGGGCAAACATACCGGTCTGCGGGTTCAGGGCACCGATGCGCGAGGCGCTGTCCACGGAAATCACAAACACCGGCAACATGGCCAGAATGACCCAGAGCAGGTCGTAGCGAAACCAGGCGCCGGCCAGCAGAAACGACGCCACCGCGCCGGCGCCCATGGTCCCCGCGGCCATGACCGCGGCCGGACCTACCAGGTTGCTGAACAGGCGCAGAATCATTGCGTTATCAGCGTCGCGCCCGGCGTTCGATTACTTGCTCGCCGCACCGGCATCGCGATAAACCAGGCCGCCGGCGCTGACGGAATTGATGCCGCGCTGTATCTCGCCTTCCAGCAATGCCATCGGCACCGGACCTGCGCGCAGTACCGCATCCACCCAGACTCGCGTCTGAGGCTCAGCAGAGCGGGCCCGCGCGGCGAGCTGATAGTCATCGTAAAGGGCCTTGAACTGCCGGTAGCCGCTGAAGTAATCGGTGATTTGCATTGGAGAATTCACCACCCGCTGCCAGAGATTGGTTGCAAACTGTGGCGCCAGGAGTCCCTCCTCACGGGCGAACGTCAGCACCTCGGACTCGCCCCAGCCCGCCATGTTGACCTGCACACTGACGTAGGCGCGCGTCGCATTTTCCAGGCGCTTGCGAAGATGCGCCAGACGGGTGAGCGGCGCATTGTTGGCCCAGCCCGCATCCAGCATCAGTTCCTCCACAAAGCTGCCCCAGCCTTCGACATAGGACCCGTTGGGGAACAGCGCGCGAACCGCCGGCGCCTGGGAAACCGCGACCTTGTATTGCAGGTAATGCCCTGGAAACATTTCGTGAGCCAGGATCATGGTGTTGAAATGCGTATTAAAGGACCGGTAGAAGCCCGCTTTGGCATCAGCCGGCGCGCTGTCGGGAATCGAGGGTATGTAAAACAGCGTATCCGCATCGGGCGCAAAAGGCCCGCTGGGGTAGACGCCACCGACCGCAGCACCGCTGAAATGCGCGGGTGACAGGGCTACCATCAGCGTTGTCGGCCTGGGGATGCTGGCAATCCCGTGATGCTCGACAAATCGCTCTGCAGCGAAGGTCAGCTCACTGAAACTTGCGAGAAAGTCGGCGCTGTTGTCCTGCCGCTCCGCCTCCATCGCCGCGATGGCGGCAGCAAGCAGGTCATCACCAGAAAGCCCGGAATAGGGTCCCCGCTGAGACTCGGGCAGCGATGCCCTCCAGCGTGCGGCCTCATCGACCATCAGCGCACGCACACGTTGCAGTTCCTCGCCGGCCGCAGCGAGGAGACGGGCGGGGGATAAACCCGCGCTGCGCCGCGCCAGCTTTGCCGCGTACAGCGCTTCGCCGATGGCGGGGCTGTGTGTTGCCCCGGGAAGAATTTCAGCCTTGAGGTATGCCTCAAGAGCCGCGATTGCGTCTACCGCTCGATCCACGGCGGCCGCCAGGGAGAGTTCACCGCGAGCCGCGGGCCAGTCGGCGACCAGCTCAGCGAGGCCCTGGGCGTAAAATTCCCGGGTTCCGCTCAGAGTCCCGAGGGCCCGCTGAGTACGCATGCTATTGCCGCCACGCAAAGAGCGGATTGCAAGACGGCACAGCTGCTCTACGCCCTGCAGGCGTGCCACGACGGCATCGCTGCGCTGCTGCGCGGTCAGCTGATCGCGCACCAGCAGATGAGTCAGCGCCTGGGACACCCGCTCCGCGTACCATTGCGGCTGTTGCTCCAGCGGCGCATCTTCCTGCCAGTTGCCAAGCTCATCGAGGGTTTGCGCGAGCAGAACGCTGAGATCGGTCTTGCTCCCCGGACTCAGGGAGTCGGCATCCCTGAGCAATTGTTCAGCATGGGCACTGATCTCGCGGTTCAGCGCGAGCCAGCTCTCTACCCGATCCTCGCGAAAATCCTCAAAGTCATCAGCGCTTTCCTGCCGGCCGTAGGCGAAAGCCTCACTCGGATAAAAGTCGGCCCACGCGTCGATGTAATTGGATATCAGATCGCTGTGCCGCAGTGCCTCAGGGGACTCACTGCCTTGAGCATTTGCCGCAACCAGAAACAACGGCAGGACGCACGACATCAAAGAGCGAATCGCCAGCCGCAGATACATGGCTGACACACCCAATGACAAACACTGCAAATTCGGCATTGATTTGATCCCATAATCCGCACAGAGAACGCCGCATCAGAATCCGGACGATAAGCTTCCTGAGTGCCTGCGACGGCGCCCGATAGTAGTCCTTTGGTCCCGCCATGAACAGCAAGGTGCTGGCGTATTGACGGCAGACCCTCATACTGGGCTCGTCCCTGACAGCCCTCCTGGTGGATAATAGTGCCCACACGCACCATTCGTCTGACAGGGCCTCGCCTGAGCAGATAGCGGTTCGCAACACGTGGAAAACACCATGGACGATCAGCAATTCAAACTCTACGACCTGCGCGTAGAGGTTATTGAGGGCGACAGGCCCTTTGTCTGCAGCCACGAACTCGGAAGTGCCTTTGAAGTCCGTGGGGAGAATCTGCACTTTGAATCGGGCAAACCCTTCTCACTCTACGCCCTCGCCGCGCTGCTCCCGCTCCTGCCAGCCAAGCAACGGCCGCTGTATGAGTACGACTGGATGGCGACAGACCATGTGATCGCCTGCCCGGATCCGCACTGCGGAGCCAAATTCAAAATCAGCCGTATTGGTGAGCAGCGATTTACCCGCTCCGACACGACCCTTGAGCCGCTACCCGAGAACAACCCATGGAAGGAATGATCGAACAGTATTCCCTGCGCCCCGACTACGCCATATCCCGGGTTATCAAGGGCGGCTGGCAGCTGTCCGATGGGCACAGCAGCGCAATCTCAGCCGAGCCAGTAGCGGATATGTTTGCGTTTGCGGAGCGCGGCATCACCAGCTTTGACTGCGCAGATATCTACACCGGTGTGGAATCGATGATCGGCGAATTTATTGCGGAGAATCGTCGGCGCCCTACCCCTCTGGATGTCAAGGTTCATACCAAGTACGTACCGGACTATGCGGAACTCGGAAAGCTCACAAAAGCCAGGGTCGAGGCCATCATCGATCGCTCATTACTGCGCCTCGGGCTCGAACGCCTGGACATGGTGCAGTTCCACTGGTGGAACTACACGGCACCCGGCTGCGTTGAAGCGGCCCTGTGGCTGCAGGAGCTGCAAAGCGCCGGCAAGATCGAGCTATTGTCCACAACCAATTTCAACACGGAAAAAACCCGGGAAATTCTTGCTGCGGGCATCTCACTTGCCAGCACCCAGGTTCAGTACTCACTGCTGGACCCGCGCCCGGAGAAAGCTCTGCTGGGACTCTGCGCAGACCACGACATGCACCTGCTGTGCTATGGCACCCTGGCGGGGGGCTTTCTCAGCGAGCGCTGGCTGGGTGAAGCCGAGCCCGCCGGCCTGAGCAATCGATCGCTGATCAAGTACAAGCTCATGATCGACGAGATCGGGGGCTGGGAGCTTTTTCAGGCGTTGCTGCAAACCCTCAAAAGCATCGCCGACAAGCACGGCATCACCATCGCCAGCGTCGCGTCCAACTGGGTACTGGCGCAACCGCAGGTCGCTGCGGTCATTATCGGTGCGCGCAACGCCAGCCATATCGATCGCTACAAGGAGATCTTTGCCCTGACAATGGATGCCGAGGATCGGGCTGCGATCAGCGCCATCAAACGGCAGATGCACACGCCAGAGGGCGATGTCTTTGATCTGGAGCGCGACAAGGAAGGCCGCCACGGCAGTATCATGAAATACAATCTCAACGCTGAATAAGAGTTGCCTGCATGAGCGCCAACGCCGACCGCTTTGAGGAATGGATTCGATCGAGTTTTGTCGAGATCAACAGCGAACTCGAAGACCTGTATTTTGCCCAGGACGACCGCTCCGACATTACCGCCGTTGGGGCCGGGCTTCGCCAGCTGCTCCACGACGAAGGCCGCGCGCATATTGTTGAGCTGCACAACGAGGGGAATACGGACGAGGGCTTTGAGCGTGCCTTTGCGCTATTGGGCAACGTGGGCCTCTATATGGGAGCCTGCCGCCGTCACGAGATTACCGAACCCTCCCGGGAGCAGACTTCTCCACTGATTGAAGCCTCGGGACTGGCAATGCATATCGGCGCCTCCCTGGGAGTGACCCCGCGCTTCGCCACCAGTCACCTGTCTACGCATAACCTCGCGAGGAACGGTGTTTACCGGAGCTTTACCACGCTCAGTGACGAATGCCTGTTTCTGGACTTCAACACCCGGGGTATTTTTGCCTACAAGCGCGCGGCGGATGCGCTGGTGCGGACCGTGCCGCTGGGAATCACCCATCCGGTCACCGGCGATCTGCTGCTCGCCGCGCGGCAGGCATTGGAGGACGTCGCGGCCTACAACGAACAATTGTTCGACCAATTGGATCCGGCACGCTTTTTTTATTCCGTGCGGCCCTATTGACTTCGCGGGCATTAACGAAATTGACCTGCTGCTGGGGCTCTGCCAGGCCGAAGACCCCTCCTACTCCCAGCTACTGATCGACAAGTTTCTGTATATGTTGCCCGAGGATCAGGCGCGCCTGCGCGACTGCATGCGCCGGGAAAGCCTGATGGATCAAATTCTGGCGTGCGTGGAGTCCGGGAAGTCAGCGGGCGCTTACTTCGAATCGAATGTGAGCCTGTTTCTGGAGGTCTGCGCCGCGCATGGGAGGACGGCTTCTCAGCACCACAACCAACTCGTGCACCGTTTTATCGAGAATCCGTCGTCGACCCTGGACCAGAAGCACCTCACGCATATCACCGCCAGCGGCCCGCCACTGGAAGTCCTTATGTCGGCACTACAGAAGCTCCGGGACCTGAGAACTGCCGCGCCCCGGGACGACATTCGCAGTCGCTATCGCGACATCGAGAAAATCCGTAAATCGCTGGAGATGCCGGGCTGATGATTAAAGATGCACAACTTGCCGGTGACTGGCCCAGAGGCGGCGGTTACCTGCTCAATCACTCGGCGGGGCTACCGCCGCTGGACGCCGCAGAAAGCCTGAAGCACGATCTCTTCGGCCCCTGGGTTGCCAGCGACGATCAGGTCTGGCCGCACTGGATGACAGCTTTCGACCGTTTCAGACAAGGCCTGGCGCGCGTGATCAACCACGATGCGGCGATGATCTGCCCGCAGCCCAGCGTATCTCTCGGGCTCAGCCAGGTGATGCACTCGCTGCCGGTGCGCCGGGGGCGGAACCGTCTGGTCATTGCTGAACGCGCCTTCCCGTCCCTGGGCTTTATTTTCTCGGTGGCACAGCGTCAGGGCTTTGAGCTCGTCATCATTCCCGGGGATCGCAACACCCTGGACCCCCAGACCTGGGCTGACTATCTCGATGAGCACGTGCACTGCGTAGTGTTTACCCATGTTCACTCCAACACCAGCGAATGCCATGACATTGCCCCCCTGTGCGCGCTGGCTCGGGAGTGCGGGGCAATCAGCGTCGTTGATGTCGCCCAATCCATCGGGATTCGTCCAATCGACGCGCGGGCCTGGAACGCAGATTTTATTGTTGGCTCCTGCTTGAAGTGGCTCTGTGGCGGCTCCGGCGCGGGCTTTATGTGGGTCCACCCGGAGCGGGTTGCGCAATGTGAGCCCGCGGACGTGGGCTGGTTTTCTCACAGCAACCCTTTTGAGTTTGATATCCATCATTTTGAATACGCCCCGGATGCGCTGCGTTTCTGGGGCGGTACGCCCAGCGTAGCGCCGGCCCTGATTGCGGCCCATTCGATCGAGCGCCTGATCGAACTGGGACTGGACAAGATCGAGGCGCATAACCGGGAACTCGGGGAAATGCTCTGCAAGCAGGTTGACGGGGAATTTCTGGTATCACCCGTTGATCCGGCGCAGCGAGGCGCTACGGTCGTGCTGAACTTCAGAGCCTCGCAGGACCGCTTCGCCGAGCGACTCAAAGCCGCCGGCGTTCAGTTCGATACTCGTAAAGAGGGGATTCGTCTCTCGCCGCATTTTTATAACAACGCTGATGACATGCAGCGCGTGCTCGAGTGCGTCCCGGGTAGCTAGACTGAGTTGAGCTCCACCGGGCACTAGAGCCCCTTGGGCTTCAGGCAGAATAAGCCTCGGCTTTGCGGGACATGCCCTCTTCGGCGGGAATGACCCCACCGTCAGGACGCCTGTCATCGCCCGCCGCCTCCGGCATAGAGCAGGCTTTTGTCGACGCAGCCTCCCGGATCGCTTTTTCGGTGTCTCTCACAGCATCACCCAAGCTTCCCGGCAAGTCCGAGAGCACTTCACGCAGCGGTTCGAATACCCTCTGCGCCTGATCACGACACCCGGCATGGAGCAGCAAATCCGCGTAATTATTGCGCGCCGCGTAAAATTCCGGCTCGTGCAGGAGAAGCTGCCGGTAGAGTCTGCCTGCCTCGCGTTCGGCGCCCGCGGCTCTGGCCGCGTTGGCCGATGCAAAGAGAATAGCGGGATTATCCTGCCAGCGCTGCCG
>CAZGGN010000025.1:0-7883 GCA_964525195.1 uncultured Congregibacter sp.
TGATCCCGGGAGCGCGACAGCTGCGCCGGGCGCAGGGCAAACAGATTCGGAGCCACGCCGAGGAGCTTTCCCGGCGGCGGTTTATCTGCGGATATCGAAGGTTTATCCGCGGGCGCGGGCCTGGAGCCGGGCGGTGCCTCCGGCTCCGGCCGATCTGCAGCCGCAGGCACGGCTGCGGAAGGTGACGTTTTGATTGTCGCCGGCAGACTACCCGTCTGGCTGGTTTTTTTCCTCGCAGCCGGCTTGCGGGGTGCCGCTTTTTGCGAAACGGGCTTTGCATCCTTTCGCGTTGCACGGGCGCCGCCAGGGAAATCCAGCGCGGTGATCTCGCAGATCAGGCCCACCGCGCGCAGCTGTCGATACAGTCGCTGCGCGTCAGCGCGACTCAGATTGCGTCGGAGTGCTACGGGCTTGCCGCTGAAAAATGCTTTAACCGCTGCGGGGTCGCGAAGGCCAAAAAAACCGGCGAGAGTCCGCCGCGCGCGTTCCGGGTTTGTATCGGGCAGGAGCTGCCCCGAAAAAACCAGGTTAAAGCGCTGCTGCGTGGGCTCGTCCAATGCTCGAGGGTGCGCCGAAAGCCGGCTTAGCCAGGGTCTACCAGGCTGAAGCTCAGCCCCGCGTTCTTCTCCAGTCGCGGCAGCAGCGCCGGTGCCAGCGCGGATGCGGGAGTCCAGATGCCGCCGTCTACGCTCGCCTTGTCCTTTGCCAGACATACGGCAGCTTCGCCGAGCATGCGCGATGTTGCGCCATAGCCCGGGTCGCGATCGCCACTGACTCTGGCGCGGAGCGATTTTGCCGGGTCGTCCGGGTGCTCGGCATGGAAGAACAATTCAAAGAAGCCGCGTTCCCGCGCTTCGCGATCAGGCCCTTCGCCAGGCTTGGGCAACCAGCGGGCGGCGAGGCGCCGGCCCAGCGAGGTACTCACGGTCAGCATTGCCGCGCCCATGCCAAGACTGATTGCCAGCGCCTGGGCTCGACTCGAGCAGAGCTGACTTTCGTCGTAGTTGAACTCGCGGCTCCAGGGAAAGCCGAGGAGAGCATTGCTGCGCCTGACCATGCGCTCGTTGATCAGCGCCATGACAAACGGTGTGGTCCACTGATCGAAGCAGGGATCAAAAATCGGGGTGTACTGATCGCTCACCTTGGGGCCGGGCTGTTCGTTGCCCGGGTAGAGCAGGTATTTGTCGCGCAGTTGCTTGCGCAGGCGAGCATCCTTCTCCGCTTCCTCAAGCACCCCGAGAAGGCTGGCCACTGTGCCGCCGCTGGCGGCGCCGCGGGTTTTACCGACGCGCCCATGTACCCGCTGTGCGGCCACGCCATAGTGTTCCTGCATGGCCTGCTGGACGAACCAGTTGCCAAGGTCTGAGGGGATGGAATCAAAGCCGCAACAGTGGACGATTCGTGCGCCGGAGTTTTCGGCGCTGACCTGGTGCTCGGCGATCATGCGCGCGATCCAGGGTACCTCGCCGGTCAGGTCGCAGTAGTCGGTGCCGCTGGTGGCACAGGCGGCAACGAGTTTGCTTCCGTGCCGGGCGTAGGGGCCGACGGTCGTGCAGATGACTTTGGCGCTTTCCGCCAGCCTTGTCAGCGCAACGAGATCGTCACTGTCTGCTTCAAGCAAGGGCAGAGCGGCTTCAGGCTTGGCTCCCTGTAGTGCCTGGCGCACGGCCTGGAGCTTGTCCAGATTGCGCCCGGCGAGAGCCCAGCACAATTCCCTGTCCGCGCCATATTGCTCAAGCAGATACTCGGCGACCAATTGTCCCGTAAACCCTGTGGCACCAAACAAAATGAGGTCGTATTCGCGTGCCTGCATAGCGGTCGTCCGGGTCGTTTTGTCTTAATGGATGCCGTGCATCATGCGGCGTAGCAGCGGCGACAGCAACAGCATCAGAGCGCCGGCGCCGAGCCCCAGCCAGAACAGGCTGGTGAACAACTCACTGTAACTGCTCAGCGCGCTGGCCGTGTCCGCGACGCTGCCACCACTGGTTTCCAACGCAGCGAGCTTGGCCAGCTGTGCGGCGACAAACTCGGAGTAGGCCGTGGCGAGAAACCACGATCCCATCATCACGCCGACAACACTGGGCACAGCAAGCTTGGTTACCGCAGACAAACCTACGGGGGAGAGGCAAAGCTCGCCGCAGGTATGCAGCAGATAGGCGAGAATCATCCAGTATCCGGATACCAGTCCGGCCTCATCCGGATTGGCCGCGCCGACCACGAGGGCGCCAAAACCCAGTCCCGCCTGAGCGATTCCGAGGGAAAACTTGACCGGAGTCGAGGGCTCCAGTTTGCGCGCGCTCAGTACGGTCCAGAGCCAGGCGAAAAGCGGCGCAAAGATAAAAATGAACATGGAATTCAGCGCGCCGTACTGCGATGCGGTGAGCGTCATACCGAAGACCGAGCGGTCCATGACCCGGTCTGCAAACAGTGTCATGGATGCGGCGCTTTGCTCAAACAGGGCCCAGAACACGACGGTCGAGATGGTCAGGATTATGAGGACAAGCATCCGGCTGCGTTCAACTGCATCGCAGCGGGCAATGATGAACCAGCTCAGGCCCGCTAGGACTATGAAAGACAGGCTGTTGAGGAGCAGGCCGATGGCTGCGTGAAACTGCAGCATCTGCCAGACCACGACCACGGCGAGCAGCGCGCCCGCATAGATGCTCTGCTCACGATTAAGGCCTATCGGCGTGCGCTGCCGAAGGTCCACGCCCTCCGGGGGCTCGGCCAGCCCGCGAAGATAACGCTGACCGTAAATAAATGTGGTCAGACCCACCAGCATGCCAATGCCCGCGGCGCCAAATCCGTAACCCCAGCCAAAGGTCTCGCCGAGATAGCCACACAGCAGCGTGGCAGTGAAGGCCCCGACGTTGATGCCCATATAGAAAATGGTGAACCCCGAGTCCCGGCGCGGATCGTCGCGGCTGTAGAGGCGCCCGACGATGGTGGAAATATTGGGTTTGAGGAACCCCACGCCGATAACGATCAGCGCCAGCGAGGCATAGAACACCTGCAGCGCGGCCTGATCCCGCTGAATGCTGTCGCCGACCATCCGGGCCTGCTCGCCCTCTAGGGCCATGCCCAGATGTCCTGCCACCAGCAGCAGCCCGCCGAGAATCACTGATTTGCGCATACCCAGGTAGCGATCCGCAAGCAGCCCGCCAATGACCGGCATCGCGTACACCAGTGCCGCGTAGCCTCCGAGAACCTCAAGGCCTTCCGAATCGGTAAACAAATGGTATTTGGTCAGATACAGCAGCAGCAGGTATTTCATGCCGTAAAAGGAAAAGCGTTCCCACATTTCCGTGCTGAAGCAAATCAGCAGGCCCCGCGGGTGCCCGAAAAACTCCCGATCATCTACGACTGCGGTCGACACATTTCAGTCCTTTCAGTGATGGTTACGTTCCTGCCAGCGCTCAGGCGGCCATTGCCTTCGGCGTCACCTCGTCGCCAAGCGCCTGCTGCATTTCCTCTGGTTCCCGAATCCGCTTGATCTGCACAAACAGGGCGGCGGCCTGGGGGTAATAGTGCCTCAGGTAGCCCAGCCACTGTTTGATCGGATTGACTGCGTAGCGCCGGTCATAATGCGTCACGGTGATGGCGAGATAACGTTGCAGCAGGCCGAGAATGTCGTCCCAGGTGAGTGCCGGATGCTCGATACCGCAATCAGCCGCGCGCAGGAGTCGTGGCAGATCGGGTCTGCAGAGCACCCCCCGACCCAGCATAAGATCCCTGGTGCCGCTCTCCCGTCGGGCCCGCCGGGCGTCCTCAATGCCCCATATTTCACCGTTTGCGATGAGGGGAATGGCGCTGATTTCACCCGCCCGGGCGATCTGGTCCCAGTAGGCGGGCGGGCGGTAGCCATCGGCGCGGGTGCGGGCATGGATGACCAACTCGCTCGGGCCAGCGGCGTCGATGCCACGCACAATCTCCAGAAACTGATGGCTGTTGTTGAAACCCAGGCGTATTTTGACGGTGAGGGGCACGCTGTCAGGCAGAGCTCGACGGGTAGCAGCGACGATATTGTGCACGCGCTCGGGATCCCGGAGGATGATGGAGCCGCCGTCAGAGCGATTGACGGTTTTCGCCGGACAACCGAAATTGAGATCAATTCCCCGCGCCCCGAGCTCGGCACCGCGGGCGGCATTTTCGGCGACCAGCGTCGGGTCGCCGCCAAGCAGCTGCAGAAAAACCGGCACCCCGGTCGTGGTCAGCCCACCCCGGGTGAGCTCCGGACAGATGCGGTAAAACACCCGCGGCGGCAAGAGTTCGTGACTGACCCGAAGAAATTCGGTGACACAGCGATCCACACCACCGAGCTGCGTGAGCAGTTCGCGCATGGTGTGATCAATGACACCTTCCATCGGTGCCAGCAGAATACGGGGTGCGTTATCGGGGGTCACAGCGGCGAAGTATACGCAGACTTGAGAAATGTCACAGCTGTCGTGACCGCGACTATCCCCGTGGCTTATGATGCGGCCTCCAAGGGGGATTCAATGAGCACATCACTGCTTTCGCAGGGACTAGAGCTGCTGCTGTATGGCATGGGTACGGTCGTGGTGTTCCTCACGCTGCTGGTCTATGCCACGCGGCTCATGTCGCGGCTGATTCTGCGCTTTTTTCCGGAGCCCGTTACTCTGCCGCGCCGTGCGCCCACGGCAGTTGTGCCTGAGACTCCCTCCGTATCCCCTGAACTACTCGCCGCGATAGCCGCGGCAGTGCATCAGCATCGCGCGCAGCGGGCCGCGAGAGCTGAAACGTCCTGACCGGTCAAAGGAGTCTGCATGTCTGGGTCATCCGCCAAACTTGGCATTACCGAACTCGTTTTGCGCGATGCGCATCAGTCCCTCTTCGCAACGCGCATGCGCCTTGAGGACATGCTCCCGATTGCCGCGGAACTCGACGCCGTCGGTTTCTGGTCGCTGGAGTCCTGGGGAGGCGCCACCTTTGACGCCTGTATCCGCTTCCTCGGGGAAGATCCCTGGGAGCGTATCCGGGAGCTGAAAAAAGCCATGCCCAATACGCCGCAGCAGATGCTGCTGCGCGGGCAGAATCTTCTCGGCTACCGACACTATGCCGACGATGTTGTAGAGAAGTTTGTTGAGCGCGCGGCGGTCAATGGCGTGGATGTGTTTCGGGTCTTCGATGCGATGAATGATATGCGCAACATCGAGGTGGCACTCAAAGCCGTGAAAGATGTTGGCAAGCATGCCCAGGGCACCATCGCCTACACCCTGAGTCCGGTGCACGATATTGATACCTGGGTAGATCAGGGGCGCCGGATTGAGGATATGGGTGCCGACTCTATCGCCATCAAGGATATGGCCGGCCTGCTGAGGCCCTACGTGGGGTTTGAGCTGGTGTCGCGCCTGAAAGCCGCTTGCTCCGTGCCTATCCACATGCAGTGCCATGCGACCACGGGGCTGTCTACCGCCACCAATCTCAAATGTATCGAGGCGGGAATCGACAATATCGATACAGCGATTTCCAGTATGAGCATGACCTATGGGCATTCGCCCACGGAGGCCCTGGTTGCGATCCTGCAGGATACGGAGCGCGATACCGGTCTCGATCTCGTCGCCCTCGAGCGGATCGCCGGTTACTTCCGGGAAGTGCGCAAGAAGTACGCGAAGTTCGAAGGCTCCCTGCGCGGCGTGGACTCCCGGATTCTCGTGGCGCAGGTGCCCGGTGGCATGTTGACCAATATGGAAAATCAGTTGCGCGAGCAGAATGCAGAGGACCGCCTCGGCGAGGTGCTCGACGAGATTCCTTCGGTGCGGGAAGACCTGGGCTTTATCCCCCTGGTAACCCCCACCTCGCAGATTGTGGGCTCGCAGGCGGTTCTCAATGTGCTGACGGGCGAGCGCTACAAATCGATCTCGCGGGAAACCGCCGGCGTGCTCAAGGGTGAGTATGGTCTGACGCCGGCTCCGGTCAATGCGGCGCTGCAGGCGCGGGTGCTGGAGGGGGCCGCGCCCGTGACCTGCCGTCCGGCGGATCTGCTGGAGCCGGAGATGATGGCGCTGGAGAGTGAACTGCTGCAACTGGCCTCCGACAAGAATATCCGTCTCACGCCGGGGGAAGGGCAGATCGATGATGTCCTGACCTACGCGCTGTTTCCTCAGGTCGGCTTGCGTTTTCTGGACAAGCGCGGGGATGCGAGCGCGTTTGAGGCCGCACCGCAGGCGGCGACTCCCGCTGAGACGCCAAAGACGCCGGCGCCTGCGACTAGCGGGTCCGCAAGTTCATCGAGCGGTGTGTACACGGTGACGGTGAGTGGCCAGCGCTATGTGGTGGAAGTGGCCGAGGGCGGAGAGATGTCGCAGGTGAGTCCCGCGCCGGTTGCCGCCGCGCCCCCGGCGGCGGCGAGCGCGGGCAAGCAGACTGCGGTGAAAGCGCCCCTGGCGGGGAATATCGTCAGCATTTCGGTGGCTCTGGGCGATGCAGTGGAGGCGGGCGATGTGGTGGTTCTCCTCGAAGCGATGAAAATGGAGACCGAGGTCCGCGCCCCGGTCGCCGGCAGCGTGGGCACTATCGCGGTATCCGCCGGGGATGCGGTCGCCGTGGGTGACCTGCTGATGGAGCTGGGCTCCGCCTGATGGAACGCATGGCCCAGCTCTGGGGCGCTTCGGGACTCGCCCAGCTGGATCCGGGTGCAGCGGTGATGATGGCAATCAGCCTGCTGCTGCTGTATCTCGCGATTCACCGTCGCTTTGAGCCCCTGCTGCTGGTTCCCATCGGTTTTGGTGGACTCATGGCCAATATCCCCGGCGCGGACCTCGCCTACTCGGCGCTTGACCGGGCCCTGCATACCGGCAACGCCGAGGCCCTCGGGCTACTGTCATCGTTACTGGCCGTGCCCGCCGATCCGGCCGCGCTGAGTGCAGCGCTGGACATCGCCCCGCAGGCACTGCACTGGGAGGCGCTGCAGCTGGCCCGTGATGCGGGGTTCACCGATGGCATGCTCTACAGCTTTTATACCGTTGCGATTGGCAGCGGCGTGGCGCCGCTCGTGATCTTTATGGGCGTGGGGGCGATGACCGATTTCGGACCGCTGCTGGCGAATCCGAAAACCCTGCTGCTCGGGGCGGCGGCGCAGTTTGGAATTTTTGCGACGATCCTCGGCGCGGTGGGACTCACTTCAGCGGGGATCACTGATTTCAGCCTGGCCCAATCGGCAGCGATTGGCATTATCGGCGGCGCCGATGGCCCTACGGCCATTTACGTGTCCAGTCTTCTGGCGCCGGATCTCCTCGGCGCCATCGCTGTGGCGGCCTACTCCTATATGGCGCTGGTGCCTCTGATCCAGCCGCCGATCATGCGCGCCCTCACGACGCCGGAAGAGCGGGCGATCCAGATGGTGCAGCTTCGGGAGGTGAGTCGCCGGGAGAAAATCGTTTTTCCCCTGATGTTGCTACTGCTGGTGGGCCTGCTGCTGCCGGACGCGGCGCCGCTGCTGGGCATGCTCTGTTTTGGGAATCTGATGCGTGAGTGTGGCGTGGTGGAGCGCCTGAGCGCGGCTGCACAGAACGCGCTGATCAACATTACGACGATTTTTCTGGGTCTGGCGGTGGGATCCAAACTGGTCGCGGACAAGTTTCTTGACGTGAATACTCTGGGTATTCTGGCTCTGGGGATCGTCGCGTTCAGCGTGGGCACCGCCTCCGGCGTGCTGCTGGCCAAGCTGATGAACCGCCTGGGCCATACCCCCATCAACCCACTGATCGGCTCCGCGGGCGTGTCCGCTGTGCCCATGGCTGCCCGGGTGAGTAACAAGCTGGGTCTGGAGGCCGATCCGCACAACTTTTTGCTGATGCACGCGATGGGCCCGAATGTCGCCGGTGTTATCGGCTCGGCGGGCGCCGCCGGGGGGATGATCACCC
>CAZGGN010000025.1:7893-9957 GCA_964525195.1 uncultured Congregibacter sp.
CGAGTGACGCTTTTCGGTAGAATCCTGCCGTTCATAATAAGGTAGTGCCTGCACCCATGAATCCCAATTATCTGGATTTCGAACAACCGATCGCTGATCTCGAGGTAAAAATCGAGGAGCTACAGCATGTGGGCTCCGGCGCTGAGCTCAATCTCAGCAGCCAGCTCGATGAGCTGCGCGCCAAGAGCCTCAAGCTGACGGAGAAGATTTTCTCCAATCTGAGTCCCTGGGACGTGGTGCGTGTGGCGCGACATCCCCTGCGTCCCTACAGTCTGGATTACATCCCGCTGGTCTTTGAGGACTTTGATGAACTCCACGGTGATCGTCATTTTGGTGACGACAAGGCAATTGTCGGCGGCCTTGCAAGGCTGAACGGCGAGCCGGTTATGGTCATCGGCCAGGAAAAGGGTCGCTCGGTCAAAGACAAGGTGTATCGCAATTTCGGCATGCCCAAGCCTGAGGGATATCGCAAGGCCCTGCGCCTCATGGAGATGGCCGAGCGATTCCAGGTTCCGGTAGTGACATTGATTGACACCCCCGGAGCCTACCCCGGCATTGACTCGGAAGAGCGCGGCATCTCCGAATCCATTGCGACCAATTTGGCAGTGATGTCCCGCCTGCGAACGCCGATTGTTTCCGTCGTGATTGGTGAGGGAAGCTCCGGCGGTGCGCTGGGCATCGGTGTCGCGGATCATCTGGCGATGCTGCAGTACGCTACCTATTTTGTGATTTCGCCGGAGGGCTGCGCCAACATTATCTGGAAGTCCACGGAGTTTGCTGCCGATGCCGCCGCCGCAATGGGTGTCACCTCCGAGAAGCTGCAGGAGCTGGGTATCGTTGATGCCAGTATCAAGGAGCCCCTGGGCGGGGCGCACCGCAACAAACAGCTGATGGCCGAGCGGATTCGCGAGCATCTTGTCCTTGAGATCGACAAGCTCAAGACCATGAGCACGGACGATATGCTTGAGGCCCGCTACGCAAGGCTGCTGGCCTACGGTAACTGAGGCGCTGCCCGGGGTGAGCCTTGACCCCGTTCTGCAGGCTCTGGACCAGCATCGGAAAACCCTCGAAGCCGCCAGGCGCCTGTTTGTTGGCTTCAGCGGGGGACTCGACTCCACGGTGCTTCTGCATGCGATGGCGCAGCGTCAGCCTGCGGTAATCGCCCTGCACGCCAATCATGGCCTTCAGGGGCAGGCCGCGCAGTGGGATGAAGAGTGCGCTGCGCGCTGTCGGGACTGGGGTCTGGCATACAAGTCCCGCTCACTGGCAGTGCGGGATCGCGGCGAGGGTCTGGAATCCGCAGCCCGGGACGCGCGTTACCGCTGGTTTGAGTCCGTTTTGCACAGGGGTGACCTGCTACTGCTGGCCCATCATCAGGACGATCAGGCTGAGACCTTCATGCTGCGCCTGCTGCGCGGCGCCGGCCCCGACGGTCTTGCAGCGATGCCCCGACAGCGACGATTAGGTGAGGCGTCATTGTTGCGGCCGTTTCTCGATTTGCCGCGGCGGGTCCTTGAGGACTATGCGCAGCGTCACTCGCTGAGCTGGATCGAGGATCCGAGCAACGCGCAGGTCGGTTTTGACCGCAACTATCTGCGCCACGAGGTCATGCCCCGCCTTGAGCAGCGTTGGCCGGGTTATCGCAAAACCCTCGCTCGTTCGGCGTCCCAGCTGGCCGAGTGGCTTGAGCACGGCAGCGGTCCACCGCTCGAGACGGTGCAGAGTGCGCTGGGTGACCCGGGTTTTCCTGTTGCGGCGTTGCCTGAGGTGCCCGCGGCGGCCGCCCTTGCCCTGCGCGGCTGGCTGCAGCGGCGCGGGCTGGCGGTGCCCCCGGCGGCTAGGCTCAGGGAGTTTCTACGACAGCTTCGAGAGGGGCAGGGCGCGACGCTGGCGACATCCACATGGATACTCGAGCGCTACCGCGACGCGGTGTTCTGCCGTCCGCCCGATACAGTGCCGCCGCAGGCATGCGCGCTGCACCCCGGCGAGTCTGTCCGCTGGGGGGAGCTGGGTACGTTGACCGTGAGGGCTGGCGGTGCCCCGGGTTTGCAAGATTTGTGTCTG
>CAZGGN010000025.1:9973-14052 GCA_964525195.1 uncultured Congregibacter sp.
CGGCGCCGGGCATCACAAGGATTTGAAACACCTTTTTCAGGAGCACGGGGTGCCGCCCTGGTGGCGCGACCGTTTGCCGCTGCTGTTTCTGCGCTCCGGGGCCGGGGAAGAACTTTTGGCCGTTGGCGCGATCGCCTCGTCGCCGCAGGCCGAGGCTCTGGGTCTCGAGCTTGTCTGGCAACGCGCAAAATTTGCGACGAAATAACCGTTTCTGTTGGCCTTTCTGATTGAGGCTCAGGCCGCTTTCTGTTAATTTGATCTCCCATCTTATCGCAGGTCACGCGCCCGGATTGATGACATCTTGCTCGTCCCGGGGCAGGGTCAACAGGAAGGCTGAACATGACGCGCTTGGTCTTTGTGACGGGTGGTGTAGTTTCTTCTCTCGGCAAAGGAATTGCAGCAGCTTCGCTCGCTGCGGTTCTTGAAGCCCGTGGTTTGAAAGTCACACTCCTCAAGCTAGATCCCTACATTAATATCGATCCGGGCACGATGAGCCCGTTCCAGCATGGAGAGGTCTACGTCACGGATGACGGGGCCGAGACCGATCTTGATCTCGGACATTACGAACGTTTCACCCGCGCGGTGATGAGCCGCCGCAACAATTTTACAACGGGTCGGGTTTATAACTCGGTGCTTGCCAAGGAGCGTCGCGGTGATTATCTCGGCGGCACCGTGCAGGTGATCCCGCATATTACGGATGAGATCAAGCGCCGTGTGCTGGTCGGTGCCGGTGACGCGGACATTGCCGTGGTCGAAATCGGCGGGACCGTTGGCGACATCGAAGGACTGCCCTTTCTGGAAGCGGCGCGTCAGCTCAAGGTCGAAATGGGATCCTCCCGCGCGCTGCTGATGCACCTGACCCTGGTGCCGTACATAGCGACCGCCGGAGAAATCAAGACCAAGCCCACGCAGCACTCGGTGAAGGAGCTGCGTTCCATCGGCTTGCAGCCGGATGTGCTGCTGTGCCGTTCCTCGGTCCCCATTGAAGACAGCGCCTGTCGCAAGATCGCCCTGTTTACCAATGTGGAAGAGCGTGCCGTCATTCCGCTGCTGGATGCTGATTCTATTTACCGCATACCCCGGGCGCTGCATGCCAACGGGTTGGATGATTTTGTGGTGGAGCGATTCAATATCGATTGCCCTGCCGCCGATCTGAGTGAATGGGATGAGGTGATGCAGCGAGAGGTTGCCGAACGCCAGGCCACCGTGCGCGTGGCCATGGTGGGCAAGTACATGGAGTTGCCCGACGCCTACAAGTCCCTGAACGAGGCGCTCTCCCATGCCGGTTTGCAGACCCTGACGGATGTGCAGGTCGACTACGTCGAGGCCGAGGATATCGAACGGGACGGCACCGGAGTTCTCGCGGGCGCGGATGCGATTCTGGTCCCCGGCGGGTTTGGTGATCGCGGTGTAGAGGGGAAAATTGAAGCGGTCCGCTTTGCCCGGGAGAACGACATCCCGTTCCTCGGGATCTGCCTCGGAATGCATGTGGCGCTGATCGAATACGCGCGTAATGTCTGTGGATTGGAGGGGGCGCACTCAACGGAGATGCGGGCCGATACGCCACATCCTATCGTAGCGCTGATTACCGAGTGGATGAATGCTGATGGCAGTACCGAACAGCGTGACGAGAGCTCCGATCTCGGTGGCACCATGCGTCTGGGCTCCCAGCCCTGCCATCTTGAAGAGGGAACACATATCCGGGAAATCTACGGAAAGCCGGTGATCGATGAGCGCCATCGACACCGCTACGAGGTTAACAACAACTACGTCAAGACCCTGCAGGACAACGGCATGGTGATCGCCGGCTGGTCCGCGGATAAGTCCCTGGTCGAAATGATTGAACTGCCCGAGCACGCCTGGTTTGTGGCCTGCCAGTTTCATCCGGAATTTACCTCAAGACCCCGCGGTGGCCATCCACTGTTCACCAGCTATATCCAGGCGGCCTGTCAGCATGCGGCGGGTAATCGCCGGGCTCGTGATACCGCGGTAGGCTGATCAGTATGAGCACCCAATCACAGTCTGTTCAGGTCGCTGGTCTGCACATTGCGAATGACGCGCCCTTTGTTCTGCTCGGCGGCGTGAATGTTCTTGAGAGTCGCGACTTTGCCCTGGAGGTGGCCGCCGAATATGTCAGCGTCTGCGCCGATCTGGCCATCCCCCTGGTGTTCAAGGCCTCCTATGACAAGGCTAATCGTTCATCGATCCACTCTTTCCGTGGCCCCGGCCTGGACGAGGGGCTGAGCATTCTCGCCGAGGTGAAGTCCCGTTTTAATGTGCCGCTGATTACCGACGTGCATACGCCGGAGCAGGCAGCCCCTGCGGCAGAGGTGTGCGACATTATTCAGCTGCCGGCATTCCTGGCTCGCCAGACAGATCTGGTCCGGGCGATGGCTGAGACCGGAGCTGCGATCAATATCAAGAAGCCGCAGTTTCTGTCCCCGGCGCAGATGGGCAATGTGGTAGAAAAATTTCGTGAATGCGGCAACGAGCGCCTGATGCTCTGCGAGCGCGGAAGCAATTTTGGTTACGACAATCTGGTCGTCGACATGCTGGGTTTTGGCGTTATGCGCGCTGCAACCGGCGACATACCCCTGATTTTTGATGTGACCCACGCCCTGCAATGTCGCGACCCCATGGGCGCGGCTTCCGGCGGACGCCGGTCACAGGTTCTTGAGCTGGCCCGGGCCGGCATGGCCACCGGCCTTGCAGGGCTGTTTCTCGAGTCACATCCGGACCCGGACAAAGCCTTGTGCGATGGTCCCAGTGCGCTGCCCCTGGACAAGCTCCGCCCGTTTCTCGAGCAGCTCAAGGCCGTTGACGATCTGGTGAAGCGCCTGCCCGTCCTGTCCATTGACTAGGTGCGGGGCGATGCTTCCGGTGTTCGGAGTCAGGCGCCGGCGAGCGTAACATCCAAGGCAGAGCGGCGCCCGCGCCGGTGCCGAAACACGATCTAGGGAGATTGACGAGTGAGCAGGATTACTGAGGTTCAGGGGTTTGAGGTGCTGGATTCCCGCGGCAACCCCACGGTGATGGCTGAGGTCACGGTAGATGGCGGGGCTTGCGGGGTCGCCTTTGCACCCTCCGGCGCGTCGACGGGATCGCGCGAGGCTCTCGAACTGCGGGACGCAGACCCCCGGCGCTACCTGGGTAAAGGCGTCACCAAAGCAGTCGCGAACATTAACGGCGCTTTGCGTGGTGCGCTCCTGGGATGCGACGCGACGGATCAACGTGCCCTCGATCAGATCATGCTGGATCTTGATGGAACCGAGAACAAGGAATCCCTCGGGGCCAATGCCATGCTCGCGGTCTCTCTGGCGTCGGCCAAGGCAGCGGCTTTGTGCACGGCCACGCCCCTCTACGCGCATATTGCCGGGCTCTACGGTCGCGGTTCCCTGAGCATGCCGGTGCCGATGATGAATATCATCAACGGGGGTGAGCACGCGGATAACAACGTGGACATCCAGGAGTTCATGATTCAGCCCGTCGCCGCCAGCAGTTTTGCCGAGGCTCTGCGCTGCGGAGCGGAAGTTTTTCATCATCTGAAAAAGGTGCTGGCGGCACGCGGTTTGAGCACGGCGGTCGGTGATGAAGGCGGTTTTGCACCGGATTTGCCCTCCAATGGGGCGGCTCTCGAAGTGATTGCAGAGGCGGTCGCTAACGCCGGCTATACCCTGGGCTCTGATGTCACTCTGGCTCTGGATTGTGCCGCGTCGGAATTTTACCGCGACGGTCGCTACTGGCTCGGTGGGGATGGGCGTGACTATGATAGTGCGGGCTTTACTGAGTATCTCGCCAGGCTGGTGGACACGCACCCGATCCTGTCGATTGAAGATGGGCTGGATGAATCGGATTGGGATGGCTGGAAACTGCTGACGGAACGTCTGGGCGATCGCGTACAGCTGGTGGGCGATGATCTGTTTGTGACCAACACGCGGATTCTGCGCGAAGGCATTGAGAAAGGTGTTGGCAATTCGATTCTGATCAAGCTCAACCAGATTGGAACGCTGACTGAGACGCTCGATGCGATCGCCATGGCAGCCGATGCAGGCTATACCTCGGTCATCTCGCACCGTTCC